>CBDUGV010000265.1:0-5978 GCA_965366815.1 uncultured Bdellovibrionales bacterium | reverse complement strand
ATTGCCCGTTCGTTAAGCCGATTCAGCAGGAATTGGTGGCGGTAGCGAAAGAGTTCCAGGCAAAGGGAGTTTCTTTTGTCGCGATCAGCTCGAACGATGTGGAGCAGTATCCCGAGGACTCACCGGAAAAAATGAAAGAACTGGCTGCTGAGTATTCCTACAGTTTTCCCTATCTCTATGATGAAAGCCAGGATGTTGCGCGGGCGTTCAATGCGGCCTGCACTCCGGATTTCTTTGTCTATGACGGTGATAAGGCGCTTGCCTATCGTGGACAGTTCGATGGTTCGAGAAAAGACAACGACGTACCGGTCACTGGAAACGATCTGCGCAAAGCGCTCACGTGCTTGGTCGATGGGCAACCGGTGCCTGCAGTGCAGACCCCGAGCCTTGGCTGTAATATTAAGTGGAAGGAATAGCACGGAGAGTCCCCATGTTTCGACTTGATGGTAAGAGTGCCGTGATAACGGGCGCTGGCTCGGGTATTGGTGAGAGTATTGCAGAAGTATTTGCGAAGCAGGGTGCGGAAGTTCATATACTCGACGTGGTTGCCGAGAATGGCGAGCGAGTGGCACGACAGATTTGCGAAAGTGGCGGTAAAGCAGTTTTTCATCTTTGTGATGTGAGCAAGCAACAGGATGTCGAGAGGGTATTCAACGAAGTCTTCGAGCAAGCAGGTGCCCTTGATATCCTAGTCAATAACGCGGGTGTGTCTCATATCGGTACGGTCGAGACGACAAGCGAAGAGGACTTAGACCGTCTTTACGCGGTCAACATCAAAGGTGTGTACAACGGTCTGAAGTTTGGCGTTGAAAAAATGTTGGCCGGTGGGGGCGGAGTCATACTCAATATGGCGTCCGTGGCATCTACCCAAGGCATTCCTGACCGTTTCGGCTATTCGATGAGTAAGGGTGCGGTCTACAATATGACCTTGTCTATTGCCGCAGACTACGTGACAAAGGGTGTGCGATGTAATTGTATTTGCCCTGCTCGAGTCCACACGCCGTTTGTCGACAACTATCTCGCAACGAATTATCCCGGACAAGAGCAGGAGATGTTCGACAAACTCTCAAAGACCGCGCCAATTGGCCGTATGGCCAAGCCGCAGGACATTGCCAGTTTGGCAGTGTATCTCTGTTCCGAAGAATCGAGTTTCGTAACAGGTGGTGCCTATTATATTGATGGAGGCATGTCACTCCTTCGCTGCTAGCAAGGTGAGACAAATGCACATTTTTCCTTTCAGAGGAGCGTAGATTAGATGAAACTATTTCGTTTTGGTGAAGTTGGTAGAGAAAAACCCGGTGTGATTCTTGCTGATGGGCGTCATATCGATGTGTCCGCCTTTGGGCAGGATTACGATGAGGACTTCTTTGGTGGGGACGGCCTTGCGCGGCTCCAGGACTGGCTTTCATCAAATGCCGCCGCAGCTCCAGTGGTTGACTCGAATACTCGATTTGGTCCGGCGATATGTCGACCGAGCAAACTGATCTGTGTTGGTCTGAATTTTCGAGAACATGCAGTCGAGAGTGGTGCGGAAATACCAGAAGAGCCGATTATTTTCTTTAAGGCGACCTCGTCTATCGTTGGTCCCAACGACAATCTCGTGATCCCCAAGAATTCGCAGAAGACAGATTGGGAAGTTGAGCTTGCGGTGATCATTGGGAAAAAAGCGTCCTATGTTTCAGAAGCTGATGCCATGAATCACGTGGCTGGATACTGTTTACACAACGACTATAGTGAGCGAGAGTTTCAACTCGAGCGCGGTGGGCAATGGGTCAAGGGAAAGAGTTGTGACAGCTTCGCCCCACTTGGGCCCTTTGTAGCGACCCCGGATGAATTGAGCGATGTACATAACCTTCGGATGTGGCTGAAAGTAAACGGCGAGACCGTGCAAGATGGAAATACCGATGATTTCATCTTTACTGTGCCGAAAGTTGTCAGCTATCTCTCACAGTATATGTCGCTCCTGCCCGGAGACGTTATTAGCACCGGTACACCCAAGGGTGTTGGACTGGGCTTTACTCCTCCGCGCTATTTGAAGCCAGGTGACGTGGTTGAGCTCGGGATCGAAGGCCTAGGTGAGTCGCGACAGGAGGCGGTCGCTTCATAGCTCACTGGTTCGAAGTAGTACAGAGGAAAAGCGATCTCGTACCGATTCCAAGGAAGCCAAAAGAAGTAGATCAGCGGCAAAGCTGATCTACTTCTGTGTCGCTCGATGAATTGCTTCAAGCAAGTCACTGTTCCAGAAATCTAGCCACCCTACGTTGACGAAAGGCGCAGGAAGTGTGCCGAGAGCTGAGCCAATGCGATGAGTTTCTGCATGGCGTCAGTTTCACGACGACGGGCTTCAGTCGACTGCTCGAATTGTGAGCAAAGTCGTTCCAAAGCCCAATCACCTCCGTGCCCACGTTGATGTTCCACCAGGTGATAGGCTCCCCATGAGAGGGGGTACTCATCATCCCAGTCGCCATCCCAACGGTAGTAGCATGATTCTGCGGCATCGATGATTCCCTGCATGCAGAGAAGCGTGTCGCTGCCCGGTCGAATCCCCAGAAGTGAATCGGAGTCGACCTCAGTGCAAGCACTTCGAACTTCTCGACTTTTGAGTGCTTCTTTTGGATAGTCCGCCAAACCAAGTGTTTGATCTGGCAGTACACAAAGGATAGGTACCGTGGGCGCTTGCAGTTGCAGCGGCGCTCGATAAAAAGTCCAATGTCCGTGTTGCGTTCCGTGTAGAAGCGCAATGGTTTCCCCGACTGTGATGGGGTCATCAGAGTCGAGCAGTTCGATGCAAGTCGAAAGTGAAAGCAGGTCGCAAAGCATTGTTGGTCTCCAAGGGTTAAGAAAGTATGTGAACCTTTTTGCATACGGGTGCATGCAAAAAGTCGTGGTACTGTTTGCAGCAATCGTATGCGGTTGAACCGTGTAAGATCGCTATCCTCTGCGCCTGAATGACCAATAGTCGAATCAAGTACAGAGAATAGCTCGCGCGTATACCCACTTCGTAAAGAGAAAGATCGTTATAAGGTTATGTCGAGATGATAAGGAATTGATAGTGATGAAGTCAGTCGGAAGGTGTTGGAATTGGTCTGTATTAGACGAAACTGGCTTCTGGATCACCCATTGATAGGACAGCAAGGTGCTGAAATACCAGTCGGTGCGAACGAGTTCAGGGGAAACTACCAGGGACGTAGCTTAGATGCGTTCGATCTTGAGCGCATCGTCTACTAATCTCAGGAGCGAACGGCGACCATTTACCACCGTCTCCATCACTACGCCTCGACGCCAAAGGAACTTAATATGGCGTAGCGTTCGCTCGCCATACTCAAGCTGAAGGTCTCGTCCATCATGCTCGTGTTTGAGGTAGAGCGTTCGGCTCCCCCCGTGATCGGCGTCCTCAATAAAAATCACTGGGATAGAGCCCATTCCAATGTTACTGAGCATTGTTTGCTTAACTTGCTCCCAGTTTTCGTCGTCGGAAACTTTGGTGACGACCCGCTCTTTTCCGCGTTTCTCATGCTGAAAGAGATCCAGTTGTCGCATGATGTCCACTGTCAGGAATCGGCGAAGAAAAGATATGTCTCTGTCACTTTCGCGAATCTCAAAGATTTTCTTTCTCCCTGGGGTTTCGTTTTCGTCCATTGAAGAAACTTCGAACTCTGGTTTGTCGAGCGCAAATTCTCGTCCCGTATCTCCCTCATTCCAGCGGCGTTCGATATCGTGCCATAGGATAAAGCCGAGATGGTAGGGATTCAGTCCGCCTGGTGTTGGGCGAAGCACTTGGTTGTGTCGAACGAGGAACTCAAGATGATGACCTTCATCCATATTGAGCTCATTAAGAATCTTGTAGTGCCAATAACTGGCCCATCCTTCATTCATGATCTTAGTTTCGATCTGAGGGATGAAATACTGTGCTTCTCGGTCGACAATGTGAAGAACGTCGCGCTCCCATTCGGCGAGGAAAGGGTTATGCCGTGAAATAAATTCTAGAATGTTTTGCTCGGGGTGGAGCGGAAGCTTATCTAGATCTGGTTGCTCATACTCTTGGTCTGGGTGAATGTCTCTAAACTCATCTTCTCCGGGTTGGGCAGATTCCCAAAGGCGTTGTTGTCGCTCGCTACGGCTCAGTTGCTTTATGGCCAGATTCTTCGATCGCGAAAGACTCAGTGCATGTGCGGCGTCAATAATCGCCTCGACTTTCTCCAAGCCGATTGATGGGTCTTCAATATACGTGCGAATTCGATCCGCATGGTTCTTGAACATTTCGAGCGAATACTGTGCATCGATCGATGAGGTGAAGGTGAAGTTATTGGCGAAGAAGTCATTATGCCCATAGACGTGAGCAATTGTCAGGATTTGCAATAACTGCGTATTGTCTCGCATGAGATAGGCGAGGCAGGGGTTTGAGTTGATAACCATCTCATAGGGTAGGCCACCGACTCCATAATCATACAAAGTCTTCTCGCGTTCGTACGATTTTCCGAACGACCAGTGTGGATAGCGACTGGGCATTCCAGAGTACGACATGTAGCCGAGCATATCGAAATGGTCGCAAACCTCAAATTCCTGGCGATAGCAATTCAGCCCGAATCGGTCGACGAGTTCGACAATTCGCTTGTCCCACTCTTCGAGGTCATTCAATGTAAATGGCGATTGATTCGTGCTCACCTATATTCCTCTGCTAGGGTTTTTTCTGGGTTGGCCCTGATGTCTTCTTATCGTTTTTGTTTTTCGGGCCCTCGACACTACTGCCTGCCCCTACTACTTCCCCGACAACCGAGTCTCGCATCATGAATGATCGAAAGCCGTTCCATAAGTCTTCTTTCTTCTCGATCACGATCGATTGGAAATTCTCGTGATCGATGGCTGAGAACACATCAAGCATACTGCCACTGTAATAGGCACTGCCGGACGGTTTGATTTCACCATAGCCAAACAAGTTACACACGCTACAAAGCTCTTTGGCGGCCTGAAGGGCGCGGTCATTGTCACTGTAGAAGTTATCCCCATCAGAGCAATGAAAGGCATATATGTTCCAGAGAGAAGGGTGGTATCGCTCGTTAATGACTTCAAGCACTTTATTGTAACCTGAAGAAATATACGTTCCTCCAGATTCGACTTTATGAAAGAACTCTTGCTCACTCACTTCCTTCGCTTCGGTGTGGTGCGCGATAAACACGAGTTCAACTTCTTGGTATTTCAGTCGAACAAACTGATACAAAAGAAAATAAAAGCTGCGGGCGAGGTACTTTTTAACAGTCCCCATAGAGCCGGAAGTATCCATCACACATATCACTACCGCGTTTGATTGGAGTTTGGTGGCAGTTGTGATGTGATGATATCGCATATCATCGCGGTGGAAGGGGAACCGTTCCTTGTCTTCTCCTTCCTCCGGAGCCTCTTCGTATCCAGCTTCTTCTCTGCGACGCTTACCAGCAGCGAGCTTTCGCTTTACTCGGCTTCGGGCAGTACCTCGCTTATCAAGTCTCGGTCGAATGCCCTCTTTTCGAAAGCCCTTTCGCCGCATGGCTCGATCTGTCTCAACTTGTTTGAGAGCCTTGCGTTGCAACTCAGGCAATTCAAGATCTTCAAACATGATATTAACGAGTTCTTCAAGGGTGACGTCCGTCTCAAATGCGTCGACGCCCGGAGAGTTGCCAGCTTCACCGGCAGCATCCGGCTGCCCAGGGTCTCCTTTCCCCACGACATCACCGGGTTTCGAATCTCCCTGACCTTGCGCTACACCAGGCGCATTCTCCCCGTAGATGAACCTGTACTCCTTGATCGATCGAATCGGAACCTTAATGATCTTGTCCTTATCACGACCAATGATCGATTCTTCTGCGAGAATGTCGGCGATATTGTCTCTGATGGAGTCGCGAATTTTCTGCCGATGGCGGGCGCGGTCACCCGCACTCCGGTCAGAGCGCTGACTATCACTGACATAGGGTCGAAATATAGCTCCCATTACCTTCCTCGGT
>CBDUGV010000264.1:0-6136 GCA_965366815.1 uncultured Bdellovibrionales bacterium | reverse complement strand
CTTGCAAAAAATTTGAGATACATGCCGCTTGCAATACATCTCGGGTTCCAGCTGACCGAAACGATTCGTGCTTGGCTTTCCACGAATCGTTCGGAGCTAGACGAGGGCATTCACTGGCCGGAATGCTACTCGGACTCGTCTGTTTTCTTGCCACAGAGGCTTCGCAAGTACGCGAAGATCTGATGGCCCCATTTGATCTCGCTTCCACTGCGATCACCAAATGTCGTCTTCTTCTTGTCGGCCGGGACGCTCACCTTGTCCTTGGCGTCCGTGCTGGGCGTGACCTTGTCCTGCTGTGTCATCATAACTCCCTCTAAGTAACGGGTGTCGAACTACTGCGAACTCCAGTCGCAAGCACTATGTAGTCAGACGTTAAGAGAAACCCGTTACTAAACCACAGTGAACTGTTGTGTAGTAACGGGTCTGCTCGCCCGCGGAGGGGGGAGATGCACTCTTCTTGTAAAACCTTCCTAAGCGACATGTATCTAGACCACAGCCAGTTTCTCGAAAGAACGGCCATCACCTGGATACATACGAATACTCAGGAGGATTTTGGGAATTGAGTATCTGGAGTTGAACTTCGTGAAAAAAGCGAGGGGAAAATTCTAGCTTGATAGGTTGTAAGACTTTCTTGTGTCGAGAAAGACGCAACAAAGTAAGGGTAGGGATATCTTCTGCTCTGGACCAGAACTTTAAAAGATCAGGTGAGAGTCGCAGAATTTCGAAGCAAAAAGCCCCAATATCTGCGGTTAATTGTTGATTAAAATACTATCGAATCGAGGCATTGTCAAGCCGAGGGAAAACGCGAGCGCCCTGGATTTTCTATTTAAGAACAGTGGTTAGTCTTCTCTTGAATAAGAAAATCCAGGACGACGAAACCGAAGTTTCGCGTCCTGGAGTAGGTGGAGATCGATGTACCCGGAGAGAAGCGCGCCAACTCACCGAGCAATCAAGCGATCAAAGCCCAGCACCCGCCTCGGACCGCATCCCGGAACGATCCAGTTTTGCCAGCATCCGGTCGAGGTGGTCCTGCTTCGTGATGACGTCGGGAACCATCTCGGCAGCTTGCACTGCTTCAATTCCGCTGTCGATGTAGAAGCGGGCGTCATCCGGTGTGGTGGATCCACGCTTGTGGCCCCCGCCGGTTCCGTGGCCCTCGACATCGATCGTAGGCACCCAGCCTTTGCGGCGGATGCTCGCCAAATCGTCGGCGAACATCTTCAGTATCCGCGGGTATCCGCCATGCCCGTAGCCAGTTGGCACGAATCGACAGAGGGTGGCTTCGTCAATCACGCCTTTCCCACTTGGTGCGGTGTAGCCCTCCTGAAGTCGATAGTCTTTCAGGTGATGGGCCATGACCAAATGGCGACAGGCTCTGTAGTCATCGACAACCGCATCCGTCGACCCGAGGGTCAGGACGTTGTTGCCGGCATCGTAGACGATTCCGACGTGATCGCCGAGATCACCAACGAACTCTGCGAGTTCTGCGCCAACTGCATGTGGGAAGTTGCCTTCCGTCTCAAACAGCAGTTGAACGCCTTCCTCTTTGGCAACCTGTGCCAGTGCCGTGCAGAACTCGACAGAGGCGTCGATGAACTGCTGATCCCGACGGCTGTTCTCGTCGTCGATCTTGCCGTACCCAGGAAAAACCCGGAACGGACGCCCAAAACATTTGAGGGCGCGAAAGACGGCTCGAGCTTCGTCGAGGCGTTCCTGCAGCGGCTTGTATTCACCATTGATGCCGCCTTCGACGACCGGGTATTTTCCGATCGGCGTGCAGATTGATGAAAGGCCGAAACCTCGCTCAATCAGCAGCGCAAGAACTGCGGCAGCTTGATCCGCATCCAGATCGATAACGTTGACTGTGCCGTCGCCGATATCGATAAAACGGATGCTGATATTTCGCAGGTTGCAAGCCCGTGCAACGGCAGTGGTGGTTCCAGTGCTGTTGTCCATCGGACCCCAGCCATGTTCATCGGCGATCGTGCTAAAGACGACCTGGTTTCCCGATTGATCTGTGAAGTGAAATTCCATTTGAGTAATGAACCCTCAAAAAGTGGTGGTGGACCATCCGTTCTACGAATACGGATAGTGGTAACTGTGATCAAGAACTAGTTGATAGCTTTCTCCTTTCTACTCTGGGAAGCGAATGTAAAGACCTAATCGAAGCAGCCAACGGGGTATCAACCCGCTCGTATGCTTGCCGGATATGATAATATTACTAAGTAATTGTCAAAAAATGCTTTGGACTAGGGGAAGCCGGGGAAGCTACCGAGTAGCCTCGCTTGAAGATAGAAAAAAGCGAGGTATCGACTGATACCTCGCTTTCGCAGCGCCGCGTGAAACCCTTGTGTTCACTTGACCTCCTTTGCCTCGATCGACAAGGTGGTTGTTCGAACCACTGCTGGGCCGTCAGCCTGGCCATCGCGAACACCGTCTTTGAGATCCTGTGCCAGGTGCACCACCTGTCCGGCAATCGCTTGGAGTTGTCTCAGATAGGCAAGTTGAACCTCTTCTGAAAAACCCGACATTCCAGCCTTCCGGGAGAATGAGATGTTGACACTCTCTTTTACTGAGCTAAAGACGAGCGCCCAGTACTCGAGTTTCGAGTCGATGCAAAGCAACTTCGCCAGATCGGCATTGGGAACGGGACGGGCTGCGGCGACGTATCGAAGAGGCAAATCAATTCGACCAGTGCCGTTGTCTTCCTGAAGAATGGTGACGCGGTCGGAATGCATTCCCTTGAGCACGCGAACCAAGCGGTTCGTGATGAAATCAAGGCTTGTCCGCAGTCGCGCCGCTTCTCTCAGTGAGGCTTGTACCCCGATCAAATGCTCGCTCTTGTCGCACATTCGCCAGAGGCGAAAGCGAACCTCAGCTCGGTCAAAGATGTTTCGCCAGATCTCGGAAATCGAGAACGAATCCCGCCAGTGAAGGCCGACCAAGATGGTGGGAACATCGTCAACCTTCTCGAGCCAGGCGGTCATTCCGATGAACTTCACGTCATCGCCTGAACGACGAGTCGCCCATTGGACAAGGGCAACACCCAGCAAGAAAACTCCGAGTAGGGTGGTGACGATGTCTCGTCCGACGGTAAAGACTTGGTAGATGTTTTCCCAATCCATGTGTGACTCCGATTTGGAATAGAGTGAAAAGCTCGAGGAATACGAGCTTTGGAAATGTGAACCTTTCGCAGCGCTAAACCGCCGAACCGGCCGGATTAGCGCTACGAGAACTCATGAGCCGGATTGAAAACCCGACTCTTCTTCGGCTTCCAGGAGCTGGACTATCAGAGAACTACATAGGGAGTGTGAAATAGAGTTTTATAAAAAGCTAGTAAAAAAGTCAACTTAGGCCCACTAGGCCTACTTTTCAGGCAGGAGTAGATTCCGCCGCTGCAACAATCGTCGATAGATAACAATTTTCCTCCAATTATATGCAAATCTTTGTAGAGTGTCCTGCATAATGAATTAAGCAGCGGTGCACTTACCAGGTGATGGTCTTTCACAGTCTATATTTGTTTGAAATGAGTTGTCTTCGATAGGATGGATCCGATAGGACTCTCCTCTTGAAGACAACGGTCTTTAGGTATTTTAAGAAGTTTTACTGCGAGTTCTTGCAGTCCTCCCTTCCAGATTCATTTGTAGTAGATGGCAGCACTCAGTGCGCACTCTTGCGCCTTGAGTGCTGTCATCTAGGAGAATTTCATTCTCCACTCTCTAGCCAACGGACAACTACATGTAACCTGTCGAGAAAATGTCCAAGTAGCGATGATGAGAGTCTCAACTGATTTTGCAGAAGGAGTGTCAGCAATGCGGAAGGGTCTTATTTCATTGTGTGCCTTTGCCATGGTCGGGGCTGGTGTCAATGCGAATGCGCAAGGTGTTTTCGGCGGCCAAAAGGTTGAGCCGGATCGACCGGTGATTCGTGGGGCCACCAAGTTGACGGCCGAGAAGTTCTCGGTGACCGTCAATCTGCCCAAGGCCTTGACGGTCAAGTGGAACGCAGACGGTGAGGAGGTGGCTCAGCCCCTTCCGCCGTACGCGCCGACGGAGGGATTCCCCCTGGCAGCACTGACTGGCGTCGAGAAATGGGATGACAATGACCCGAACACGGTCGACTACGTCATCCCGGTGAAAGTCGGGCTCGGAGTCTGGCTCGATTTTCGGCCAAATGCCGATCTGGATCGACACGTTGCCATCGTGCCATCGATCGAGGGAATCAACGCCGTCGATGGGAAGAAGACGACGCGAGGGATTTCGCTGACCAAGTATACCGACGCGACAGCAGAGGGTATGCCGGCGCAGAATTTCTTGTCTTCATCTGCCACGTCTGCCAGCGTGTTCTGGTTGGACGGATTCCGCTTCGAAGATGGAGCCGTTCGTCAGTTCGTCATCACCAAGCGAAAGGGTGAATCGGTTGCCCAGCAGGTGATCGGAGACGAACGAGTGGCTGCGACTATCGGCATTGCGTTCTTCACTTCGAAGTATGCGAAACCACGCAGCCGTGGCGCTACGACACGCGGAATCGACGACCTTGGTGCGAAGGGCTTCTCGAAGGGAATTGGCGTTGGTGCCGGTACTCGCATTCGTCAGCGGGTCAACCGCGACACGAATGATCTCGACTACTGGAACGACAAGCCCGCCGCGATCATCCGGATCGTGCTTGTGCACGAACGGGATCTCGGCGCGGTCCTTGCCCGGTCTCGCCCAGTCAAGCCCGGCCCATTCACTGGCGTCAAGTTGGTGAAGTAGTGCTGCTCGTGTAGGAATGTCAACCGAGACCAGGCCGGCTTATCGAACGTCGATAGGCCGGCCGCCGTCTCTTATAGGTTGAAAAGACCGTTGTCTTCCGAGTTTTCTAACTCTGGCGGTAGCTTTATTTCAGTCTGCGCTAGTTTTACAAAGCAGAGGTCGAATAGCTGCTGCTTCGATATTCGCAGCGATTCCATTGCCGTGAATATTCCAGTGAACATCTCTACCGATATAACTTGGCTGAGCGCTGCGATTAATCGCTGAGGTAATCTCTGCACTTAAGTCGAAACAGGGAATCCGTTCATTTTTGCAGAACTCAGCTATTCTTCTGCTCGGCAGAGTGAGGTCGAAGTCAGAGCGGGAAAGGTCTGGGCGTTTGGCTTGCTCGCTGATCCGCGAAATCAACCGGTCTACATGAGAGGGAAACACCTGGACATAGGAAGGATACAGCACAAACAGTAGTTTGCTCTTGCGTTTTTCACTCAGCTGCTTGAGTGATCGCAGCTCCGAGAAAAACACATTCCAAAGTGTTTCTGCTTGTTCGGGATTCTTAGTGGAACGGTAGTACCTTCCCAGCTCAAGCGAGAGAACTTGGTCAAAGGCATCAGCTGTGTAGGCGGGACCGATTAGTGGTTGATCCGAATCGGTAATTCGTGGAGTCCCGGGAATCGGTTGAGCGGCATGAGGAATTTCCCCGGCTTCGTCCTTATGTTGGTCTCCAGCTAGAAACAATTCCTGAGGGCGTTCAACACTGGATAACAGTTGGAGACTGTTTCTCAAGAACGTCAGTACGAAAAGTCGTATTCGTTGTTTTGCAGCGCTCCTTCTTGGAACATCGATCCAATTATTGAACACGTCAGGAGGGTCGTTACCAAGATAGATATGAGCTAAGACCACGTCCTCTTTGTAGTGATTCTTCGAAAGCTCATAGAGCATTCGATAATCCCAGACACCAGTCGCGGCAATTCCAAAGTTGTACAATTCAATTTTCTCACTAGGACACTTTTTTAGGAGCTGTTCTTCGACGCGCGTAAGAACATTATCGGGGTAGGGGACCAATCCATAGGCGAAGGAGTCGCCCAGCGCCATAATGCGTTTCGTTCTCTTGGGCTTGTAAAACCGAAACTCGCGGTCGTTGAATCCAAGTGAATTATTCCAGTAGTTGAGCCATTTTCTATAGGGAATAAGATGGGCCTTCTTGCTCTGTAGGAACTGATCGAGGTTGGCATAGAGCGGCGGCTGTTGCTCGGTTCCAGCTATGGAAAGATAGCTCACATTGGCGTCATACGACATTGAAAGGCGAACAATACCTTCGCCGATAGTCAGTGAAGCGCAGACACTGCTGAGCAGGACTAGGTAGGAGAGGAAATTCGGCATGCCTA
>CBDUGV010000263.1:0-6165 GCA_965366815.1 uncultured Bdellovibrionales bacterium | reverse complement strand
TCGCCGTTGGCTGAAATCCGCACCGTGACCTCGCCCAAGGCGTCGATGCCCTCGTGTTCCTCGGTCACGATTCGATGGGCTTGGCGATGGCTCAAGCTCGACACATCGGCTGTAGCGCCCAGTTCTACACAGTCGGCACGATTACGAGTCCAGGCTATCAGCAATTGGCGGGGGAAGCAGCAGAAGGCGCATTGGTAGCTTACTGGGAAGCGCCAGAAAGTCCGCAACTCGAACGCTTTCACAGTCTATTCAAAGAGAAAACTGGTCGCCCGCCGATTCTCGACCTCGCCACAACACCAAGCTATGATGCAACGAAACTACTTCTCGAAGCGATAAGGCAATCCATTGAACCGGATGGTACTATTACCGTAGAGAAAGTTCGTAAGGCTTTGCTGCGAGTCGAGAAATACCAAGGCCTTTCGGGAACACTAACGATCGACCCAGACGGTGCAGTTCGATCGATACAAGAAAAGATCTATCAGTATAAGGATGGCCGACTCTCGTAGCGGTAGTACGGGGAGCGAGCTTAGTACAATTGAAACGTAAGATGCGCTTCAACTCCAGGACCCTGAACGGGCGCGGCAAAACGCAGATCAACCCCATTGAGTTCAGCGAGGAATCTCGCAATTGAGAGTCCAATACCACAGCCTTGTTGTTCCATTTTGTCTCGATCTATTTGTCTGAACAGTTCAAACGAACCGTTCATATTTTTCTCTGAAGAGAATCCAGGGCCATGATCACGAATTACTGTTTCGGCATAACTACCGGAGTACTCAACACGAACTTCAATAGTGTTCCCATGGCCTCCGAATTTATACGCGTTGCAGAGCAGTCGCTGAAGTACTTCACTCACCTGAACATCATACACATCCACTAAGCCGGGCTGCTCTAGTTCACCGAGGCGATGATGCACTCGCACTTTGGGTGGAGAAGAGTTCTCCGGCAAACGATCGACAAAACCTTCCACCGCGGACTCAACAAGAGAGAAGAGCGGTAGACGATTGCGATATTGTTCAGAAACTTGTGCCGCAAACCCCAAATCGATTTGTTGCAGAAGCATGAAATCTTCAACTAAGCGCTCAAGTCGCTGTCCCCCTCGTTGAATCGAGTCTAGTAAACAATCGACTTGATCAGGCCCGAGAGCGCTCAACTGGTCGCGCAACACCTCCGCTCCGGTGTTAATTGAGACAAGCGGAGTGCGAAACTCGTGAGAGAGTGTATGGATAATTCTTCGATAATGAGCTTGAAGACTGGTGAGTGCATACTTCCGACGTCGCTTTGCGACTTCGATTTTTCCAGCAACAGTTGCCAGCAAATGATCGGGATCGAATGGCTTCGTAATATAGTCGTCACACCCTAAAGACTTTGCCTGAACTAGTTTCTCATCGGAGGACAGAGCAGTGAGGAAGACGAAAGGCACTTCACTCAATACTGGATTTTGCCGTACTTCATTGTGGAGATAGAGTCCGTCTCTATCCGGCATCATCCAATCAGACAAAATGAGATCGGGAGGTTCAACCGCAACCATCTTCAGGGCCTCGATTGCACTACTTGCCGCCGCCACAGAATAGTCATTTTGCTCGAGAATTAAACGGAGGGAATCGAGAACTTGAGAACAGTCATCGACGATCAAAATCGTCGGCGTATCTTGCCGATTCCGTCTACCGGTTGTCGTTTGTGGACCTGTTGTGTGGAACATTCTCCCCTACCAATAGTACTCGCTCTCTCCAGCGAGAAGCTGCCATTAACTGTATCGGCAAGCGCAGTTAAATACTGAAGAATTCAGACTAAAACTGCGGTAACTTGTTGAAAAAACTAGGTAGCTGGTGTTAACTGGCTCGGATCGCCGTAAATGTAGATTTAGAGAGGAAAAGTAAGCAAATGCAGGGTGTTGCAGGATTATTCCCAGGCCAAGGCTCCCAATCCGTTGGGATGGGACATGAGTTTCTAGCTAGTAACGAACGGGCACAAGAGTTGTTTGCTCAAGCAGATGAGGCACTTGGCTTCTCGCTCTCTAAGCTTTGCCTCGAGGGTCCCTTGGAGGAGCTGACCCTAACCCAGAACGCTCAACCGGCAATTCTCGCTGTGAGCTATGTCGCGTTTGCGCTAGCTGATATCCCACTCGCCGCTGCCGCCGGGCATAGTCTTGGAGAATACACCGCCCTTGTTGCTGCTGGCAGCCTGTCGTTTGTTGACGCTGTGTCGCTCGTGCACAAACGGGGTCGATACATGCAAGAGGCCGTACCGGCCGGAGCTGGGAAAATGCTCGCGGTGCTCGGGCCAAGTGAGGAGGAAATCAAGCAGGCTATTTCTTCTTTGGAAGAAAATCGCACAGAAATTGCGAACCTGAACTCTCCGGGACAAACCGTCGTTGCAGGAGACTCTGCCAGCATTGATCAATTCGCAGCGCATCTAAAAGAGCAGGGGGTGAAAGCCATCCCACTCAACGTAAGTGCGCCCTTTCATTGTAGCTTGATGCAAAGCGCTGCCGACAATCTTGCCCGCGATTTAGATGCTATTACTTTTGCCGATCCAAGGTTTCCCGTCTATTCAAATGTAACAGCGACCGCGACGACAACCGGAGAGACAGCAAAGCAGTTGCTCAAACAACAAGTGACCGGAAGTGTCCGCTGGACCGAATCCATGCTCAACATGATCAAGGAACAAGACATTTGCTGCACGGTAGAATTTGGCAGCGGTTCAGTTTTAACCAAATTGCAAAAGCGAATAGCTGCATCTGTGCCCCGCTACGAGATTTCAGACCCTGCAACGATGCAGAGTACCGCAGAAGCCTTAGCCGCGAGCTGAGGACAACAGCTCAACTGTATTTGTAAAACCTATTAAATTGATTTACACAATTAATTTCGCCAATTAATCGATTCTTGCTAGCTTCTCGGTAGGGGTAAATTACCAATACCATTTGGAGCTTGGGATCGATGGTTAATGTGCGTGCGTATAAGATTTTCAATCGCTTACTTGTGCAGTTCTTTGACTCTGGAGAGCGGGACACACTCAGCTGTCCTGAATGTGGCTCTTGCCAACAATTAGAGGCCAGCGATCCGGCCTTTCTAGGTGATTGCCAAGAACTCAATTGCCAGCGCTGCGATTACCCCCTAGGACTGCTATCAAGCCCAATGGGCCTAGATACCGGGCTAGAGTACGGTATTTCCCACATGTTGTAGAGCGGAAATATCTGTCGTTCGGCCGACGATAACGGCTGAGCCCCAGGTCTATCTGGCACTTTCCCTTATCTTACAGTACGCTGCTTGGAACTGTTTAAAAAGCTAAGGGGAGATCTTGATGAAATTTTGGCTTTCGCTCTCTGTCGCATTTTTATTGTGTGTTTCGAGTCTCGCCAGCGCACAAGATAATTCATCAGAAATCGAAACTCCGGAGGTGCTCAATCCGGTTGAATCCTTAGACCCAGACCCGGGTGCATTGGTCCCCAGCGCTACGCCTGCCGCATCACCGAGTACGCTGGCAGCCCCTGTCGAACCTCAAGAAGAAGAAGAAGAGGAAGACAAATCTTGGTTGAAGAAATTCAACGGGATTATCTTTGGCACCCTGTTTTTTGATGTTGCATGGGGGAACATTCAAGTTGACGAAGTCGATCGCGACGGCTCAGCGGTCATTGATGAAGCAACAGGCCGACAAAAAAAGAAAACTGTCGGTCTCCCCTTCCTGATTGTCTTCCTGATGCTTGGCGGCTTGTTCTTTACGTTCTGGTTTCGCTGGATCAATGTCCGGGCATTCAAACATGCGATAGACGTCATTCGTGGAAGATTCGATCGCCCCGAAGATCAAGGAGAGATTTCGCACTTTCGCGCCCTCACAAGCGCACTATCCGCCACTGTAGGTCTGGGTAACATCGCCGGAGTTGCAGTCGCCATCCAACTCGGCGGACCTGGAGCAGTGGTTTGGATGAGCTTGATTGCGGTGTTTGCAATGTGCGCGAAGTTTAGTAGCTGCACGTTGGCACAAATGTACCGCAAAGTGCATAGCGATGGTTCGATATCTGGCGGGCCTATGTATTACCTGGATATTGGTTGGCGGCAATTTGGCCCGGTAGCCGGCTATTTGGGCAAGATGCTGGCAATCGTCTATGCAATCTTTGTAATGGGCGGAGCGATTGGCGGCGGCAACATGTTTCAAGCCAATCAAACGGCTGCTGCGATCATAACTACCTTTGGCCTTGAGAACGGCTCCCGTTGGCCGATTGGAATAGTCCTCGCCGTATCAGTCGGCCTAGTCATACTTGGTGGAATTAAACGTATCGGTGCAGCCACCTCACGTATTGTCCCCGCCATGTGTGGGATCTATGTCGTCGCATCTCTGTTCATAATTCTCTCGAACTTCAGCGAAATCCCTGGAACATTCGCCCTAATGTTTCATATGGCATTTGCGAACAACGCTTTTTTTGGCGGTTTCTTTGGAGTGCTGGTGGTCGGAGTACAGCGTGCGGTATTCTCTAATGAAGGTGGCCTGGGGTCAGCAGCAATAGCTCATGCCGCAGCCAAAACCGACGAGCCAGTTCGAGAAGGACTGGTTGCAATGGTTGGCCCAGTCATCGATACGATCATCGTCTGCAATATGACAGCCTTGGTTGTAATCATAACTGGTGTTTGGAATAACCCTGAAGTAGCTGCCCAAGCTGCGGAACTCGGTAGCCTGAAGGGTGTTGCCCTCACTTCTGCCGCCTTCGCCACATCCATTCCTTGGTTTCCTTACGTACTCACGGTCTGTGTGACTTTGTTTGCCTACTCGACGATGATTTCTTGGTGCTACTACGGAGAACGTGGTTGGATATACCTACTCGATCATTTCGGTGAAGGGGTAGGACACAAATCAGTTGTTATTTTCAGGATCGTCTTCGTCCTCTTCATCGTGGTCGGTGCCGTCCAAACACTCTCTGATGTCTTAGATTTCTCCGACGCGATGATTCTCAGCATGGCATTTCCCAACATTATCGGAAGTGTATTCCTCGCACCCAAAGTGCTAGAAAAACTCCGAGACTACTGGGGTCGCTATACGAGTGGACAAATGTCGCCCACTGACTAGGAAGTTGAGTTCTGCGACAGAGACGTTGCTCCACGCGCACTTCACTCACCGCTAGCGAATCATTTCTAGGTCGTGGAGTAGGTTCGGATTGTCTTCTAGAAACTGGCTTCCAACCTCGCCATCACCCTCGCCCATCAGGACATCGGGAATTTTCAGCTCGTCTGTGAGTCCTTCTTCTTTTACACGCCGACGGAGTTCGCGAATTGCTTCTTCGATCTCCGGAGTGGTGAATCGCCAATTTTCAGGGCGGAGCTTGGCTGGATTCGCGTAGAGATGTCCGTCCCGATAGTAGATTTCCATCCACGGAAGCGGCTCCGTCGCTGGCCAGCCCTTGTGTGGCCGACCGCTCAGAGAGTAGCGAGTGCGACAGCAAGGACATAAAAGAACCGGACGTTGATATGTCAGGTCGCAGCCTCGATAGGTACAACGGGTGCTCAAAGCGTTCCAACCGTCGATATCTCGATTGAGCAACACCGCGCGTTCTCTAATATGTACTGTTGCGTAAAGTAATTCTTTGACTGGACCAAGATCCAACTCGGTGGAAGGTCGAACATACCGATGCCTCGTGCATGCCGTCGGCAGCAATGCGGCACTGCTCAATAAAAGCACCTTGCGTAGAGCTTCTCGTCGATTTATGGCTTTAGCATTCATCATGTTACGTTATTCCAGATGGCGGGGAATATGTGCCCCAAGCCACGATTCCATTAAGGTCCAGAAAACTCAAGAGAAATTTCAACTATGACGGGTGACAAGATACGGACATTCATTACATTAGCTGGTCAGGAGCTTGCCGAATCCCTGAATGAGGGCTCCGCTGAGCAGCGGCGTCTCGGTGCGCAACTCCTCCTCTCAGAAGTGTTGGAGTACGTGATTGACGGACTCGGCGTTATTCCAGAGGTAGACGGTACGCCAATTACCGAGCCCGACAAACTGCAATATAGAACCAGCGATCGTCCAGTAAGTCAGTTGGAGATGGTCGATGGTCTCGCCGACGTTGCCTACACCATGTATTGGAATGCAGAAACTTTTGGAGTACCACTGGAAGAAGCATTCACTTTAGTCTGCGATAATAATCTTGAAAAATTTGTCGAGTTGGGAGATGCCACC
>CBDUGV010000262.1:0-6281 GCA_965366815.1 uncultured Bdellovibrionales bacterium | reverse complement strand
ACCATAGGCAACCTCGGTATCGACAGGGTTGCTATGCTGCAGGCCATAGAGACTGCCACCAGGTTGCACGGCAGAGTACAGATTCGCAGTCGAGAGCGATAAGCCCGGCAGGCTAAAAGCGTTTGCCGTGTTCGCTTTTTGAGCTGAAATGACCCGGCTTCCTGGCCATTGATCGCCGCGATCGTTTCCAGAAAACACTACTGTCTTCACAACCCCGTCACGATCGACAATAGTGGCCCACATGTTAAGCGCGAACCCCCCGTTCTTCTCTGCAACCACTTCCTTCAGCGCTTTTTGAACCACCGCGTGGCTTGGCAACTCTGCAGCAACTGCGGTCGACACAGTTGAAAGCGCCCAAATCAGCAAGCCCAATACGGCTGGGTTTCTGTGTTGTGATATTCTATGCACGAGTAAACTCCCTACTAAAATCAAATAGATAAAAGAACTGCTAGGCTACCACTGCTAGCGAACGCCCGGAGGTTTGTCTACTTCGCGAATGAGAAAGGGAGGTGAGAGGGGGGAGTTGAGCAACGCGGCGCGCCAAGGTCGCTGTGGGAGTCGGCTAAAGCTAGGCCTTTCTCTATGATATGCATAGAATGCCAAGCGTACTTGCCGCGCCGCATGCAAATGTTTTGTGAACTATACTTTTTTGCGGACTCGGGCTCCAAAACCTAGGAGACCAGCAAGTAGTAGTCCAGCAGTTGCCGGCTCTGGCACGCTCGTGTGAGCGGCAGTCCAAAAGCTGATATGTGACACAGTCGGCTGATTTCCCGGGTTGTTGAGAATGCCGATAGAATCAAAAACTCCGCTCGAGGCTGGACTTGCCAATTCATACAAGGCAAACGAGTTGGCCGCTTTTACGGTGATATAGGAAATAAGAGTTCCGTCCTTCACTGACCACGTTCCGTTAAACACGGTTGAAGGGTCAGCAACGTTGAAGGTGAACAGAGTCGGATTAACGTCACTCTTTCCATAAAGCGATATATCGACAACGGTATTGGTTGCGTCAAAAATCGCTGCCTCCACTTTCGCCTCAGGATCCCCTCCACCAGCGTTACTGTATTCTCCGTCTCCGCCGTTCGGATAGCTGTTAGAAGTTCCGGAGATACAACCGGTTGTCACGAGGTCGATAGACTGGGTGTTATTGCCGCCCGGACCATCAACACAGTATAGGGTCGGTACTGCAAACGCTGTACTTGCTGTAAAGAGTAACGACACCCCGAGGTATATTCCTCTGGTAATCGAGTTTTTAATATTCACAACTTTCTCCCGCACCTGAATGAGCGTCTTTCATGAGAATCGCTTGAGAACAGGTGAAATGCGTTAATCTAGGGTAAAATAAGCCTATGCGATATATAGCACTGTGGTAGGGCGGCACAAGGGGCAATCTAACTAACTGAAAAAACAGGGTCTTATAGGCTTAAGCAGAGACTCGATTCGGCCTAAGAGCCTGTCCGCTTTGGACATGCCAAAGAGTAGAATAGATTCCTGCTCTGGTAAGCAACTCTTCGTGTGATCCGCGTTCGGCGAGGTCCCCTCGATCGAACACCAAAATTTCATTGCAATTGCGGACGGTAGAAAGTCTATGGGCGATAACAATCATTGTTCGCTGATGAGAAAGGCGCTCGATTGCTCTCTGAATTGCTGCTTCGGTTTCGTTATCAACCGAAGAGGTGGCTTCGTCGAGTACCAAAATCGGTGCGTCTTTAAGAACCGCACGAGCAATTGAGATACGCTGGCGCTGGCCACCAGAGAGTTTCTGTCCACGTTCACCGACAATGGTTTCATATCCTTGCGGTAGACTTTCGATGAAATCGGAAATTTCGGCAATTGACGCCGCTGCTGCAATTTCTTCATCACTTGCGTCGAAACTGCCGTAGGTAATGTTCTCTCGGACCGTTCCATCAATCAAGAATACATCTTGACTTACTAGGGCGATTGCCCGGCGGAGGCTAGGGAGAGACAAGGTTTTCGTGTCATGAGAATCTAGAAGAATTCTTCCTTCGTCAGGGTCATAGAGGCGAAGTAGCAACTTTACCAAAGTGCTTTTCCCCGAACCCGTTGAGCCGACGATGCCGATACTTTGTCCAGCTTCGACTAGAAAACTCAGCTCGTTGAAAATAGTCTCTCGCCCATTGTAGGAGAAACTTACCTTTTCGAATCGAACTTCTCCTCGAATGTCTTTTCGGTCGACCAAAACACCCCCACCCACGATGGCCGGAGGGGTTTCAAGCACGTCAAAAATCCGACTAGTAGACGCCATAGCCCGTTGGTAGAGATCGAGTGTGGTGCCAAGGGTTGTGAGTGGCCAGAGGAGCCGCTGAGTCATAAATACGAGGATACTGTAGACACCGACACTGAGATCTCCATTCACTGCCTGCTGTCCAGCGTAGACCAGAATCGCTGCAAATCCGATGACGATTATCATTCGAATCAGTGGAACAAAGGCGGCACTCAAGCGTATCGCCGTTATGTTGCGCTCGCGGTACAGACTACTAAACTCTGTCAGTCGCTGGAGTTCATGTTGCTCGGTCGTGAAACTTTTTATAGTTGCAATGCCATTTATGCTATTGCCGAGGCGCCCATTCATCAGCCCGGCCTGATCTCGAACAGCGGCGTATCTCGGTGCAATGCGTTTTTGAAACCAAAGTGAGCCCCAGGCAATGAATGGCATGGGGAGGATCGCCATCCAGGCGAGGCCAGGGACAAACCAAAAGAAAATCGAACCAGCCACGACAATGGTAGTGAGCAAAATAATAATGTCGTGGGCTCCAGAGTCGAGAAATCGTTCGAGCTGGTTCACGTCGTCATTGAGAACCGACATCAGCTCTCCGCTACTTCTATCTTCAAAGTAGGCGAGTTCGAGTGTCTGAAGGTGCGAATAGGCATCGAGTCGAAGTTCGTGTTGCAGAGCTTGCGCAAGGTTTCGCCAAAGGACGTCAGCAATGTAATCGAAAAGCGATTCAAATCCCCAAATCAATAGAGTGATGCCAGCGAGTAGCCACAATTG
Source organism: uncultured Bdellovibrionales bacterium (assembly GCA_965366815.1). Classification (GTDB taxonomy): domain Bacteria; phylum Bdellovibrionota_C; class UBA2361; order SZUA-149; family SZUA-149; genus CBDUGV01. The sequence continues at coordinate 3,271 of CBDUGV010000262.1, read as the reverse complement.
CAGAAGGGTATCCTCAACCCCGAACTTTGCAAGGAAGGAATTTTCTTTGGCAACCACCACATCGACCGCCATGCCAATCAATAGCGGAGGGGCCAAGTCAAAGATCTTGTTGACTATTGAGCTGAGCACGCCAAGGATCATCTGTAGGCGATGACGACTCGCGTAGCAGAGGAGTCGAACGAGCGGATGTCGATCGGCTTTCACTTTTACGCCTTGGGGCCCTGTGCTAGCTTCGATTTTCATACCATGTTGTTGATGCTTATGAATCGTTAGAACGATTTAGGATAGTCTTCAGGGTTTAGCAATAGCGCATCGCGCCAGTGGCGTCAGCGAACGAAACGGTTTCGCTGCTGTAGCAATATGAAGGTCTGGGGTAATTTCGAAATAGCGCAGCTAATTGATGACAGAACCTGTGGGCATTGTTTGTTGGAATACTTGCTGCTTTGCTCGTTTCTGGTTTCTACTGGTTGAAATCATAGTTCTCAATTTGAATAGTTGTAAGCGCCGATTTAAAAAGTAGATGTATCAATTACGCACCTTGCATGTAGGAGGCATTATGTCTCGTTATTCAAAATGTATAATTGCAGTCAGTTTGTTTGCGGCATTGTTTGTGCATGGCTCAGCTTATGCTGAGGATGTCGCAACAGAAGAAGCTGCAAGCGAAGAGAAAGTTGTAAAGGCAGATCAAGGTCTGGAGAAGAGTCGAACGATCAACGATTTTCTCAGTCAGGCACGAAAGGCGAAACGAGGTGGTGGGGCGGCAGTCTCTACAAGTGATGCCGAGCGAGTCTGCTTCAATGCTTCCAGTACTCTCGAAGAATGTAAGGCTGAGGTTGCCAAGGCTCGTGCCAAGCTTGAAGCCAAATCGCAGAAGGAAAATGATTCCTCTAAGGATCAGACCAGAACAGTTGTCGAGGAGAAGCAAATGAGCAATAGGGAAGTTCAGCGACTTGCCAACTCTCCAAGCAATAGACCTCGACCATCAAAGAAAACAGCGCCAGCTCAGCCAACGCCACCGTATTAGACGTTATCGGTCACTATTCTCGTTTGCTTGGAGATTCTCGAGACGAGTTTTGAGCCGTTCAAAGGTTGAGCGCTGAATAAAGCATAGTCCTTGTGGCAGAGCATGAAGTTGTAATGAAGTAGACAGTTCGTCTTTGTCGGGTGTGATGAGATACCGCGATTTCACTCGTTCAATGTGATCCAGCAAGACTCGCGCGACTTCGGGATCCTCCGTTGATCGAAAGATGCAGCGATCCAACAGAGGATCATTTTTGGAAAACAATTCTAGTGCGACCTCTGTGGGAAGGTTGCTATTTGCCGCGACTACGGATTGATATTCATCGATCAAGGAGAAATCGGTCAAAATCGACTCAGGAATCGTATCGGCATAGAGCATTAGCTTTACTACCTCAGGATTTTCTTCCCGATCGAGTGTTGCAGACACTAACGAAGGAGTAATCTCCGGTCGATTGATTGCAGCAACTCGAACCATCGGATTCTCGTCTTCTAAGAGCGATTCAAACTGGCTAGGTTCGATTCGTATGTGCTGATTTCTCAGTATCGCGATTTGCACATCGGGGTTGCTGCTCGAAAGAAGTTCTTCGAGCAAGTCTTGGTTGATTCCTGCCGAAGCAGATTGTGCAATCTCTAATTGAGACTGTTTGTGAGGTGGTAGCACCACTCGTTGCCTAAGAACTTCTCTGAGTTTCTCCAAGTCCAAGTTCAAGTGACTCTGATGCCCTGACTGGTCTTGTGAACCGGACTGGTCTTGTGCTCTTGCCCGCTCTGTTCCATCTTGATTTCGCATACGTCCTCCACTTTTGCGCTTGGTTCACTGTTCTGCACAACTAATGTTGTACGGGGAGGGCCGTCGAAAATGTGTGTAGATAGACGAAAGCGATATGAAAGCGAAACTACTGCGAGAGTGAACTCGTAAAATAGTATCCGACGCCGCGTTTCGTTAGAAGATACGTTGGCTTCTGAGTGTCCGGCTCTATTTTGCTTCGAATGCGATTCACATGACAGCTGATGCTATGATCATACACTCCAGCTTCGTAGCCATACAAATGCTCATTCAACTGATCTCGGGTAAAGGGTCGACCGGGATGTGAGGCCAGTAGGGTCAGCAAATCAAACTCTCGTGCAGTGAGTTCGACCACCTTATCTGAAATCGTCACAATTCTTCGGGTGTTGTCTATCTTTAGTTCGCCAATCTCAATCTGTTCTGAGGATTCTGTTGGCGGGTTGACGCGCCGCAAGACTGACTTTATCCGAGCTTTGAGTTCGAGCTTGCGAAATGGCTTTGCGATATAATCGTCAGCCCCCAGTTCTAAGAGGAGCGCGGTGTTCAACTCGTCAGTGATCGCACTCAAGACAATTATTGGAACTCCATTATCTTGTTGGCGAATTTGCTTGCAGATCTCAGCCCCCTCCACTTCGGGAAGCATGAGGTCAAGGAGAATAAAGCTAAACTTTTCGCTAAGCGCCCGTTCAAGACCTGTTTTTCCATCCGCAGCATGCGCGATCTCGACTCCAAGCTCAGCCAAAGGCTCTTTTAGGAGTTCTACAATATGATCATCGTCTTCAATGAGTAGTGCTGTTCCCGCCATATCTACCTCTTCGATTTAATTTGAGCGAGTGGGAGCGCGAATCGAAATACTGTGCCCGTACCGACCGTGCTCTCCACTTCAATAGTTTCTCCATGAGCTGATAGAATTTCTTTGACAATTGCCAATCCCAATCCGCTCCCTGCGTATTTTTTCCGTGATTTGTCTGCTCGATAGAAGCTTTCAAAGACTCGATTGAGATCCCCCGGCTCCATCCCTGGGCCGTCGTCTTGAACCGCTATTGTGATCCGAGCGTTGCGCTCTTCTAGTGAGACTACGACTTCTCCACCAGACTCATTGTAGGAAATAGCATTCTGCACGAGGTTGGCGAGAACGCGCTCGATCATTCTCATATCCGCATATACGAGGCTGAGCGGTTCGGTGTACTCCGCCCTGAGCCGAACTCCCGACTGAGCTGCGATTGGCTCGAATCTAGGCAATATCTCCTCAGTTACCAAATCGAGGTGGTTAAAGTCACTTCGGTCGGGCTCTACCGCTTTGACCTCCAGTTTTGAGAGGTCGAGTAAATCGGATACAAGCTTTGAGAGCGAGACGAGGTTTTGTAGCGCGATACTATAGCGCCGTTGACGTTCATTTTCAGTAAGCGACGAGTTTTCGGCAAGTGATTCTAAGTAGCCTTGAGCGGACGTAATGGGACCTTT
>CBDUGV010000261.1:0-6302 GCA_965366815.1 uncultured Bdellovibrionales bacterium | reverse complement strand
TCGCCGTCACGTCCTGCTGCCAACTGTTCTATCCGTTCAACAAGACTCATATCTTCTGAGCCAACATCATCAACCCCACTTCCCAAGATGGAAGCACTCGAGATGCGCTCATCGAACAATGGAATCGCAATTCCACCAGAACGCTCGCTCGCTTTCTCCTGAGGTCCTTTCATTGCTGAGTCGGCAGCAACACCTTCACTGCCCTGCCCAGCTTTTACATTCTGTGAGGCATTCGAATTCTGACTGTGTGGGGGCCTTTTGCGGCGTGTCACCACAGTCAAACCATACTGCGACTTCAACAGTTCTTCGAGTTCGCTACATTGCTCACGCGATGGCAAGCGCTCTAGCCATTCAATCGAAACTTCCCCGCCGTCGAAAAACTTTCGTCGACCACCCAGAAATGACTCTAGATCGGCAAGAATTTTTGGCCACTCGGCGCCACCATCTATCCGCAACACCAACCCATCTTCAGTTCCTCTCGCGCTGACAACTTTATCCTCATCTCCGATAAGCATATCGGTTCCGAGAATATCGCTGCCTGAAGTACCACTGAGAGATCCCCCCTCGGCATCTGCTACAAGTTCACCTGATGCGTGTCCTTGTGCGACCGGACCCTCGTCAATCACATCTGTCACGATTACTACTTCCCTACTTCCTAAAATTGAACAAAATAAAGAATCGGCTTTGCCAAAGAAAGTTCCACTGAGACAACGTTGTCAGATAGTAACGTCGAATCGGTAATTACTTCAAGTGACTTATAGCAAATTGCACCAAAGCTCCAAACGAGTCAACTGAATACCTCAATTCCCATAAAACCAATGTGTGTTTATAATTGCCTTCAGCAGTTCTCCGCGGTATGAGGCGTGGTCGTTTTCATTAAAATGGACTAGCCAATGTCAGAACAGAAAAAGACTCGTTGCCGATTTGCCCCAAGTCCAACTGGGATGTTGCACGTCGGTGGCGCTCGCACAGCTCTCTTCAACTATTTATTCGCCCGCAGCACCGGTGGGAGCTACGTCTTGAGAGTCGAAGACAGCGATCGTGAGCGCTCAACCGAAGGGGCCTTAGAAGCCATTCTTCAAGGATTGTCCTGGCTCGGATTGAGTCCCGATGAAGACGAACTTTATTTCCAAAGCAAGCGCACCGAGACATATCAAAAATATGCCAGACAACTCCTCGCATCCGGTGACGCCTATCCATGTTACGCGACAGCTGATGAGTTAGATCAAATGCGCGAGAGTCAAAGAGCCGAAGGAAAGAAACCTCGTTATGACGGGCGTTGCCGACCAGCGGAGAAAGGTGCAGCCGAGGTAGATTTGCCCAACGGCACACAGGAGAAGCCGTATGCCATTCGCATTCGAATGCAAGAAGATGGGGATATTGTGTTTCAAGACGGAATACTGGGAGAGATTCGCACCCCGGCCGAAGAACTCGATGATTTTATTATCGTTCGAAGCGATGGCACCCCGACCTATAATTTTGTAAACGCAATTGATGATATCGAGATGGAGATTACTCATGTGCTTCGCGGAAACGAGCATGTGGCAAACACTCCCAAGCAGCTCTGTGTCTATAAAGCGATAGGAGCAACTCCCCCGATATTCGCCCACTTTCCGCTTATCCTAGGGCCAGACAAGAAAAAACTCTCAAAGCGTCACGGCGCTACCTCAGTGTTTGAATACCGAAAGGACGGCTATCTCCCGGATGCCTTTATAAACTATCTCGCCCGTCTCGGCTGGAGCGCTGGTGACCAAGAAATCTTCACTCGCAAGGAATTGGAGCAAGCGTTCTCACTCGAGGGCGTAGGGAAAAGTCCCTCAGTGTTCGACGTGGAAAAACTTCGCTGGGTCAGCTCTGAACATTTAAAGAAATTGCCAACCGCGGATCTCGCAACCGTGGTGGCGACGTACGTCAGCGAGCTCTTAGATATCGATGCAGAAGTTGCGACCGTGACATTGAAAGATCCGATCGCCCATAAGTTGATCGAGGCGCTCTGTGAGCGCAGTAAGACGCTCGTGGAGATCGCTGAAGGTTTGAGTTGGCTTTTTCTCGCAGAAGACATCTCGATTGACGAAAAGGACCGCAGCAAATTTTTTAAAGAATCTCTTGCTCCAGCCTGGAGCGAGCTAATCGCTACCTTGAGCAAGCTCAACGATTTTACTGCCGAGCGGGTTGAGAAAGCCTTTGAGCAGGTATTACAAGCTCACGAGCTTTCTTTCGGAAAACTGGGACAACCACTGCGGCTGGCACTGACTGGTACGCGAGGTGGTATTCCCCTTTTCTTGATGTTTGAGGCGCTTGGCAAAGATCGATCCGTTCACCGGCTCACCCATGCGCAATCTTGGATATCATAGCTCGACTGGTCGGATCGCCTGGGATGATCGCCTGGGATGATCGCGATTTCTCAACTACATCGCGCCACATGCTATAGATTTTTCAAAGAAAGTAGTGTTGCAACACCCTGTCCTCTATCCACTTTCCCTTCAGCGATACTCTTCGCTACGAATATTTGAAGATTTTTTAACAGCCCAGTCAGTCCGGTCGGACTTGGCGTAATTGATGCAACGGTCGCATAGCTATTGGCGTAGACTCGACTAAAATCTCGCAGTGAAATTTCCCCTCTCCCGTAGGCCGCAGTCGCCGCAGCTCCACGATACAATGGATCCATCTCGAGCAGAGTATCGTAACCGCTTTTACGGAGCGTCGATTCGAGAATCGAGCTTCGCTTTCTCAAACTACTAAGCAGGCGACGCCCCGTCAGATTCTGGCTCAACTCACCCCACTCACGAGCAATTCGCCGACCGAGTCGCTTAATGCCTGATCGCTTTTTGTAGTAATAGTTGAGCACCACCCCGAGATTCTCATCGAGCTTCAAACCAAATCGCAACTTACCTTCTCTCAAGTCAATGCTATCTCGAACACCGCTCTGAAACTCAGTGACTTGTCGCTCGGCCGTATTCAAGAACTCTTCGATCCACCTCTGTTGCCCCTCAGCAAATGCTCGATCGGTTCCCGACGGAAGCTTCTCCACTGGCAAACCAAGCTGGAGGCTCAGTCTCGCCAGGCGCATGTTCTGTTCGGAAGTGAGGTTGGTATTTCGCAGATTGACAAATCCAAGTCTACTCCAGGCCAAAAACCCCCGGTTCGAATCGCCAAAACCAGCGTTTCTAAGTGCTGCTTGAGCAATCTGCTCACGCCAAGGCTGCGCGCTAAACGTATTTGCAGCAATACGCTCCAACTCGCCAGCCGGCATCGGGGTCGGAATAGTTTCTGCAATAAAAGGGGGAATACTGAGCTCCATCGACTGCCTCAAAAAAAATAGCACGCTATCTATTTTTCGGACAATATCGAGAAACGGTGCAAATCGGTCGTGGAAAACCCAAGTTTTCTGCTCGGGACTACTGAGGCTGGGTCAGTAGACCGAAAACTCGATCCGCCCCGAACTCAATCGACTTAAAGCTTTTTCAATCGATTCTAAACTGCAATCGATTCTAAACCGACCTGTGGGCTATTTGCCAGATAATGGCTTCGCATCAGCATCAACAATTCCGATCACTTCATAAGAATTATTCGCTGTACCCAATTGCAGCTTTGCACCATTGACTCTGAAGAAGCCATTGCTGAGCTGGGTGCTGGTTGGCACGTCTTTCAGTGCATCACCACCCAAAGCAGTTATCTGGGCCTCAGTCGGTGCTGGTGCGGTCTTGTACATTACTCGACCACTCTGCACTTTCAAGCTTTGTATCACATAGCCGCCTTTGGAATCTCTCAACAAAGCGGTAAAGGACTTGCCAGCACTGCTCGAAAGAACGCCTCCGATGGTACTCACCTCATTGGCAGGCAATGCATCAAGCTCGAGCTTCTCTGGCTCTGATTGCGGTGTCGTTGGCTTCGGCTCAGAATCAGGCGTGCTCGGAGTATCTGCTTGCCTCTGATAGATCCGCGCTCCGCTTTCATCAACGATGTCGACAATCTGAAACGTCTGATCGGACTGACCAATCTGTATCGATGACCCGGCAACACGATAGAACGGATTACTGACGGTAGTTTCACTCCCGATATTGCCGAGCTTGTCTTGCTTCAGGGCAGCAAGTTGCTTGTCATTTGGAGCAGGAGCGTTCGTTTCAAACGTTCTCGCCCCTTTCACTTTAAGCGTTTGAATATGATAGCTGCCGTCTTTGGACTTCACCAGTGCAGCAAAGGTTTTGCCGACATTTTCCTGACTCTGGAGCACAGTCTGAACTGCACCCATCTGGCTCTCATTGAGCGTCGGCAAATCGATTGACGGCATACTTGGATCACTACCCGGGTTGATCCCACCTCGCCCAAAGGGCCCCTCAGACGTCGTGAGCGAGGCAGACGTCAGCAGTGCTTTCGGCTCAAATGTTCCCTGCTCGGGCAGGGTGCCCAGACTGAGATACGTTTGAACAGCTGCATGCAACTCCTTTGGCATTGGCTCGAACGCACTCGCGTCAACGCCGAGAGGCTTGGCAAGCGCCTCGAGAGCCGCTGCGTCTAACTTCCCTTCTTGCGCCGGTGCGGCAAATGCCAGGGTTCTCTCCCCAGCCTTCTGGGCGCTGATGTTGCCACGGAAATAATAGTGCTTCGCCTCGCTACTGCCCTCCGGAGTATACTTTACCACTAAGACTGAAGGCACCTGTTCCTTGCCCACAAAAGGAGTGAGTTCAGTCGCCCGATCAAACTTTTCTGGAATCTGTACTTCCGCCGGCTTCTGCGACACATCAATCTGAGTAAGACTCACAGCACTCAACGGTGCAGTTGAAGTGAGCATGCTCTGTAAAAAGGCCTGTGCCTTTCTACCAACGACTCCAGTTAAATCCAACGGCTTTAGTGTCGCAGCGGCTTCTTTTGGCAGAACTCCCTCAGCAACCAAGCGCTCCGCCACTTTTGCGGTATCCGCCTTTGGAACACTAAATTTTAATCCTCGCAGTTTTACACCGGCGAGTTGCTCAGTCAGTTTGTTGACCTGCAAGTCGTTTACGCCGGTCACGTTCATTGGCACGTAGTAATATTGATCTGTCCCCTGTTGTTGAAATAAGGCAACCGCAGGGAAAGCTTGACCGGGTTTCCGGTCGACAGGAAGATTTGCTTCAAAGGCATCTACTTGTTTCACCCAAGCCGCATACCCCTTATCTTTAAAATCCTGTCGTGCCGTCTCAAGGAGTTTCTCGCCCAATTGGAGGCCCATCTGCGCTCGCCAAGCCTGCCGTCCACCACCTCGCTGGGGGATGAGATTCTGCAATTGCTTTAATACATCGTTGACATTCTCGGCGGGATTCTGTGGCTGTTCCCCTTGAGCTTGGCCCTCTTGAGGATTCTGTTCCTGTTGCAGGTTCTGCATTTCTCCATTCTCCTAGCTTCACGTATAGCCCTTGGGCTGAGAACCAGCTCCAGGCGCAACATCACGAGTCTGTTATTCAAGCTAAGGTGGGATATGTGACCTATGCCGGGAACTCAGCGAAAGCGCAGCAATTCCCGGCAGATAAGTGGGCAATTACCACTCGGTAACTTTCTTGCCTTCGGAATCAGTAAAAACTCCCAGCAATATCATTACTAGATCTACTAACGTCCAAAGACCAAGAACCCCGAGTGTTACGAGATGCAATACTCCTGTTCCAACTTTACCTACATAAAAGCGATGTACTCCAAGAGGTCCAATAAAGAAACAGAGAAGAAAGGCAATCATTCGTTTCTTCTCAGAAGCGTCGGCGCTTGGCGGTGCGGTATTTTCAGTTTCCATTACACATACCTATTGAGGGAGTAGGAACTGCTATCACTTCTATCGAGGATACTCAGGAGCCCTCATTGGTTCAACATAATTCTCTCAAAACCGCCTATTTCCGCAGATAACTGCGATGCAACCAGCGTTTATCGGCCTTTCCTCGACGACTTTCTTGAAAATGTGCCTCTTTGGCATCCCTTGTGACTATCGCGGTGCCAGAATGGACCACATTCTCAGTTATTGAGCCTTGCTCAGCTTGGCGTAGAAAACGGGCAACCTCGTCCTTTGATGGAGGAGGCGTCAGAGCCTTAGTACTCTTTGATAGTGAGAGCGCTTCTGCTGCTGCTGATTCAAGGAGCCGAGGCCACTGTCGTTGGAAGAGGCGACTTGAGCTATAGATCTCGGCGCTATTTAACTCTCCATGTATCGCATAGGCGAAACCGATCGTCTCTGGGTATTCCTTTGCAAGCTCACCCAATTCCGCAACGAATCCAGCAACCCGCTTGGCAATCGCCTTACTCTCCAAACTGAGCTGCAAGCTCGATGGTGAACCCTTATC
>CBDUGV010000260.1:0-6364 GCA_965366815.1 uncultured Bdellovibrionales bacterium | reverse complement strand
GTCAGCAGACCCGTCTTTGCCGGAGCTGAGCTTGGTTCGGACGCACGAGCGTCCAACAGGAGAAACAGGGAAAGAAACAGGGTTGTAGTGATGATCGCCAGGGTAGTTAGGCGCAACATAGTGCACCTCCTTCCTGAAGCGAAAATCGTTAGCAGCGTGCCTCCAACGCGAAGACAAAATCCGCAGCTAACTCGAGTAAAGAATAACCTTCGACCGGCTATCCTTTACCTAATGGCACTTCAATGAAATACAATTAGATAAAGAACTACATATCCTGGGGAATGCATGGATACCGGACAAAACGGGGTGATGTTCTGTACCAGTAGATGACAAAGAACGCGCCTGCCTACTTGGCAGATAAAACGCGCTCTGGGTGTTGCGGACACAACGATAAAATTAGATGGCAGACCCAGCGAACTCGCCGCAGGAAACAAGCGATCCTCGCAATAATACTGTTGTCATACGCTGACAGCTTCTAGCGGCAGAAAGAGGAGGAAACAGTGAAGGCAACAAGTTGCTAAGAACCCAAGGAACTAGGGACTGCACTCCCCCTCTTAAGTGAATAGCGCCTGCACGCGTTGCTCAAAAGCGGAAAAGGAAAATTGCTCTAACAATTGGCGATTGACTGCTGGTTGATCGAACAATTTTCGAATCGCCGCAAGCAATTCAGTTTGAGATTTTGGATTAACCAGTTCACCTAACTCGCCCCCGGCAAGCGCTTCCACGCTTCCTCCGGCTCGCCCAGCAATGACTGGAGTCCCACAAGCAAGTGCTTCAAGAAAGACGATTCCAAACCCCTCTTTCGAGCTAGGCATCACAAACACATCTGCCAGTCGCAGGTACTTTACTTTCTCTTCCTCCGGTATATATCCGGCAAAAATTACGCTCTCTTCCAATCCGAGCAGCCTAACCTTCTCTTCAAGTCGAGACCGATCATCTCCATCGCCGCACACGACATAGCAAATCGAGGAATCTGCGGCGATGAGCTTGGGAAGAGCCTCGATAACTTGGTCCACTCCCTTATAGCGCTCACTAGCCGCCAGTCGCGCAATGGTAAGCAATACCTTTCTCCCAGAGATACGCAGCTTCTGTGCAAGTTGAGAATCTTTTTCTCCGGGGGTAAATCGATCGAGATCCACAGTACAGGGCAGTAGGTGTTCTTGCACTGAATCAGAAAGGTCTGCCCACCTTTTAAATTTCTCGAGCGTATATTGGCTAATCGAAACGACTGAGGACACACTCGCTACCGCGACATCTCGTAGCACCCGACCTGTGGGTTGCCACGCATCGATGCCATAGATGAACAACATCAGCTCTGCCTGAAACTTGCGTTTCGCAATACAAGCGATCGGCAATAAATTGACATGCCCACATATGACCAAATCAAATGGCGCTTCTTTTCGGATCACTTTGAGCGCATTTTGCAAATACCGCAGCTTGCCTCCAGCTGCTTCCGATTTATAGACAATTTTTGAGGGAAGACTCTCAACTTCACCTCGAATGGAACGCGGCAAAACGACAATTTCTTCTATCCGAGGAACTGAAGCCATAGCTGTCAGGAGATCTCGATTATAGGCTGCGATACCGCCTCGACCACCGAACGCTTCTGGAAGCAATACCAATACTCTCATCACCTACTCCGGGGTTACACCACAAGACTCAAGATAGCGTTCGTACACAACTTCTGCCCAACCACGCAATCCGCGCTTTTCAGCTCGCTGCGGATCAATCGATCGCAACCACTGACGAATCGGTACCCAGAAGCCTGTTTTCTTGCGATGAACAACTTCTGGGAGCGCCGGCCTACGAAGCGAGGAAACCATATCCAGCTTGGTAAATGGTGTACGCATCGACTGCCGAAACACTGCTGCTGTAACTTCCCTATCGACAAAGGGTACCCGGACTTCGAGAGAATGCGCCATACTCGCCCAATCAGTATCTCGCAGTAGTTGGTTTCGCATGTACCAAGTCAACTCGGCAATCGACACTCGCTGAAAATCAGTTTGCCAATGCGCCAAACGCTCATCGCTAAGCAGACGCTGCTCAAATATCGGCCAACCTGATTCGACAATCTCCTCAGACAGCAGATCTCGCAACTCCCAAGGCATATACAAACCACGCCTCAGCAAGTACGAACCCATGTAGCTCCTTCCATACTCCAAGACACTCGCGTGCTTCGGAGGCATGAAGTGACTGGCGAGTCGACGAAGCGCCGCGCCAGGGAGAAAAGACAAATAGGAATTGAGGGCTACGCTTTTTGGCACATCCACGAAACTCGGATAGCCACCCAATAACTCGTCAGCCCCCAAACCAGAAAGTGCTACTTTTAATCCCGCCTGCCGTGCCGCAAGACTCACAAAATAGGTATTACAGGCATCGATCGTCGGCTGGTCCATCACCGACAAGAAATCATCAAGGTGTGAAGTAAAGTCAGCCTCAGTTACCCAGACCGTTTGATGGTTCGTACCATAATGCCGCGCCGTTTTCTCGGCCAAAATCGTTTCGTCATCAGAGGTAGTGCGAAGCGCGTCAAATCCCAAGGTAACGGTACGAATGTCAGTATGCCCCAGACTCCTGGCACAGGAAACGAGTGCAGTTGAATCAAGGCCCGCGGAAAGGAAGAAACCAATCGGTGCATCTGAGACGAGATGCGCCGCAACGCTTTGCTCAAGCGCCGCATTGAAATCTACACTCGCTCTTGCTTCTCCTTGCCGTGCAACCGAGGCATCGGCACACAGGTGTTCTACATCTACTTCGTAGACGATTTTTGGACCGCGCTCAGCAGAAACTTCCATAACCGACCCTGGAGCAAGTTGCCGTATTGCTCGGAAGAGCGTGTGGGGCTCTGGCACCGAACCCAAAAGAAAAAATCCACATTGGCCGATCGGATCGAGTTCTCGATCGATAGCTGAGAATGCGAGAAGTGCCCGAACTTGCGATGCAAAATAAATCCCATTTGCATGAAGGCTGAAATACAGTGGCTTGATCCCAAACGGATCGCGCGCCAAGCTCAACGTTTTCCGATCGTCATCCCAAATCGCAATCGCGAACATACCTCGCAGCTTGACTACAAACTCAGGTCCATACTCTCGATACATGGCCAAAAGCACTTCGGTATCTGTATCGCTGCGAAACGAGTGCCCCTTACCCTTCAGTTCTGAGCGGAGCTCTTTAAAGTTGTAGACCTCGCCGTTGTAGCAGATCTGCAGTCGCCCCCCATCGCGGGCCATCGGTTGGCGCCCAGCTTCAGAAAGATCGAGAATAGAAAGACGACGATGGGCCAGCGCAATCTCGGTGGAGTCTGACATCCACAAGCCGCAATCATCTGGACCTCGAGAGTGCATACGATCGCGCGCCGCGAGCAACTCCTCTCGCTTGATCTTCGAGCCCTGATCACGAAACAAAAAAACTCCGGCGATGCCGCACATACCTGACAAACCTAGTTAATTACTCACTTTGCCCTACTAGTACTACAGACCGTCGACCAACAATGACAAGCGCTAAATACCATGCTATATCCTGCTGAAATGAGCAGTCCTCCAGACTCATTTGTCGACCGAGAGTCATTTGCCGAGCTCCTATGCTCTTCACACCCGCTCCTCGACGTCCGTGCCCCAATAGAATTTGAACGCTCACATTTGCCTACAGCAGTAAATCTGCCCCTCATGAACAACGAAGAGCGCGCCCGTGTTGGTCTCTGCTACAAGCAAGAGGGCTCCGAGGCCGCCATTGCGCTGGGTCATGCACTGGTTTCCGGAGCCATCAAAAAACGTAGAGTCGAGGCCTGGCAAGCCTTTCTCACCCAGAGCCCGAACCCCATTCTCTTGTGCGCGCGCGGTGGTCTGCGATCAAGAATTTCCCAAGAATGGCTCCATACTGTGGGAGTTCCAGTTCGTCGAGTGCGAGGCGGCTACAAAGCCCTCAGGGGGTTCTTACTGGACCAACTCGAAGAGCTGACCATGAGCAGTAGATTGTTAGTGCTCTCTGGATACACTGGTTCGGGCAAGACCGCCGTGCTCCATCGTCTTCGCGCCCAAGGGGTTGCGATTATCGACCTCGAAGGGCTCGCAAATCACCGTGGCTCAGCATTTGGCAAGCTAGGCGATCAGCCAGAGCAAGCCACTTTTGAAAACAGGCTGGCTATCGAACTCCTTAAGGTGCAGAAAGCTCCGTTTGTAGTCATTGAGAGTGAGAGTCGTTCGATTGGACGAAACTGGCTGCCAAACACGCTTCTCGAGAATATGAGATCAAGTGCGGTCGTGGTCCTTGATTGTAGTTTCGATCGCCGTGTTCAGACGATTATCGATGACTACGTAATTGGCTTGGAAAATACCCTGAAGAACGCTGGTGTGAGCGATCCGCAAGCTGAGTTATCGAAGCAGCTTCTGACCTCGATCGCCTGTCTCAAGAAACGGCTCGGCGGAAAACGACACAAAGAGATCGAGCAACAACTCAGCGATGCACTTTCGAAGTACTGTCGGGGAGCAGATAGTAGCGTCCACCAACAGTGGGTTGCCCCGCTCTTGAGCGACTACTACGATCGCTTCTACGAACGCCACTTAGTCCAACAAGAGGTGCGCACCATTGCTCGAGCTAACGAAGATTATCTAGTAGATTTTCTCGTAGAGGCAAACAAAGCGAAGTCCCTTGGAACTGTATCGAGTAAGATAACACCAATTGGGCCGACGCCAATCGAGGCGACTCATACCAAGACGACACCTAACAAGGAGACGCCTATCGAGAGGACGCCTATCGAGAGGACCCCTATCAAGAGGACACAGTCCCAAGCATCGAATCAACAGCTTCACGCAAGGTAGCAAAACAATGAGGCCATGACGCTCGGTCTTCGTCCTGATCGTTTTCCGAAAGGAGCATCAGGCAATGCTCTTTGGGCAAACCGGCATTCTGGCCAAACTCCATATCTCCCTGCCGATCGCCGATCATCCAACTCGCGGTCGGATCAAATTGCCAGTACTGCTCCACATCGCGAAGCATCCCAGTTGCGGGCTTTCTTCGGTCGCTCGCTCTCTTCGGATGGTCCGTCGCAAAAAGCACCAAATCAAGATTCGCATCGGCATCATCGGCAAGCAATAGATCGACAATTTTGTTGTTCACTAACTCCACGTCCTCAATAGTCGCCCAACCACGTCCAACAACCGATTGATTCGATACGACAACCACGACAAAGCCAGCTCGCTTCAGATCGCCAATCGCCGATGCGGCGCCAGGGAGTAGCGTCACGCTATCGGTTGAACGCACATAGCCTGTGTCAACATTGATCGTGCCGTCCCGGTCTAGAAAAGCAATTTTCACACGTTCAGTCGCCACGAAGAATCGACCTCCTCATCCAAGTGAATCTGCAAGACATTCGTTTTTGAAAGACTTAGTTTATACCAAGGCAGGGCCTTCACCGCAGGCCCATTTAGAACCGCCCCGCTCGCATCAAATTGAGAACCATGACAGGGACAGCTGAAGCCGCCATTGGACCCTTTGCGCAATATACAGGTCTGGTGAGTACACACCATACTAACCGCTGATATCGATTTCGCATCACGAAACGTTATCACGCGAACGAGTCTATGCTCGACTCGCCCCATCGGAATGCTGCTGAGCGCTCCAAGGGAGACACGCTGGGCAACCCGAGATTCTGTTTCTTTTCGAGTGCCGCAGGCAACGGCACCGAGACCAAGAAATGCTACCGCGCCTTGCCAAATTCGGAATAGGAACGTTCGCCTAAGCACTCATCATCCTCGAAGATTTCCGCTCCTGCGCAGTACTTCATTCGCACGGGCCAACACATTCATGACATTGTAACGCAACCAGCGATGATTCAGTGGGGCAAGTTCGGACATGAATTCGCGCCAGACTAAACCTATCCAATAGCTCAGCAACAAGACTGGACGAAGTGAATCGGTCAATCGATGCGTGTGGGCATACCGCTCCCAGAGATCATGCAACTCGGGTGGCGACCCATTCTCTAGCAACCAGAGAACACTGTCACCCTTTGAGCATTCAAAGCGGTGGCGAACCATCGCAGATTCCAAGCATATCAAATCCCACCCAGGGAGGCCGTGCTGCATACTCCCATGCCAATTCACTAAACCAGAAACGAGACTCCGCTGGTTGTCCCACATGATATTTCGGAGATCGAAGGCACCATGCACCAACACACCGGGGAGTTCCGCCGCACGTATTTGTTCGCATACTTCCAACGCAACGCTGTAGAACTCTCGACGAATCGAGGGATCGATCAACTTCGGTGAAATGGTATCAGCCATCTGTTCAATGAGAGGAGCTCCTGTTCTCCCCGTATCTGAGCCGCGCACTGAACTCAAGGAATGAAGTAAAATCGAAAGCTGGTTGC
>CBDUGV010000259.1:0-6381 GCA_965366815.1 uncultured Bdellovibrionales bacterium | reverse complement strand
GATTGCCGCGTAGTAGACGTTTTCGACCACTTCCCGATTGAGTACTACGTGGGGATACAATGGGAGAATATCTAGAAGGCGGGTGGGTGAGAAATCACGCCTATCGTAATAGGCCAGGATTTGAGTATTGCCCTCTAACAACAAAGTATCAATGCGAGTACAGAGTCGTGCGACTTGGTTTACCCCAGCACGATGCCCTGACATCCAGCCCATATCCATGAAAATTCGCAGACCACTGCGGCCTTCGCGGATGGCCTCGTCGCGCACTTCACGCAAGCGGCGCACCATTTCATCCGGATCGAGCTCTCGCTGCTCATTAAAAACTTCCTCAACGTTGGCAATTTCAATTTCATCACCATCGAGAGCATTCTCCTGCAAGAAATCGCAGAGCACCTGCATCTGACCGCTAAAACTGAGTAGGATTAATCGCTCCTTAGTGCGAAGCGCGTCTGTGATATAGTGAGCGAGTCCCGATCGGAACTCAAAAGTCGACTGGACGAACCAACACGCATGCGATCCGGCGCTGAGCCCGTTGATACGACCTGGGTCAGTGCTTGTATTGTTATCCTGCACTACACTCCTCCCCTCTTTACTTCTCCCCATTTATGAGCGCCCCCGCACACTAGGGCACACTCAACGTTTGAACACGCAAGGCCACATCCACCGTTCTGGCGTTGTGCCATGGAATATCGGATACCTATTTTCGCGTCGCGATAGAGTAGAGTCTTGTCGCCGCTTTAAAACGCTGTGAGCCCCTTCCCGGGGAAACCCGCCTGACAAAAAGCGCCAACTCGTCACAGAGACTGAGTCACTAATGTAAGTATACCGGCCAGAATGACCTTAATATACCGAACAGTAGAATTATTTATGCAATTAGTATGCAATGATCGAGCCTCTGAACTCCTGCTAACCCTTTGGAGATTCTAAGAGTTTGCCCGCCGACAAGTGCATGAGATATACAATCTGCTCTACAACTGGTTGAGAAAAAATAGAAGTGAATATGGCGAAACGTGATTTTGATGTTTGTGTGATCGGAGCTGGCCCAGCGGGATTTGCCGCCGCCATGCGCTGTTGGGATTTTGGAAAACGAGTCTGCATCGTAGAGCGTGGAAACCTCGGTGGAGCCGGTGTGCACGATGGCGCGCTCTCATCAAAAACACTTTGGGAGCTATCAAAGGACTACCGCGGAGTGTTGCGTCGCGATCGTGGCTACGCAGTAGAAAAGGTCAATCTCAGTTTTCAGCAAGTGATTGCATGCGTGAAAACGGCGGTCGACGAGAAGACAGCGCAAATTGCCTTCCAACTCCAAGAACTCGCAAGGCCCCATTCTGAGCACGGCGGATGTATCAGTCTCCTGCAAGGGGCTGCTCGATTTCTAGACCCGCATTCTGTACAGATCAACTGCACCGACCCCTCAGAGAACCAAGTTATTACCGCTGACAACTTTGTGATTGCCACTGGTAGTCGTCCGAGAACCCTTCCACATATTGCGGTCGATGGAAATCGAATCATGACATCCGATCATATCATGAAGCTCGATCGCTTTCCCGAGAGCATCGTGATTCTTGGTGCCGGAGTAGTCGGTTGTGAATTTGCGACGATATTTGCCAATTACGGAAAGACAAAGATCTACATCATCGATAGAGCAGAACGGATTCTTCCCTTTGAAGATGAAGACATCGCGCGCCTCTGTGCTAAAAACCTCGAGAAGAAAGGCGTCACGATACATCACAAGTCAAAACTGCTATCCATGGAAGTCGTTAACGATAAGGTGGTGTATACCCTCGAGCATCCAGGCGGTGGAACAGAATCAATAGAAGTTGACCATGCGCTTGTCTCGATTGGGCGAGTTCCCAACTGCGATCAACTAGGGTTGTCCGAAATCGGCGTTGAACTCAGTGTGACCGGACATATTACCCACAAGAACACAATTACTTCGGTTCCTCACATCTATGCCGTGGGAGATGTCACGCTGGATATTGCCTTGGTGAGTATCGGCGAGATCGAAGGTCGTCATGCGGCAGAGCGCATCTGCAATAGTGTGACGCGAGACTTAAGCTACGACAATCTCTCAACGATAATGTTCCTCGACCCCGAAGTTGCGGCAATCGGACTCAACGAGTTACAGGCTCAAGCAGCAAAGATACCCTACAAAGTGGCCACCTACGGCTATCCGCTTGTAAATCGTGCTATCGCCATGCGTGCAACTGGTGGCTTCGTCAAGCTGCTCGTTACAGACGATGACAGCCTTACAATCCTGGGCATGCGGGCCTTAGGCGAGCATGCTTCAACGATGATTGAAGCGGCCTCTTTGCTCATCCAACAAGATCGCTCAGCAGAGGATCTCGCCGAGTTAATCCATCCGCACCCGGCAATCACTGAGTGCTTACAAGAATGCGTGCGTATGATGTACGGGAAATCGATCTATAAGCCTGATGTGTTTAAACAACATCTACGCTTATCCGGAATCGGGTACAAGGACTAGGCTACTTCAATAAGGCTTCTAGCTGCGCGATATTTTCTTGTTTCTTATCTTCTCGAAGCGAACGTGCCGCATCGGTGAGCCAATCGTGATTTTTCATAAGCTTTAGTGTTGCGTAGAGTTCGGGAAGACGCTCAACACCACGTTCTTGAATGAGGCGCTCTAGTTTGTCGAAAAAATCGGCCCGGCCAAAATTACTCACATCTGCATCAAGAAGGTAGCGGGACAAGTCATTACTCGCAGACTGATACAAACCGTCCTCTCCCGGTATCAATCGCGTATCGCAAATCATTTGTTGCACCAGCTGTACTTCATCATCAGAGTACCCGCCGTGCTCGATCAGAGCCGCTGTGGCAATCTCAGCACCGATTGCTTCGTTTTCTATGGCTTGTTGTAAGAACCCCGCGTCATGATAGGCCGCGGCAATCGCCAATAATTCGACCTCGCGCTTTGAGCGGGATTCCGTTTCGGAAAAGAGAATCGCTTCATGCATCACATCTCGCGCATGTTGTGCGGAGTGGAATGTATACTCGGCGGGCAATTCGCGCTGGAGGCGATCGAAAATCTCGGCGATTATCGGGAGTGAAACAAAGTTTTCTATCGAGGAAACCATCCTCACCCAGTCAGTGTATAGACTTCTATTTGACCGCTTCGTCCGGTTACTTCTACTTCACCAAGACTCTTCATTGGAAGCCGGTCACCAATATGCGCCGCCGTTTTTGCACTGAGTAACATATCAGTCTTGAGTTCACCCGCCACACCCTCAAGGCGAAAGGCAATATTGACCGTATCACCCAGCACCGTAAAATCTCGACTCCCTGCCCCGCCCACGGTGCCCATCAATGCCTCGCCAGTGTTGAGCGCCACGCGGCACCGCCAGGGAAACATCTCATGGTGCTGCCATTCACCACGCGTCGACAACTCCTTTGTGGCTTCAAGCATCTCTATTCCAGCCTGAACCGCCTTCAATGCTTCGTCGGCTGCTGTGGAGTTTGAGCTGCGCCACAACGCCATCACGCAGTCACCGATGTATTTATCGACATCGCCGCCATGCTTACGAACTATCTCAGAAATATCTTGAAACCAAAGATGCATCATTTGCGCCACGTCTTTTGGTGGCAAGGCTTCCGAAAGCTTTGTGTAGCCACAGACATCGACCACCAAGACTGTTACGACAACGGCTGCAAGTTGTGCCGTTTGCGTTCGTCCATGAGTAGATTCATCTCCGTTGTCATCGCCCATCGCCATCTTTACGGCAATCTTGGCGTCTCCGATCGAAACATTGTCACCAGAGGAAATATCAACTGGGGTGGTAATACGACTCCCGTTCACAAATGTTCCGTTGAGGCTCGACAAGTCACTGAGTACGACACCTGAACTTGAGGCACTGAACACAGCATGAAAACGAGACACATTTCGGTTTTGCACTACAACATCGTTGGACTTAGCGCGCCCCAATCGCAAGGTGCGACCTTCGTGCAGATGAACTACGTTCTGATCCAGTTCTTCTTCGGCGACCTCTATACCCTCATCAGGAGAAACGACCAACCGTCCAGTAGATCGCTCAAGCGGATGCTTGAACTGGAGTGTAGCTATAATTGGGGAATCATCACTCACGGGCAGAAAACCGTACTCAATGTTATTACAGGGTATGTTCGACGCTTGACCCCTTACGCTTATACAAAACTACATGGATAAGCAAAAGAATTTTAGACGACGGCTCTATTGAGTAGGACTCGCATCCTTCCCGACTAGGACACTCAAGAGTTCCTTGTCTGTCTGGGCATCTCTCAGCTGAATCGTAATTTGCTCTGAGAAATCAGCGAAATTCTGCTGGATTTTGTTAACGAACTGCGTTTTCGCGAAGGGAGGCATCTGCTCTACCGGAAAATCCTGCACTTCGATAACTGCGAGCGTGGGAGAATCCCAGCGAACCCGAGACAACTTTCGCCCTACAATACTATGTTCACTGAAGTACTTTTGGACACGAACTGCTGGTGAGCTTCGCTCATCCACAACAGTCGAAGGAGCTGCCGGAACCTTTGCTGCGCTGGCCTCGCTTTTAGTTGATTCAGTTGTAGATAGGGATACGATAAAACTATCGATATTGTTGCGCAGCGCCTCAGTGGTAGCCGTCGCTTTCGCACGATTGGCTAGGGTCAAGGCCTGGTCAATTTTGCCCTCCTCGCGGCGCTTGTAAGCAAGCGTCATGATGGCGGGGAGAAAAGAAGGGTCTGCTGTTAAAATACTTTGGAGTGCTTCCTCTGCCTCGTCCATCTTTCCGGCTTGAATCAATGCCAGGGCGTAGTCAGCCCGAGCGCGAGTGTCATTTGGTGCAACAGCCAAATACCGCGGATAGAACTCAAGTGCTTTCTCAACCACTCCAGCCTGGAGAGAGAGTGCGGCAAGCCCGAGCAAGGCTGCCGGGTGTTCGCTTTGAATTGAGAGTGCCTTATTAAAGATTTGAACTGCCTCCATCAGATAGCCTGCTTTCGACTCTTCACGGGCAACTTTTATCAAGGCATAGCCAAGTTGCACTTGAGCTTCGACATCGGCGGGATTCTCAGCCGCAGCCTTGCGCATCTCTTCGATATCTTGCGAACCAGGCAAGACTGAAACTTCATGCCCGGCCGCTTTCGAGCCGTCTACCTGCCCTTGCTCAGCCTCTTTATGGTGATTTCGCTCGAAATCAGCTGCAAGATAGGTGCTTAGTGAGGCCGCCGCGCTCCAAACTACAAGCGAAACGCCGATCAATACGAATGTTGGAGTAATACCAGATGTCATAACGTCATGGTTAATATGACGAAATTCTCAGCACGTCAATATAGTGCCCCCAGAAGACTGCCAGAAATACGATTCCGTGCTAAGGTCCCCAATTAGCGAGGAGTTATGCAAGCTGTTAGCAATCTACATTCGATCAATCCCGATGCCTCAGCTGAGGGAGCCGCCGAATTCGACCCAACGAAGCTCTGGGTCGTAGTGCCTGCCTACAATGAGGACGCAGTGATCGAAGAAGTTGTTGCCGGGCTTAGCTCGGCTGGCTTTTCAGTGGTTGTCGTTGACGATGGATCGAAACAACCGCTCGACGAGCGACTGCAGAAAGCCAATTGTCACATTTTGCGGCATGTCATCAATTTAGGGCAAGGTGCCGCTCTGCAAACGGGAATTGACTACGCACTGCGCTCAGGGGCCACTGCTATCGCGACGTTTGACGCGGATGGTCAACATTCGGTCGAGGACCTCGCCTCCTTAGCCGCCCCAGTGTTTAATAACAAATGTGAAGTTGCTCTCGGCAGTCGTTTCTTGCCTGGCGGCTCTGCTCAGAACGCGCCAAAGAGTCGGCTGGCGCTACTCCGCTTGGCAACTCGATTCAGCCGTTTCAGCAGCGGGCTCCCGATCACCGACACGCATAATGGCCTTCGGGTATTTTCTCGCAGCGCCGCCGCGCGTATTCAGATCACTCAAAATCGCATGGCTCATGCAAGCCAGCTACTGAGCCAAATTCAGCAAGAGAATCTTAGTATCCAAGAAGTTCCTGTAACGATTCGCTATACACCCTACTCTCTCGCCAAAGGACAGCGAATGAGTAATATCTTCAATATCGTCTGGGAATCTTTTACGGAGATATTTCAACGATGATCCCAATTAAGATTATCCTCCTACTGGCAGTCATTCCCTCGTTTGCACTGTATTGCCGATTCTTTCGATCGCAACTACGAGATCGAATTGCAGCCACCGCGTTTTTCACCCTCGTCGTCACCGCAATTATTTTCCCGGATCTCACCACCAAGGCAGCACACATCTTGGGCATTGGAAGAGGCACGGACTTAACCTTTTATCTCTTTGCGGTATTTAGCTTCTTCATGTTAGTGCTGCTCTATACCAAGGCGGATCGAACT
>CBDUGV010000258.1:0-6413 GCA_965366815.1 uncultured Bdellovibrionales bacterium | reverse complement strand
ATGGAACAAAGGTCGTTACCCACTCGGTTGATGTGCGAGAGCATGACGCGGTTGGAGAACTCATCGAAACCGTAGTCTCGAAACTGGGTGGCCTAACCTCATTGGTGAACAATGCCGCCGGTAACTTCTATGCGGCTTCAGAAGACCTACCAGCCAAAGGATTTAAAGCGGTTGTCGATATCGTCTTACATGGCACTTTTAATTGCACGCAACACGCGGGCAACTATTGGATTGAGCAGAAACAGGCGGGGACCGTCCTCAATATTGTCACCACGTATACGCAAACTGGCTCATCATTTGTGCTTCCCTCCGCATGCGCCAAAGCTGGTGTCTACGCGCTCACCACCAGTCTTGCCTATGAATGGGCCGAATACAATATTCGCCTGAATTCAATCGCACCTGGACCGATCCCGACTGAGGGAGCTTGGAAACGACTTGTACCAAATGCGGATTTCGAAAAGCTATATCAAGAGCGCTTGCCAATGAAGCGATTCGGCACGCCTGATGAACTCGCCTCGGTAGCGACATTTCTTATCTCAGACCTATCATCGTACATTAACGGGAGCTGCGTGACTATGGATGGTGGAGAGCATCTCCAGGGAGGTGAATTCAACTTCCTCACTCAGATGATGCCCCGTCAACAACTCAAATCGCTCTTTTCTCAGATGAGAAAAGGAAAATGAAGGCCCTAAGAACCAAGATAGGCTCGGCATAATTCACCATAGCCTTCTCGATAGGTCGGGTACTTCAATTGGTAGCCGGAAGCTTTTAAACGATCGTTTCGACAGCGCTTGTTACTTGCAAGTGCCCGCTGCGAGGCGTGCTCTGGCGCAAGGGTTTGAGGTTGGGGTGCGTCTAGCTGAACTTGCAACCAACGAATGAATTCGGAGCGATCATTGGGCTCATCGTCACTCACAAGATATCGATTTTTCGGCTCAGCAAGTCCCATCAAATGTCGAATCGCTCCGGCACAATCGTCTCGATGTATTCGATTGGTATATCGAGGTGCACCGAAATAACAATTCGCCTTTCCCTGAGCGACCTGTTGAATCATCCACGTACGCCCGGGGCCGTAAATTCCGCTAAGCCGCACTATCGTTGCCGGATATGAGTGCGACAACGCCATCTCTTCCGCTTCAAGCATCTTCGCTCCGGAGAATCCAGATGGAACGGTCTCTGAATCTTCGTCAACCCACTCACCCTCATCTTGTCCATAGACACTTGAACTCGAGGTGAAGAACACTCGCTGAAGCTTTGAAGATTTTTCACGAAGTACGGACAGTATATTTTGCAGTCCTTTGACGTAGGCTAAGTGATACCCCCGCTCGCTGCGATCGGAGGCCGCAACCGAGTACACTAGAAAATCGATGTCTTCGGGGATATCCAATAGACTATCTCTTTCAGACACATCAGCCCGAAACGCTTGCACCCCCCGGGGGAGCCCTGATGCACTGCGAGACAACCCAATTACTTGATGTTTTTCGTTCTGCAATTGCGCAGCTAATTCCGCACCGACATAGCCACAGCCTGCAATGAGCACTCGCGCCACTTCTACTCCTCCTTGGGATTCACTTTGCGCCGCCCCTGCTTTTTGACGGCGACCTTTTTCTTCTCATCCAACATCCGCTGTTTTTGACGACGACTTCGCCGCCGTTTCTGACGACGAATCTTCTCATTCTCCTGCTGTCGCTTGCTAGCTTTTCCTTTCAGTATTTCTTCAATACGATCGCAAAGCAATTGTCGAGCATGATAACGGTTTAGTGCCTGCGAGCGCGTCTGCTGACATTTGATCTCAATACCGGAGGGCACGTGGAGAAGATATACGCAAGAAGCTGTTTTATTTATTTTTTGGCCCCCAGAACCTGATCCCTTGATGAATTTCTCTACTATCTCCTCTTCGTCAATCTCGAGCTCCACCATCCGCTCTAGTAGCTTGCGCTCTTTCTCAGCCGTTACGGAATATCTAGACATGAGCCTCAAGAATAAGAAAAGTTTCTCCTACACCTAACATAGCGGTATAACGGGGAACTGAACATCTCTAGAATTCCGACTTCTAAGCTCAGTTTTTAGTGAAGAGATATGTCCAATACTCCATTTAGACGATTTGCCGAAGATGAACTTACCCTACGAGACTACTTGGCTATTGATCGAACTATCTTGGCGAACGAGCGCACCCTGCTTGCCCATGCTCGCACCTCGATTTGTCTCCTTGCCGGTGGCGTTACGGCAATTCAGCTCCTCGAAGAGACCTACGCCGCTGCACTCGGTGTCGCGGCTATTATTGCAGCAGTCGCCGTAGCCGTACTTGGGCTCTTCAGCTACCAACGTGGCCGGCGCCACTATAAAGGCGTTCTCGAGACCGAAGGAGAAAAATGAAAGAATCTGGCAGAGCGCGCTATGTCACAGCATCTTCTGGTGACGGTGGCCAACCCTTAGACCTTGGATTTGGGCAGAAGGTTGCTGATACAACCCGGCGCAGACTGATTAATCGGGACGGCAGTTTTAATTCACAACGCGTCGGCTATCCGGTCGTGCGCTCTCGGAGTCTTTTCCATTGGGCAATTAACTGTTCCTGGCTTCAATTTATCATTGGTGTCGTTGTATTCTACGTTTTGCTCAATCTCTTCTTTGCGACTATCTACTTTCTCTGTGGACCGAACGGGCTTGCCGGGTCAGGAGCAACGACAATAGCGGGGAGATTCCTCGAATGCTTCTTTTTTAGTATTCATACGTTTTCAACAATTGGCTATGGTCATCTCAGTCCGAACGGCTTGCTCCCTAACGTCGTGGTTATCATCGAGGTCTTTATCGGACTGCTTGGTTTCGCGGTAGCAACCGGGTTTATGTATGCTCGCTGCTCAAAACCCTCCGCCAGAATTCTCTACAGTGAGCAAGCCATAATCAGTCCCTATCGCGATTGCGGTGGATTTATGTTTCGCGTCGCGAACGAGCGACGCAATCAACTCGTAAATGTAGGAGCGGATCTGACGATGAGTCGTCTCGAGAAAAACGGAGACGAAATAGTCCGTAACTTTTATCAACTCAAACTAGAGCGGCGCGAAGTCAAGTTTTTCACCCTGTACTGGACTATCGTTCACCCTATTGACGAGTCGAGCCCGCTCTTTGGTATGAGCTACGAACAGATTGTCGCTGCAGATACTGAGTTCCTTATACTTTTGAATGGCATTGATGATACATTCTCCCAATCAGTTCAAAGTTGGAGTTCTTACAAGGCAGAGGAAGTTGTTTGGGGTGCTCGATTTGTGAGCATTCTCGACGAACGAGACGACGGAACAATTCAGGTAGATCTGAGACGACTGCACGATATTGAACCAGCAGATGTCCCCTGTCCGACAATTGATCCGGGGACGAAGTCAGCAACCCACTGAAGGGGCTGAGCACCAGAGGCAAAGTTCCGCGAGGGGCAAACTAGACAAGAGCATAAGAATAGTATCAGTAAAGACGAAAAATCCAAGATCATACCTAGATGACTGATTGGTTTAAAATTCATACCGCTCCCTCGGGCAACACCTTACAACTGCAAGGCAGTTGGCGAATAGCAGCGCTTGACGATATCTCCGAGCAATTGAGTCAACCTGTTCAAACCTCTTCGGACAGTTGGACTATAGATGGCAGCGCGTTATCCGAGATAGATACTGCTGGTGCCATGGCCGCTCTCCAATTCTTACGGGCACAGGGCGTTGAGTTAGGCAGTGTTGAACTGTCAAATTGCTCAGAGGCTCAACGCAATATTCTCTTGTTGACCAGTTCTTCCCTGGCGACGCCAAGTAAACTCCGAGAGAAGTCGTACTTTGGAGCTCTCGTCGCTCTTGGCGACGACACGATGAAATTCCTTCAGATGGTAGTTTCAATTTTGGAGTTCATCGGGCAAACGACCGTTGAATGTCTGCGATTAATTAGAAAACCATCGGGGTTTCGGTTTCGCGAACTCGTGGTTCAAATTGAGTCTGTCGGCTATCGGGCAATCCCGATCGTCGTCCTCGTCAACTTCCTCATTGGCATCGTTGTCGCCTATCTGACAGGTGTCCAGCTTGAGCAATATGGAGTGAATATCATAATCGTCGATGGGGTCAGTCTTGGTGTCACTCGTGAACTTTCACCAATACTCGTCGCAATTATTGTAGCGGGTAGATCTGGTTCAGCCTTTACCGCACAAATCGGAACCATGAAATTGAATGAGGAGATCGATGCTATCACCACGCTTGGTCTCTCGCCCATGCGCGTCCTCGTACTGCCACGAATCTTGGCACTGATGATCGCAATGCCTTTACTGGTATTTGCTGGAGACATCGCCGGTATACTCGGAGGCATGGCAACCGCTGATCTTCGACTCAATGTCACAATGGTCACTTTTCTTGAGCGGTTGCGAATCATATTACCACTTCAGACTGTTTTTGTTGGTTTGGTCAAAGCTCCCGTGTTCGCGTTTTTTATAGCAACGATTGCTTGTCATCTCGGTTTTCAAGTGGAGCCAAATGCAAGGAGCGTAGGTATCAACACCACTCGAACTGTGGTTCGAAGTATCGTTGCCGTTATTTTGTTAAACGCGGCCTTCGCCATAATCTTTAGTGAGCTGGGAATTTAGTATGGGCACCATACACCCAGTAATTGAAGTTGCGAATATCCACACTCGGTTTGGCGAGACGTACGTTCATCGTGGCATTCAATTCGAAGTTCCCCGTGGTCAAATTGTCGCCCTCATCGGCGGGAGTGGTTGCGGGAAATCGACCCTCCTTCGAGAAATCGTCGGACTGCTCCGCCCCACTGAGGGCACTGCAAGGTTGTTTGGAACAGATGTTTGGAATTGTTCGCTTGAGGAGCAATCGGAACTTCGGCAACGCTACGGAGTATTGTTTCAAAATGGCGCTCTTTTCTCAGCGCTCACCTGTGGGGAGAACATAGCAGTCCCACTGATTGAGCAGACTGAGATTCAGCCAAAACAAATCGAAGAATTAGTCCAGCTCCGCCTTGGGCTTACTGGGCTCAGTCCTGAAACCGCACTGAAGATGCCCAGTGAAATATCCGGGGGTATGCGCAAGCGCGTGGCACTGGCGCGCGCTTTGGCACTTGAGCCAGAAGTGCTTTTTCTCGATGAACCGACCTCTGGATTGGACCCGATTTCCGCTCGTTCCTTCGATTTTCTGATAAAGACGCTCAGCAGAAGCCTCGACTTGACAATTTTCATTGTCACACATGATTTGGACTCGATACATTCGATAGCAGACCGCGTTATTGTACTCGGTGAGGGTCAAGTACTCGCCGATGGACCAGTTGATGTGGTATCAAAACTAGATCATCCTTGGATTAAGAGTTATTTTTCTGCGAGAGCACCACTAATGAGCAACGGATAATTTTGGAAACTCAAGCAAATTACAAATTGGTCGGCCTATTCGTTGTCATAACCGCGCTCGCGCTTATCGCCTCCTTGTTCTGGCTGGCGAACGCTGGAGGGAACCGAAATGCACAATATTATACTGTCTACTTTAAACAACACGGTCTTTCAGGGCTGCAGAAAGACAGCTACGTAACTATGAAAGGAATCACGATAGGGAGCGTCACCGACTACCACATATCGCCGACGAACATTGAAGAGGTGAAAGTTACCCTACAGCTCGACGATGGAATTCCGATCAAGACGACGACAAGTGCAATTATTACAAGAAATCTATTAACTGGAATTGCCGCGGTAGAGTTGACCGGTGGCGGACAAAACGATCCGGATTTGGTCGGCACCCCTGAGGGTGAAGTCTATCCAGTGGTTAAGGAGGGCTTATCGCAACTCGACCAGATCACCGACTCGATACCGGGCTTGCTCGAGAAAGTAAGCGGGCTCGCAAATCGGATTGAGGCGTTTACCTCTGAAGAGAATGTAAAATCGTGGAATACTACCTTAAAGAATCTCGAAGCATTGAGCTCTTGGCTCGCGAACAGCCAAACGCAAGTAGAATCTGTGCTCAAACAAGTTGAGATCGTGAGCAAGAATGTTGCTACTGTTTCGAAGGACTTGAGCACCTTTGCAAAGTCGACCCAATCAAGTATCACCAAGGTTTCGAATGAAGCTAGCTCGACGTTCAAACAGATTGGCGGAACGTTCGAGGAGTTGCAAGTACAGACCCGCGCAGTGTCCAATTCACTCACCAATGCGTCGCAAGTCTTCACTCAGGAAGTCTCAACAGTTGGACAGAGCGTCAGTGAAGCAGCAGACTCTTTCTCTAAAACGATAGAGGGCTTCGAAGATCCTCGAACACTTATAACTGGGCCACGGCAGAAAGCACTCGGACCTGGAGAATCACTCGCACAATGATCACTCGCACAATGATCGCTCGCACAATGATCACTCGCACAATGATCGCTCACCGTCATTTTTATCTACGCGGACTGTTTTGCACGCT
>CBDUGV010000257.1:0-6451 GCA_965366815.1 uncultured Bdellovibrionales bacterium | reverse complement strand
CTACCCAAGGATGCAGTTGATGTTCCAATCTGTGTAGCGGAGAGTCCTCCGTTTGCCTGTCAGTTCTCAATGGTATCACCAAGCCAAGAAGCACTCCGGCTAAAGTCGCATGCACGCCGGATTTTAGAACACAAAGCCACATGAGAACGCCAACTATGCAATACGGAGTGAGTTTCGTAACACCTTTCCGATTCAATACCACGAGCACAAGAAAGCACAGCAGTGCCAATGCCTTTGCGACCCAGGAGATTTTCTCGGTGTAGACGAAGGCTATAATAAGAATGGCTCCTAAATCATCGAACACTGCGAGCGTCAGCAAAAATGTTTTCAGCGCCTTGGGGACTCGAGATCCAAATATTGCTAAGACTCCCAAAGCGAATGCGATATCGGTAGCAATTGGAATCGCCCAGCCGGGACGCGCCTCGGCACTGCCGCTTGCGACAAGTGTGTATAGAGCTGCCGGAACGAGAATGCCGCCAATTGCGCCGACCAAGGGGAGCGCCACCTGGGAGAGGGAGGATAATTCACCTTCTAAGACTTCACGCTTCAGTTCGAGTCCAATGAGCAAGAAGAATATCGCCATTAACCCATCGTTAATCCAAAGCAGCAAGGGCTTGCGGAGACCGGTGTCGCCAAGACGTATCTCAAACGGAATGTTGATATAGTGTTGGTAGACGCTGGCAAGAGAGGTGTTGGCGCAAACCAGCGCTGCGACAGTAGCTGCACACAGTATTATGGTCGCCAATGATTCGGGTCTTAGAAACTTGTCTCTTTCGCTCATAGCCTCGCTACCTAGGGTGGATCTGTCTACAACCTACCTTTGTCGAAATTCCTTAGCAATGCGCTTTATCTGTAGTTGTCTAAAATTACGCTTGCCAGTTGAGTATGGGTCTTTGTCTAGATTAAGGTTTCTGAAGGTTGAGGGTAGTGGGAAATTGAGTGGCATGATCCAAGGCGGCAACCGGAAGCATCATGCTTCCTTAAGGAAGCCGCATGTACACAATTCTCAGTACCTCGCCGTCGATTAGGGGGGCGATACTACAGTGGCAGAGAATTCTCTGTTGTGCCCTCGCGCGCAGTTCTTGAACGCTCTCGCGTAGCTTTTGCGATAATTAGAACCGTAGAGAGAAGCTCCCTGCGCACAATCATCTCTTCACGTAGGCGACGAGCGATCGCGCGCAAACGCTGCGATTCCTCGACAAGTCTGCGGGAAGTTTGCCGTATTTCGTCCAAACTCTTGTTCGCGACCATTGTTCTGTCCTCATCAACCTCGGAGTCAGCTTTATCGGAAATGATAGGCCTGACAGAAAACCTTTGCGATGCTTCTTCGGAAGCCGCAATGAAACGCCGATTTCGTCAATCGAGCATGCCATTGCGTCCTTCCAATTCTGTAATCCAGAGGTGAAGGTAGAAAGAGCCTTAGAAAGGTAGAT
Organism: uncultured Bdellovibrionales bacterium; assembly: GCA_965366815.1. GTDB lineage: Bacteria > Bdellovibrionota_C > UBA2361 > SZUA-149 > SZUA-149 > CBDUGV01. The sequence goes on along the minus strand of CBDUGV010000257.1, from coordinate 5,018 downwards.
AGAAGGTAGCACATTCGCTATCTGAGAGGAAACTGGTCGGTCGGAACCTAGCTTCTGCCCAGATTGGCAGGGGCGTTCAGCTAGCATAGAGGTGAGAAAAAGGGGGAAAGGGGATATGAAAACAACGTGAAAAAAGTTCTCAGTTGTAAGGCCGTCCTTGGCCGAACAACCGAGAGAAACCCTACCGGTGTGACACCGCCTCCATGAAGAGCCACGTCCGGGCGCCGACGGCGCGCAGCTCCGCCAGCAGCTCTTCGTGGAATTGCTCGCGCATACTCATATGCGCCTCGATGTCGGCCACGAGGGCGGGGTCGTCTGTGTTGGAGCGGTTCAACCAGACGCAGGCTGACACCTCCCAGAAGGTGTCAAAAGTCAGAAACAAGTCCTCAAGGTTCCTTGTTTCCGTTGCAGACGAGTCACGACTCGCGCGCTCCAGGATCGCGGCTTGCCTCAGGAGTTTCTTCCTCAGCACGTCGCGCGTCCTAGCCTCCGTTCTGCGAGAGAAGAGCTCGTCGAACTCCTTCTCTCGAGCTGTTGCTGCAACCAGGATGTCCTCCTCGTCGGATCCTTGCAGCTCCCGCAGCACCTCCATAACTGGCGTCATCTCCCGAAACATGGCATCTCCCCTCCGGGGCCTTGAACCGTACAAAACCGCACGCTGCTTTCACATAAAAATTTCTCAAAGGCCACAAGGTGTGACCAAATGTTTAAATCAATTCTCTAGTGAAAATTCTCGTATTACAGACCTGGGTATAAACCCTTTCAGCAGAAAGACTGGGCAAGAGAGGACGGAAAAACCATCAATGCTCTTGTAACGGTGTGCGACACGGCGCGCTCCTGTTAACAGTGCAAAGTTGCAATGTCCCAGTGCTTTTTTCTCAGGGTATCGGTAACTCGTTGTTTTTCAATGGATCAGCGTCCCTGTCCATCAGACTGCAACCAGTGCGGTCTGCGCCAGAACAGTTTCTCTGCCATTTCAAGTTACGCCAGAAGTCGATTCTGCCGACTATGTGCGAACTAGTTCACCAGTAGTTCACCTAGCAGAATAGAGAATCAAAAATCGAATCTCAGCTATCAATGCTCAAATTGCTGCAGCAGTTGAACAAGCAGCTTAGAGAATCGAGTTTCAAAAACTCAGCTTCTGGAAATACCCTGACTCCGTGTCTCGCCTCAGACAAAAAAAAGTGCCTCTTCTTGCCCAGGAGAGAACAGCATTCACTGTGCTCTCGCGGACTGAAAAGCCAGTCCACTTCTACCCACCCCCGTTTTTCAACGGCTTCTGAGCAAGCAATTTGTTGATGTTGAAATCGCCTAATTGAAAGAACGAGTTTAGAAAGTGAATATGTATTAGTATTATGCACAAACCAGATTGAGCCTGGTTTGCGAAGGTTTGGAGAAAGGTTGAGGGCAGTCTGATTTCCGGTGTGTAACTGTAAAATTGTGCTGTTTCTTGAGATGAGGCCAAGGAGTGCGGGCTTGTATATTTGGTGCTCGTATTCGATCAATTGATGATGGTAGCATATTGAATTGTTGAGGCGAGATTGCTCAAAACTTGAGAAACATAGAGAACTCAACTTCGGAGCCCAAAGTAGCGACAACAACCGCTGTTTCCTTGGCATAAAAGAGGGAAGGTATTAGATAATTGTAGTGTTCTATGAACTTTCGATTTCTTCAATATAGTGCTGTCCTCTTTGCTTTGAGCAGTAGTATTGCGCTGGCTCAATCTACCCCGGTCCGACATGCCCCGAGGGTCTGTACGGGATTTTTAGAGGATGCAAAGAGCTCAAGCTGGGGCCTTCCCGAAACTGGCATGTGTCCGAAGGACTACCTGGTGCTTGGCGCGGTGCCAGGAGGGATTGGTTGGTCGACCTCTCGCTATGCATCCGATGGGTCTATTTCACTGAAAGTTTCCTGTTGCCCAGTGCCTGCAGCGGATTTACTGCTTGATGATCACCTGTTTGAGGCCTCTCATTGTGCGGAGGGTCGGGTAGCAACTGGGGTCGAGTATGGAGTCGATGAAAGCGAGCAGTTTCGCATACGCTGTACTAAAATCAACTCCAAGAGATATCAGCTCGGTGCATCAACGAAGGGCGCTATTTGGGGCATGCGTTCTACCTACTGGAAGCACGCAGTGCGAGTGATGAAGCGAGATATCCCAGCCGGATATCGTCATTCCCTTGGTCGAGTTTCTTTTGAGTTTTGGGAAACGAGCGGTTGTGTGTCGTATCCTTTTGGAGGAGTACTGGTAGCAAAAGAGCGAAAGCGTTGTCATGATCTGTATTTTCGAGAAGTGCAATATACTGGCTTGCCAGGCGATCCGCCAAGCGGCACGAGGGTGGCTTTGTACAAAGATTGTAGCGAGGTAGACGATGTCTATTCAACAGAGCCAGGTTGTCTCGCTCCTCAATTGGAAGCAGAGGAGGTTCGATAATGCGTATAGGACTTCCTCGATCGCTATACGCAAAAGTTTGTGCCGTCTTTCTTGGGGTGTTGTTTTTGCATACGAGTATAAGCGTGCTGCTTGCGGGCACCCTGTACAAAAATTTCGGCTTACACAAAACCCAGATGATGCATTGGGAGCTTGCTGATGAGGTCGCAAGAACTATTCAGCCGTTACTAGCTCGAAAGGCTCCGATTGAAGAGTTGTATCGAGCCCTGGACAGTGTTCATTTACTAAATCCTCGTATCGGAGTGTTGCTACTCGATCAGTCTGGCAAGGCAATAGTTACCCCGCGAGAGAGGCCCTATCTTCAGGCACTTGGAAACGTATACGATGTTTCTGCGATAGAAGAGTTTTTACAACCAACAGTGAATCGAGAGGTACCACTCTTCATCGATGATCCGATTGCCGAAGAAAAAAGAAATATTTTCTCTGCGAGTCGGATTACTCTTTCTGACGGGACACCGGGCTTTATCTTGGTGCTTCTCCAAGGTGCGAGGTGGCAAGTATATGAGAAAGCGTTTCAAGAGCGGTATTTGATTCTTGGCGGCTTTGTTACTGCCGCAGCATTGTTTTTCATTACGAGTTTGGCGGGGCTTTTTCTATTTCGAATAATCACGCGTCGCCTCAGTAACCTCGAAACTACTGTCCAGAAAGTTTCATCTGGAAAACTCTCTGTTCGAGCTGATGCTCAGGGCAATGACGAGATAGCGTCTATCTGTCGGGGATTCAACCAGATGGCAGAGACTATTGAGGAGAATGTGTTAGAGCTCAAGAATATGGACGAGTTGCGACGGAAAACCTTTGCCAGCATTACTCATGATATGGGAACGCCCCTGACGGGGCTGCAAGGCCATCTCAGTATTCTGCACAGTAAAGGCGAAGAACTCGGCCATGAAGAGCGAGAGAAGCATATCTTCTCAGCACTCAAAGGTGCGCGCCTGCTTGCAAGGTTCAAGGAAGAAATTTTTGAGCTGGCGAAAATTGAGGCGCAAGAGAGTCTGGCAGTACTAGAGTCGTTTTCTCTCGCTGATTTAGTTTCCGAAGAGGTCGTGCCTTTGTTAAGGCCACTCGCTAAGGAGAGCGGAGTGACGATAGAGTATCACGGCCTAGACTCGATACCCTTGGTCTCGGGTGACGAGGAGCTATTGAAAAGAGTGCTTAGTAACTTACTAGAGAACGGCATACGTTACAGCAAAGCTGGAGGTGTCGTTGCGGTTCGTCTACAGCAATCTGAGTCACATGTCACGGTTTCAGTCGAGGATAACGGAATTGGCATTGCGGAAGAAGACTTGGCGAACCTGTTTGATGAGTTTTATCGCTCCGAAGCTGCAAGACAGGTGAATGAAGAGGGAACCGGCCTTGGGCTTGCCATAGTGAAGAAAATTCTTGCACTTCATGGAACTAGCATACGCGTTACGAGCGAACCTGGAGTTGGAAGTACTTTTAGTTTTGAGCTTGCGATTGTAAGTTCTACGTAAAGGAGACGAGAGATCGGCATGGAATTGAAAGCACTCATTATTGAAGACAATGAAGAGATTTTCCAGGTTGTGAAATCCGTTGTCGAGGATCTCGGCTACCGGGCTGATCATCAAACCAATGGTAAGTTGGGGTTGCAGCACGCACTTGCGGATGAGTATTCCTTTGTGATTCTCGATTTGATGCTTCCCGGTTTGAAAGGCTCTGAAATACTAAAGGGAATTAGAAAAGCGAAGCCGGAACTCCCGGTGCTTATGCTTACCGCGAAATCAGAAACCTTGGATAAAGTGTTACTGCTTGAGCTCGGGGCGGATGATTACATCACCAAGCCATTTGAAGCGGTTGAGCTCGCCGCAAGAATCTCGGCGGTACTTCGCCGTTCGAGCATGCCCATACGGGGAGTAACGAAAGATACGATCGCGGTTGGGGATCTCTTTATAGATTTTCGAAAGCGGATAGTTCTAGTCGATGGCGAAGAAGCGAATCTCACTGCCCGGGAGTTTGACATTTTAGCAATGCTTGCTTCTAACCCCGGTGTCCCGATGAGTAGAGAAACCCTGGTCGATCGGATCTACGGGTGCTCGACTTTTGGCTACGAACAAACAGTAAGTTCTCATATTAATCGTATTCGAAATAAAATTGAAAAAGACGCAGCCAAGCCGAAGTATGTACTCACCTCGCGAGGTGTCGGATACTTGTTTGTTGATTAAACTAGCATCCAGCACACACTCTCGGGCTTCGTCCTAAGCTAGGAACAAACTTGAAAGTGTTCCTGACTGCAAACTACTCCTCCTCCGCCTAGAGCGATTTCGCTTCGTAGTCTACTTATTACTATTCCAAGCTCAGCGTCTTCTCTACTAGACTGTAATACAGCACTGGAACTACAAAAACTGTGAGCATCGCGATTAGCATTCCACCAAAAGATGGTAGGGCCATCGGAACCATGATGTCGGCTCCTCTGCCGGTTGACGTGATAACTGGTATCAATGCCAGCAGGGTCGTTGCTGTCGTCATTAGTGCAGGACGAATTCTTCTCTGAGCTGCCTCTAGCACTGCTCCTTTTAGTTCATCTTTGGTTCCTAATTTTGAGACGTCTAGT
>CBDUGV010000256.1:0-6459 GCA_965366815.1 uncultured Bdellovibrionales bacterium | reverse complement strand
AAAAAAGGGAAAATCGAAAAAAAATGAATGACAGGCGGGCATCAGAGGAGACCCAGCCAGTCATTCATTGTCCAGGCGAGAAAGGGGCGGGTGTTGGATAAAACGCCGCCACTCATCTGCTCCCTCGCCAATCTGTGAACCTGGAATGCCGAATCTAGTAGACCAATGAAGAGTCTCGTCTTCATCATACTGTTTGCCGTTGGGAGGCGATATCAACAATACTCGAAGGCGAGCACTGTCAACCCATGTTCGATTCCGTAGATAGCGGGCGAGGCCCATCATCATCGGAACCAGACTGGGTTTGTGAACCAACAGTATGAGAAGCGTTCCTTCATCTGTCTGTTTGCGAAGATTTGCCAATTGATTCCTGATCAGCCAGCGGCCGAGGAAGAACGTCAGAAAGCACGAGGAAAAGACCCAACGCCAGCAGGGGTTGTCGCGAACGAGCAACATGTGGTGCGGACAGTTCCACTTGGTTTCTGTAAAGCAAAGATCTTCGGCAACGTCATTGCCACTCAAAGCGCCAATAACGACGGCATTGGTTCCATCCGTGAGTTTGAGATCCATGATGGAGCTCCTACACAAGAGAACCGAAAAACACGAAAAAACGAGAAGACTTTCCCAATTTCCCTAAGCATAGCGAGTATCAGTGATAGGTTCAATTTGTATAACCCTCTCAGCTGGAAGTTTCTTCTCGACTAGGTTAAGAACAAGGACTGATTTCCAAAGCAAAGATAGAGTCCATGCCTGCGTTTCGCTTTTGTCGACCTGACGATATACCCCTGCTGGTGCAAGCTATAAATGCCTGTTATTGCTCACACTTTCCGGGTATGCCGGAGTATACCGTGGCTTCCTACAAACAGTTGATGCGCGAAATTAACCTGTGGCCAAGCAGCTGCATGATAGCCATGGCGGGAGATGATCCAATAGGCATCGTGTTCGGCTGCAAGCGCGCACGCTCCAATTTGATTTATCAGATTGGCGTTCATCCAGAGTATCAACGGCAAGGCAATGCGACTCATTTGCTCACTTCTCTCAGTCGAAAGTTAGCTGTGCTAGGTCCGCCGTATCTCGAAGTTGAACTTTCGCCGGACGATCAATTAGGAGCTTCGCTCTTTACTCGACTTGGCTACGAAAAAAAACGCCAATACCAATCTTTTGTATGGGAGGGTGTTGCCGCTGCTTTACCTGAGAACGCAAGCATAGGTCCAGTCACCATCAACGAGTTAACTGCCCAGGAGTTGCTCATTGATGATAGCCAATTGAGTTGGCGGCGGATGAATGAAACGCTTGAGAATTGTAAGGACGATATTGCTGGTTTGGCAATTGCTTCTCCAGAGGCGATTGAGGCGTACCTGCTCTATCGGAAAGATTCGCAACAAACAGATATAGTTCGCTGGTATTGTGCTTCGGCCAAAGCAGCGCCGATGCTATTTAAGCTGTTGTTTCGAACCTTGGTTGCACAAGGTATTCAACGTGTTGTCGTTCCGGAGTTAAGCCCCGATGAACTGCCCTTTGAGATATTGGAAGAAAATGGCTTCTCGGCTACGGATATACGCGAATATTGGGTAGTTGAGGCAGTCGCCGGTTAGCTGAAAAGAGACGCCGTGTTTAGAGATTGCCGATTTCCGCTTGGTCAGTTTCGGCTTTCTCGGCTTCCGATATCCCAGTCATCTGCCCGGCCGAAGCAGTATAAATATAGGCAACTCCAGCAAAGAGCGGCTTAAACGACATTTGTTCGAGCCCAGCTTCTTCCATAAATTGTAAAAACGCTGCTCCAGCTGGGAACTCACTCGACGTCTCGGGAAGGTATTCGTAGGCCGCACGATTTCCAGTCAATGCACCACCAATAAACGGCATGAAATACTTAGAGTAGAACGTATAGAGTTGGGAGAACAGCGGCAGCTTTGGTTGGCCGAACTCGAGTACCATGACTGTGCCATTCTCTTTTACTACGCGTTTCATCTCGCGCAGACATTGAACCGGGTCATCGACATTGCGAATTCCAAAGCTGACGCAGGCAAGGTCGGCACAGCCGTCGGGCAAAGGGAGGTCGAGCGCATCAGCACGGGAGAATTCAATTTGGGGGTAGTTTCTATCGAGGCGTTTCTGCTCGGCGATATCGACCATCTCTTGTACAAAATCGAGTCCGATCACCTTGCCACTTGGACCAACCATATCCGCCGCAGCAAAGGCGACATCGCCCGTCCCCGTGCAAAGATCGACCACCGTCTGACCTGCTTGCACTCCAGCGGCTCGCAAGGCAACACCGCGCCAGAGTCGGTGCATGCCCAGGCTCAGCACATCATTGGCGCAGTCGTAGCGCCGTGCAATACTTGCAAACATGTCGTGAACGCTCTTGCTCATAGTGAGCTACTCCTAGCATGTCGAGGGATTTCGAGCTAGATTGGGCGGGAATTAATTACGCAGTTCTGTCAGCTTACAGCCAAGATGCCGAAGAAAAAGAAGAAATCGAGGAAGGGAAAATCCTCCAGTGAGAGTTCGGAGAGTTCCAAGACTTCTAAGCCGGATGCCACCGCAGGGCAAGGATCGACTGCCTCCAGTTCTAAGGAAAAAAAATCTAAAAAGAAGGCTGTAAAGAAAGAGCGAGAATCGCTCAAGCAACGCCTGTATGCCGACAATGCGAAAGGCCTCTACGATGTGGTCAGCTTTATGCCGCTCTTTATCGGCACCTGGCTGGCGAGTGGCTTAGTTGTCGAGCAGATTAGCAGTTTCATGCTGGCCTCGAGCCCGCTGATACTCGGTCGCTACTACCAGAGAATCAGCGACCGCGAAGATATTCCCTTTGCCGAGATGTTTCATACAATCATGGTGGCGCTCGGTGTCGCCTCATTGATTGGCTTGTATGCGCTGACCGGACATATCTACCTGACGGCGTTTAGTGCCCTCGCTGCGGTGATGGTTGTCGCTGAGACGATGATCCCAGCCGATTCAGTGCGGAAGATTTTGCTTCTTTGCGCTTCGGTTTCTATCCGCTGTTCCCTGCTGGGGCTCGTAGGTGTGCTTTCGCAGATCTTTGAGCAACAGCCGTCGTTTGAATTTGTCCACGGCATTTTGGGGCTTACGCCCGGAATGGTCCTCGCCTCATCGCTGATTGCCCGGCATTCGAAAGTATTGCTAGAGGCAGGTTGGCTGCGCTCTCAACAGCGTAAGAATCGAAAAGGCGAGATGGTGCCCCGCCCCGGGCGTTTAAGCCAGGTGTTTTCATTGTTGTTGGTGCTAGGTCCCGCGATCCCGGTGACACTCACCCCGCTCAAGATTTTCCCACCAGTATTCTTGCTCTGCTGTATTGCCTTTCATTCCATTCCGAAAATTACGGAGGCCTTTTTCAAGGGGAGTCAGCCAGATTCGGTGCTTTGTATTCGCTGTATTAATGTTGCGGCCTTGCTCGCTATTCTGTTGACGATAGCTGGGTTTTTGGCGCGTCTAGGATTTTAGATTTAATCCGCGGCACTACGATTGGCAACCACACCCAGGAGGTGCAGCGCCAATCGTATGGGCCGGGATCCTGGGTTTACAATTGGGGGTGCTCTGCTGGACACTGAATCACACCCTAACCGAGACTTCGATTCGGAGGTCCTCCAACACACCACTGCTCCATCGTCCAGACTTGAGCATTGATGTTTCCACAGGCGCGGTTGGACGCGAGGAAGAGGAACTGCAGAGCAGCCTCTTCGACCGTGTTCATCTTGCCACGTGGCACACTGTCGAGGGGAGGCGTTTCGTACCAGTCATCGGGAGCGTCGGGAGTTTCCTGACGCTTGTAGCGGGTTTCCCCATCCGATGCGATCCATCCGGTGTCGAAGGCGTTGACACGAATCCAGGGGTGCGCTTCGTTGTTCGCCAGAGCGGCGGCGTGTCGCACACCGAGCTCGTGCCCCAGCGTCTGCGTGTAATTGCGCAGGGCCGCCTTCGATGCGCTGTATGCGAGCAGGTTACCCTGGCCACACAAGGCATTGACGCTGCCGTTGTTCAGCACCGAACCGTTGATACCCAGTTCAACGAACGCCTTGACCGCAGCTTGCGTTGCGAACATGGGTGCGAAGAAGTTGAGCTTCATGATCCAATCGGCAAATTCCGGAGTGAGATCATCGATGGTTGACCGGTCGCTGCAACCGGCGTTATTGATCAGGACATCGATTCGTCCGAACTGCTCGACCGTTTCGCTGACCAATCGCTGTGCGACACTGACTTCGCTAAGGTCACCGATGACAACGTGCGCTTTCACGCCTTTGCCACGGATCTCTTCAGCAACCGCGTTCGCACGCTCTTCGTTTCGTCCGTGAACTGTGATGCCACCGAGTCCTTCGGTAGCGCCGAGCAGAGCGGTGGCTCGGCCGATTCCTGACGATGCACCGCTGATCGCGGCAATCTGTCCGTCGTAAAGTAACATTTCTTCCATCTCCATAGGGTGTGGATGACCGCCCAACGATAGGGCTGTCAAAGGGGGACCGGACAAAAACCTCCGTGTTGTAACGCTAAATCGTAGTGCACTCAGCGGAGGATGGACGGATTCCCGTTCAGCATCCACTAAGGCTGACTTTTTTCCCGATGATGTAGGTCTTGGAAGAGAACAGCGAGTACGTTTTGGTTTGAACTTTTCTTTGAACGACTAAAGAGAAAATCGATAAAACTAATGGCTTATCGAAACACTACCAGTTCGGTAACAGATGTCATCGGCCAGTGTCAACGCGAATGGCCATTCTAGTGGAAAAGGAAAGGCAGTCGTTATTTATCGCTCAATCACGCTTAAAGTACATCGCGACACACAAACGAGCTTACCGTTTTCATCCCTAATCTCCGTCTGCCAAACCTGCGATTTCCTACCTAAATGCAGTGGTTTTGCGGTGCCAGTAACAAATCCATTCGAGACGGGGCGAATATGGTTAGCGTTGATTTCCTGTCCAACTACAGCGTATTTATCTCCATCCAACTGTAGCCATCCACCAACTGAACAAAGGGTTTCAGCGAGAGCCACAGAGGCGCCACCGTGCAGCAAACCAAAGGGTTGTTGGGTTCGCTTATCTACAGGCATCTTTGCGACCAGCTTGTCCTTTTCAATACTGATAAACTCCATGCCAAGCGTTGTACTTAGTGAGTTTTCGGCCAATTTGAGAAAGGGCTCTATTTTTGACTTTAAATCGGGGTTAATTTCCATTATTCGCTCATTTCCTGGCTGACTGCTTGATGCAGAGAGATTAGCATATTATATAGCTGTGCGATTGGAGTGAATTGGGGGTCATTTTGCAAAACGTAGTAGCCCTAAATGCGGAGGATGTTGCAGCGGATTTCGCTGACCAAGTGGCAGAGATTTGCCCCCCGCCTGAAATCGATTATCCGGTACTTGTTACTCTCTCTATACCTGCGGTCTCTCCGCTGCGCTGGCTTGCTGCGCAGAAACGATTCCCACAGTTTTATTGGCAAGATCGTAGCGGTCAGTTCGAGGTCGCTGGTTGTGGCAGCTTGATAACTGAGCGCGCTACCTCCTCGGTTGCCGATTGCCTTGATGCCGTCAGCGATTGGGTCCATTCACATCCCCAGGGTCATCAATTCACCTTCTTTGGCGGAGTTGCCTTTGGCTCTGAAGAAGCCTCGGGGAGCAATCGATCTTCAGTCGAGTGGGCGGAGTTTCCCCAAGCGAGTTTCACCCAGCCGGAAGTCGTCGTCATGCGGCGTGGTGAAGAATACAAGATCATACTTGGCACCAGAGTACAGCACGGTGAATCGGTTGACAAAGTGACCCGTCGCCTCGCGCGACTCTTGCAAAAGAGTTCTGCAACAGAAACTTCAACATCTGAAGTCGATGCGGAAATTCTTGAGCAGACGGATATTCCAAAGCAAGGCGATTGGAATGAAAAGTTTGCCAGCTTGTTGGGTCAGTTGGATCAGCAAAGATTTGAAAAAGTCGTTGTCGCCCGTCGTCGAGATGTCGCGCTTTCAAATGCACAGAAACCTGTCGCTTTGCTCGAAAAGCTCATGGAGCATCAGGAGACGAGCTATTCCTTCCTCTATGCACCGAGCCCGTTGACTTGGTTTGCATCAAAATCACCGGAATGTCTCTTTCGCTTCAATGGCGATCGCATTGAGAGTGACGCCCTCGGAGGAACAGCGCCCTTGTCCCATTCGGCCGATGAGGACGAGAGAAATGCTGAGCAGCTAAAGAGCAGTAGTAAGGTTCTGAATGAGCATCGCTTTGTAGTTGAAGATGTCGAGCGCAAAATGCTGGCGCTGACCGATTTCCTGGTAAAGAGCCAAGCACCCGAGTTAGTTGCACTTTCACATGTGCAGCATCTTCGAAGCAGTCTAGCTGGCACTGCAAAGCAGGGCCTATCAATTGCAGAGATTCTCAACACCCTTCACCCTACCGCTGCTGTGTGTGGCTACCCCACTGCTTCGGCCCTCAAGGCGATTGCCGCTTTTGAGCCTTTTGAACGAGGC
>CBDUGV010000255.1:0-6470 GCA_965366815.1 uncultured Bdellovibrionales bacterium | reverse complement strand
GTTTCAAATACATTCTGTTTGTTGATGCTGATAACGAAATCATACCGGAGAATGTTTCTCTTTTTGTACGATCGATACAGCAAACCTCTGCAGCGGTCGTCTATGGCAACCTGCTTGTCTACCATCCCGGCATTGGACTGACTGGGTTAATCAGCAGCGAATCTGTACAGCACCGCCTATTGCACGGGAACTACATTGACACCTGTGCTCTCTATGATCGCGATCAATTGCGTGATGTCGCCGGCTTCTACGAACACGAAAAAATGCGGGCTCATGAAGATTGGGAGTTAATTCTTCATCTGATGGTCAGTGGACGAAAGATCGTATTTGTTCCGGTGATAATGGGAAAGTACAACTATATGCCATCGTCGAACGTGACTGGAGAAATAGACGATGAGACTATTGCAGAGCGACATAAATACTTAGAGCGGGTATTTGACCAGAGTGGCTTACGTGCTGCGCAGCGCTTCAATTCGAAGCATCTACGCTATCACCCGGACGTCGGCTATATCTAAACGAGGAAGTATATGACCACCAGAACTTTACATTCTTCACATCGTTCTCTAGATCGGCATTTGCGACTAGTAGAATCCTCGGGAAGAATAGCGCTTCGCCCTACCGTCGTACTTTCGGCAGTTGATTGCTTCGGGCTAAATCGTTTTCTTGAGTGTTTTCCGAATAAATCAACAGTGATCGACTGTAGCACTCGCGCTACCGCCGGTGCCTCGACTGTGTTGTTCATGCAGCATGAGCACGTGCAACAGGTTGTGGTAGCCTCAATTACTCCCGAGATGCCGATTGACGAATCAGTTCAGGCGGTAGTTCAGAACTCGGAAGAGTTTCGAAACGGTGGTGGGGAGAAAGTAGTCTTTAAAAAAGAAGCGCTTCAGCAACCATCGATATGGGAACAAATGTTGAGTGACCTCGATGCCCTCTCCCCAATTGTTTTGTTTGTTACCCCCGACCGAGAAACTAATCGTTTTGTCGAAGAATTGCAGTTCCTCCTTGGCTTGCATGGTTCACCGGCGATTGTTGTGGGGTCAGTGGGAATTCTAGCTGAAGGTACACCACTTCAACAGATAGTGTTGCACTGTCGAGGCGAGCAGCATCGAACTATCTCCCTGCTGCGAGAGCTGAGCCCTTTTTTGGGAGATTCTCAACTCGCAGTTCTCTATGGCGAGAAGGATCGGTTTAACTCAGAGATGTTGCGACTGACTCGAATGTTGTTTGAAGGCAACTTCGATTTCCTAAGCTTACTGGAAGACAAGCTAGCAGCTGATCAAAGAATCAAAGAATTGGAGCACCTCTTGTTCAACGCTGAAACTTCGCTTCATGTGTTAGCCAATCGAGAGGAAGCGCAAACGCAGGCTTTTGCGCCCGAGACACTACACTCGGTGGAGTCTTTGGGAGAGGAGAGTCCTGCCCCAGAACCGATTAGTAAGATGCGGTATTTTTATCAGCAAGTCGTCCCGGCCCAGATTCGTGCCAAATTGCGACGAGCTTAGTTCAAAAAGCGAGAGTGGTAGTTGTCTTGTGAATAAATCTTCTGTCGTGCAGCTTGATAACAGCAGGTCGATTCAGCCGCTCACCGGTCGGAAGGCATTGTTTATTGTCCCTGAGTCGGTGAGTTATTTCTATGATGTTGAAGGAACCCGAATTGCCGAATGCTTTTCTCGGCTCGGGGGAGAGGTTGTCGTTTGTGGGATCGACTCCTTTCCTCAGGAGTATTATGATTGGTGCTTTTTGCTCAATCTGTGCGAAATCATCAGCGCGCAGAATGAAAATAGCAACTATGTACTCGAGCAGATTCAACGGATAAGATTGCAGACGACTCACGTTGCTCTTGTTCTAATGGAATCAGTTCGCATGACCTGGTTTGCGAATAATTTCCATTTCTTTCATCTTGCGAATCTGGACATACTTATTGATATAGGGTTTTACGACCAACGTTTTCATCTTTTTGCTGGTGATGCTTCCGCCTATTCCGGCGCGGAGAGCGCATACCGTTTCTTGTTTAATGGGTTGACTCACCGTGAGCGACTCATTGTAGAGCAAATGGCAACGCCGGCTGCTGAACGTCCAATCCCCTGGGCTTTTATCGGACATCAAGTCGAAGGGCGAATTCGCTTTCTTGAACAGCTCATGGAGAGAGTCGGGCGAGATGGAGTTGTCTATTTGCCGGAGTTTACCCCCGTTACTGAAGATGGCCCGCATATGAATGAAAAACAATTCTTCGATGTGCTGAAAAGAACTCGGTTGAAGATTTGGTGCGCTCATGTGAGCCATTATTATGTAGAAAGCATTCGTTTTCGACAGGCGATCCTAACTGGTTGTTTGCCGATAAAGGTAAACAACCAGGTTCGAGACATTGATGCCAATCATCCGTTCTCTCGGTTTGTGTTTGAGTATGAGAATTTTGACCAACGAATGAGAGAACTAGATTTCGAAGCCGCTCGTAAGAGCTTTCAAGAGGAATACTTTTCCCAACCGAGTTTTGAGTCAAGTCTGCTCGAGCTAATTGAGCAATACTAACTCGGCCGTTGGCTGAGGTTGCCAGCTTACTTCGAGACTCTAAGAGAATGCTTTGCTTCAACTTTCTCACGCCAAACCTGATAATCATACCCAGGCCGGTCGGGAACGTTTCGCCGAAACACTCGGTATTGTGCCGTAATTCCAGGCAATCGGGAGGGTATGGAATGCTGAGTAAGGCGTAGCCAGAAATCCCAATCTTCTAGGTACTCCAGCTCTTCATCGAAACCATTGATCTGTGTAAGCAAATCTGCTCGAAACATCATACACATGCTAGGAATAGAATTGACTTTGGCAAAATTGACAGGATTGAAATCCTCTTCGAGGCCAGCTCTCATTTCGTCACAGTATCTCTGCCCCGACGTATCCCAGCGATATATCCCCATTTCATGGTCACTAAATGCGGATGTCTCTGCAGTGGTTTCCAAAAAATCGACAAGGCGCGCGACGTGATTGGTGTAAAGAATGTCGTCATCATCGAGAAGATTGATGTATTTCCCTTTGGCCAATGCAAGGCCCTTATTTGCCGCAGCTGAACGCCCAGCTGTCTGCTCGAAAGAAAAATAGCGAACTGGTATGAGTTTTTGAAACTGCTGTACAATTTCTGTGACATCTTCTCCACCGTCGTTGACTACCACCGCCTCAATATTCGGATACTTTTGCATCGCGATACTCGAAAGGGCGTCTTGTAGCAACACTGGACGATCCTTCGTCCGAACCAGAATTGAAACGAGCGGTGTGGCGTTGGAAAACTTCTTCAAGGATGGCGCAAACTGTTCGCGGAAGAAATACCAAGGCTCCCGGCCCGCGATTTGCTCACTTCGCATCACATAGAAACCTTCTACGTATTCTGCTTGATTGCATACTGAAAGGGAGCGATAACGGTTCATGCCGATAGCAATTTCTGTATGTGGTGCATTCTTGAGTTGGCTTACATAGGTGTTGCAAGCAGCGGTTTTGGCGGAAACCGCGCTGGAGATATCTATCAGGACATTCACTCGCAGCGGATGATAAATCTCGTAGAAGGCGACGAGGGCATGAAGATTCTTCGATTTGTTTAACGCCTGCCACAAGATTTCTGCCGCCGCTTTATGATCAGGGTGCCATTCGAGCGGGGAGGGAGCATAGATCAGTGTCGGAGCGTATTGTTGAAGCAATTCTACTAAGCGGTTCACCGTGTGCTCATCTGCTTGTAGTTTGCTGTCGGGTAGTCCCCAGAAATCCAGATCGTCAATACCAAGCACGGAGCAGGCGCTTTTTGCCTCTTGAGCTCTCAGTTCTACGTACTCATCGGTAGCATACTCATTGCGAAAATCGCCCTGAGCGCCATCAGTTAGGAATACAACCTTGGTTGGGTCTTCATTCTGACAATGCAGGTACAACGATCCTCCAAGGCCAATAGATTCGTCGTCAGGGTGCGGAGATACGACGAGTACTCGATGGTGTAACAGAGAACTGCAATGATACGGAGTTGCATCTTTGTCGGCTCGATTGCCAATGCGGACTGGACTCCCCGCTACTTCAGTGCGTGTTGCGGTGAACAAGAATGTTAGTTCATGAGTGTGTCCATCTTGTAATTCGGACGGTATTTTGTACATGAACCCACAGGTGCCGTCACCGTGACCTTGGTTCTTTTTGTCCCAACGAAACGCATCGCAGCGAATCTTGCCAAACGGATGGCCATCACAAATCACATCTAGCTCGACGATTGCTTTCGGATTAACTGGATTAAACGCCCAACCCTTTACGTATGTCTGATTCGAAAACTCAACTTCTCCTTGAAATTCTTCGCTCATCCCTTGCCTCAGAGTTAGATCAAATCAGAATCTGCGAACGTAAAGTAGAAACGACCCATGAACTCTATCTCATCAATCGATTCATCAAATGAAGTAGCACCAATCACCAACTCTCTTGGCTCCAGCGATTGCTTCCAGCCGGAATTCGCGAAAACGCGCAGGGCATGTTCGTCATTTGATAGCCACATTTCCATGGTCGAAACGCTCTTCTGTCGACTAGCTTCGATCAGGATCTCCTCAAGTGCAAGCAAAGCGCGCTCTTCCTGGCCATCCCAGAGCACATCAACCAATGAGCACCTCTGGTCTGTTACCTGAAACACCATCCAAGCCACGAGGTGCTGGCGATTGTAGCAAGAGAGAAAGCGATATTGATTATTCGGTTTACTGAAGAATCGACGTTGTAGATATGCGTGTGTGCGAATAATTGAAATTGGGTAGCGTTTACAAGCACGACACCAAAGCTCATCCACAGCCACCGGATCGCAATGTTCAAATACCAAATGCTGGCTTCTCTTGCCGGGGAGCCTTAGCCCTCTAACTGATCTTTCTGGGACCGTTTTCGAGAAATAGGGAACTGGTAGGACAAGTGGATAGAGGCCAGCGAGTCGGCCAATTCGATAAGAGCGTTTCCCGGGAAACCCGAAGAGTACATTGCAGTGTCTTCGGTTGCCGTATCGTTTGAAAGAATGCTCAGTAAGCTTGTTAAAAATCTGTCCATGAACCAAATGCGGTTTGCGGTAGGAAAAAATATCAACCGGTTGCCCAATGGTCACTATTTCGCCATTGACCTGTGCCGATGCGGTAACGATGCTATATTGAGCGACAATCTTGTCGTTGTCGCTTCGGTCGATTGCCACTACTATTCGACTTCCGTTGTGAAACGGCAAGAATTTCCACTGCCATTCTTCAAGCGAGCGTTGCTGATTGAAGATCTCGTTAAAGGCATGGTTGAGTTCTATGCCATCGCCACTACGATAGGGACGAAACACGACGCTGTTCATGCGACTCCATTTTTGAATCACTTACCTTTGTAAAGCCAGTATTGAGGGCCTCAAATCCGCAGCTGTCAACGGCTCGGACTTCCCACTGACCATCAGAGAGCTTACAGCCGGTGGCCGGAAAGCCAAGAGGCAGAATACCCAGCTCAAACCATTGAGGACGTGTCGGTAGCATTGTTGCCGCCGCCAGGTGAAGTTCTGGAATCAGCGCAGTTTCGGGTGCTCTGTCTTTATTCAGAGGTGAAAGGGGACGTGCAATTCTTTCCATCAGTGAGCAAAAACGCTTGCCGTAATAGCGTTCTTCAAATCGCTGCTGAGACTCTGCGAACCACTGGCCGGTTTGCGGCTCATTTCTTCCGCTCTGATTAAATGCGTGAAACGCATGGGCATTGGGGACAAAACGGGCATCCCCTCCCGCGTGCTTCAGTCTCATCAGCCAATCACTCTCTTCAAAATAAAGTTGGAATCCTTCATCCATGGTGCCAACTCGGTTCCAGGCATCTCGGGTGACTGCCAACAATGCTCCACTCAAAGAAAAGGTCCTAAAAGGTTTCTTGGCGTTCCAAAATGCGGTGGCTTGGCGTCGCCATAAGCTACGGGCTATCTTTTGTGGCAGTCTCCCTCGAGTTGCGAAAGAGGTTATGAACTTTCGGAATCGACTGCGAATCTCGGACGGTGGTAGAAAATAAGTAAGGTTTTCGTCCCAAAAAAATTGTGGTCCGGCTGCGTCTGCCCCGTTTTTTAATTCATCAACCAAAGCGCGAAGGCATCCCGGTTGCACCCGAACGTCCGGATTCATAAAGATCATTTGTTCAGCTGCGGTAAAGACTGCTCCTCGATTGATGCCTCCAGCATAGCCAAGATTTCGTTCGCTTTTCAAATAGGTTGCAGGAAGAGATTCAATGCGTTGTCGCTCGGAGTCTTCACTGCCGTTATCGACGATTATAATCTCTGCATTGAGTTCCGAGAATTTAAATTCAGCCTGTAGTGCTTCGATAGCCGAAAAAAGCAACTCGGGGGTGTGGTAATGTATAAGAAGTACCGCGAGATCTTTTCTCTTGGGTTGCATGATTCACAACTACCTATGCTAAACAAATACCCGCCGAATTGGATATGAGCGAAAATGAGAGCTATCAAACTAACAGCG
>CBDUGV010000254.1:0-6486 GCA_965366815.1 uncultured Bdellovibrionales bacterium | reverse complement strand
GTCAAATATTTAAGTGTTCACAACCAAATGCAAGGCTTCCCATTTTGTTAATTCTTCCAGCACTTTAGTAGCCGAGCTATTTTTGCGGTATTATGCGATCCTGTCACGCTAGAATATATTCGAGCAACCCCCATCAAATTACAGACCCAATCTTGAGCGTGCGCTGAAGAATATTCGCACGGCTCGATTTATTGAACGTTGGCCTACATCAGCATATGTGCGCGACGGATTGCACTGCTGGCCGGAAGATGATTTTTTGGGGCTAAATGATCCACCTCGGTGAGCCAAAACTGGGTGGAGGAGAATTTAGACGAACGTAATTAACTAAAGATTGCTGGCGCTTCCGGTTGCCAGAAGATGCTAAGGAGGGAGAACATCGACTCCCCCCACCTCCACCAAACAAAAGATGACATCTACCTTTTTGAGAGAGGTAAATGTCACCTTTCTTTTCTCAGTATCTAGGCAGATACTTTCATGTTGTTAGTCGCCTACGCAGTAATAATGAAGCAGTATCTCTACGTCGTTTAGGGAACTTGCTGAGTCTTCGGCATAGTGAATATAGAGTCTATATATTAGCTCTTGGCAGTCTATGGGTGATTGTTCTTCTTCCTCATGAGTGTCACCCCATCTCTCTCCAGACGGAAGAAGTTCAAATCCACTACCCCCATCCATTGCGGCAGAAAACGCTCCGCGAAAATCATCGAGATATCCATACCTGTCTTCAATGCCGTATTGGAAGTTTCCTTCAGAATCGTAATCATCATTGGTCTGCGCCGAAGCCAATGTACAAAAGCTAAGACTAAAAAAGCTGATGCAAATAAATAATCTAATGGCCAAAACAACCTCCAGTTTAATTATTTCATGAACTACAAAAGCGTATGAAATTCAATCCATTGACTGGTCTAGATTTCTAAATACAGAAACGCCTAGAGTCGAACTAAAATAACGCTTTCCTCTAGTAAGTTATTAGGGCTAGACATTTTCAGAGAAGCCTAATAGCTGTAACATTTTCAGTCGATCGAGTGACAATTCAGGTTAATCGAAAAAAGGAAATCGTCTTTATTGTAGTGTCTAACGGACAAAGCGGACGTTATGCTTTTTCTAACAAACCGTTGGATAAAAAGTAGCGCCCCTCTTAAATAGAAGTTAGCACCAAAGGTTCACTACCATCCTCTAGCACGTCGGTTGTTGATCCGAGGCTGAGATAGAGCAAGAAAATGATAAGTGCGAGTGGCACGACGATTAGCAGTCGTTTTTGTGCTCGCGTCATATTTTCGAACTGCCCACCCCACTCGATCAAGTAGCCCACTGGCAGCTTCACCGATTCGGCAACGCGCTGCTGTGCCTCATGGACAAATCCACCGATATCCCGATCGCGGACATTGACTTGAACGGTGATTCGTCGTCTGCCCCACTCGTGATTGATCGTTGACGGTCCTTCCGTCTCCTCTATCTGCACCGCCTCAGAAAAAGGACTTATATTCTCAGAGCCCAGTGGAGGTAGCAGCTCTTGCAGGGCGCTGAGCGGCTCGGCGTTTTGCTCAGAAAGTCTCTGCTAACTTCCACACCCCGCCCATTCTCCTATACTGTCAGGACACCTCGGTTGGATTCACTACGGACAGCGGAATGTTCGAACTGCGCGCGCAGTGTTGTATCTTCCTAAAGCAAATTGAGAAAAGGAAAAGGGCTGCAAGCAGCCCTTAAAAAAGAAAAAGTTGTCAGGAACAAAACCGAGAATCGGTGTTACTTCGATTGCTCGGCCTTCAGCTCTCGAGCGATCTTCACCCAGTGGTTCAGCGTCCACACGCACAGCGGGTAGTGCGCTGTCGTATTGAGATAGTTCGACTCGTTGTTGAACAACCGACGAACCCCGTCCCGTTGTTTGACGATCAAGGGATTCTCAGTATCGCCGGCAATGGCTCGAAGACCGCGACTTTGTGCCAGCGGCAGCGTCACAATCGACTCGCCGTCAGACGTCTTCCAGACGTGAAAAATCTGGTTGACGGCGTAGCGATCGATCAGCTTCCGCATGCACACGAAGTGCTGCTTGCCAATCGCATACCGACTGCCTTTGTTCGTGTGCTGGCTGAGCTTCGTCATGCCGGAGTCCCGGAGACCGAGGGCCCGCGCCTGCATGAGACCACTGAGAGTAATCAGGAGTTCCCGTTTAAACTCAGTGCCTTCAAAGGCCTCGGTCAATGCATCCGCACCGCTTTGGTGTGCTTGAGCAGTCCAGCACAAGCGCACATGTTCCGGCAGGTTGAACTTTCCGAAGTCTTTGTACTTGTTCGGACGGTCGTCAGGCTGAATACAGGGCTCAATGGCAGAGACCCCCTGCAGACTGTCGGTGAACGAATCAAGCACAATGGCGGAGAACTCCAGATCGAGCTCCGCCAGCAACTTGCGGAGAGACGGCTGCTTGCTGCGAAGCACAAAAAGACGATGCGGATAATACGCCGCATCTTCCTCGACGCTGTCGGCAAGCTGCGGATCCGCCCCAACGAGCCGCAAAAGCAAAATCGGACGCACCATCGTCGGCAGTGAGCGAGCGTAAACGTACTCGTTCACCGGGAACTGTTCGGCGAATTGCTCGGCGGTAAACTCGTCGAGCTTCGCCTTTCCGGCCAACCAGGCCTGCACCC
This sequence comes from uncultured Bdellovibrionales bacterium, assembly GCA_965366815.1. GTDB lineage: Bacteria > Bdellovibrionota_C > UBA2361 > SZUA-149 > SZUA-149 > CBDUGV01. The sequence goes on along the minus strand of CBDUGV010000254.1, from coordinate 3,844 downwards.
CGCGAAATATGTCATCCTCAACCGCGGTGAAGACCTTCTGCAAGGTCTCTCGATCGAGTGTCGACATGGCATCGTGGAGCATCGCCAGCAGGCAGTGGCCTCTAGCATCACGCTCTTTTTGGGTCGCAGCTCCGGCCGACTTGCCCTTCGTCACCGTCATCTCGGGCTCTCGAAAGAGAGTCTGGATGCTGGCGGGCTGGCCGCTGCGGACCAGCTCTTTAGCCGAGCCGAGACAACGTTCGTAGACCCGGCGCAGGTCGCTAAGATCGATTCCAGACGGCATGACACAAACCTCCTCAAAAAAACAGAAAAACGTTAGTTGTGAATTGAATTGAGGGCTGCTGCAGCCCTTCGGGGACTGTTCGTGGCCTGTTAGTTCATTAGTAGAAATAGTCCAGGAAAGACTGCGCAGGATTAACTCGTATGTGGGGAGGGAAGTAAAGAGCCTGATTGCCTGCAGCAGAGTATCACAGAAGCCTAAAACTGACAATTTTGGTAGGTTGGCAAGGAGGGATGTCTTTGCCCCTAGCTAAGTAACTCGAAAAATTGAGAGTTTCCTACCTTCTCTTTATTCGGTACTACTGCCCTGGCCCTTTGATGAGTTCGAAGAACTCACGGGTCTACCGCTACCGCTCATACCAGCTGCATTTTGCTCAAAGTCCAAGCACTGCATGCAGCAGCACATTAGCGGCATTCACATGCGCATCGGTCTGAACGGCTCTGGAGTGCACTTCTGGTTCACAAGTCACCTAAAGACCAAATTCAGCCGCTGTGGTTTGAACCAGTTCTAACAAATCCCGCTGCATGCTATCGAGCTGCTCTTCGCTGCCGTGTCGAAATTCAAGCTCACTGCTCTCCAGACGCACTCCTTGCTCGTTATGTACTTCCAGCCAAGCAGCAATGTCAGTTCGTTTCGAAGACAGTAATGTTTCCGGAAATTCCTTTAAGAATTGATCTAGGCTCAGCTACTCCAAACCTCTAACCCAAATCCACGCTTCATTTTCTGCTAGTTTCCTTCTCTCTACTGGAGAAGAATCGAGGTATGCAGACAAGCAGCGCGAATCGTCAGGAGCAATACATTTTGATTGCAGAGCTAATCGGGTCGGGTCTTTTAATCCAACTAGATCGAAAAATGATAGTTTAACGATCGAGTCTTGTTCGAACGCAATTCCATAATACTGTTGTTAATTTTGATGGATGGAAAAGCGTTCGGCTAGGGTTGCTCGAAGCTAGTTTGAAGTTGGAAGCAATTTTATGGAATGCCGATTATTAAAGAAATTAGTCATTACTTCTCTGCTATTCAGTGGAATAAGCACAGCATCTGCTCAATATCATACCGATGAGTATATGGATGAAGGCTACAATGATTGCCCAGAACTTAATTGTCAAATAAACGAAACAATTAATGATAATTCTGGCAATCAAGAACCAATTCTTACAGACAATACAGTAGAAGATTTAGACAAAGAGTTAATTCCAATATGTCCAACAGAAGAAATCGACAAACCAAAGGAAGCAACAATATTAATGTCGGTGACTGGCTCTGCCAATGCATATGGCATGGATGAAAACTCAATTAAATGTGAGTATAAAGCTAAAGTCAAAACAACATACTGTGATGGTTCTACTAAAACCTCGACTGCTTTTACCTCTTCAAGCTTCAATTATTACCTGGATTTCAACAACAGAGATGCTGACAGCCGTCCAAACTTTCTCCCCTCATACGCGTGGACTTTTTCTGACCTAGAGACAGTCCTAGTGATCAAGAATTTAGCTGGTTCTAGTTCAGTAACATATAAACGAAGTCCGAATTTACAAAAACGATGGAAGCTACTGAGACCTGAAAACAGATTGTTTGTTGCATCATTACTTACTAAGAGCACCTTTGATGACAGCTATACACATAGCTGGCAGCTCAACGGAAATAGTGGAAGCGAAAACTACAGTATGGTGCAGGAAATTGATTACGAAAAATTAAGCTGTAGCCTTCGGACTGATAGCAATGGAGTTAGAGAATTTACTGAAGGCACGCTCGCACAAGCTCCTGCTAACTTAACGATACCACCAGAATGCACGCTAAATCACGATATATCTGCAATATATGCAATTGCAGATGTAATGATCGAAGTGCAGCCTGAACAATGCTCACTACCTTGGATTCGCAACTTTCTACACGAATTTTACGGATGGAAGTAGATAGATTAAAGCTCAATCACTAGAAGAAAATGAGTATCTAATACCACAGGAAGGAATGTACAGAGTTCGAACTTTTACCGACGATGTCCACCATCCTTCGCTAGTCATCTGATATTTAATTCTCAGACTAAAGATGTAGATACCTTTGGTAAAGGGTTCGCGGACGGGCGTTCGACTCCCACCACCTCCACCATATATGTGGAAATCTGTCTGATTTCGTGAGCATGATTACGGAGTAGTAATAATCCTAGGCTGCTTCCGCTTCGGTGTCCCAACCAGGAAACACCAAGACTGCCGGATGGCAGCTAAGTGCTCGGGCAAGGGTCTTGGCACGTTCTACGCCTAACCGCACTCTATCGTTTTCAATTGCGGAAATAGTCGACTGTGGAATCCCGGTGAGTTCTGCCAAATCGCTTTGACTAAATTCCTGAAGTTCACGCATTATGCGTACAGACTCTCCAATAGAAACATCAATCAACTTCTTCGCTGGTTCAAACTGATTTTTCCGTGTCGCCATTAGTTTCTCCGATAGTCATGAGGAGTTACATCAATCACTTTTACAACTAACTCTTCATTCTCTCCGCGATATATCACCCGGTACTTATCCCCCAGACGGGATGAGCGGTGCCCTTTCCACTTCCCACGCAATGCCTCATCGTGAAATCCTTTAATCAGTCTCAATCCTTCCGGTCCAGAAAGGTGAACTATATCCTTCCACTTTTCGTACCGTTTCTTTACCTCCATCGGAAGTTTTACCAAGGTTTTCCGCAACCCCTTTTTTTCCAGGACCTGCCACATACCATTTTTATACTATATCATATTTGGTATTGGCAACCTCATCTTAATCCTCGCCTTGCCCCTGAAAGCCACTGGAGTACACTGCAGATGGCTACAGGCCCTTCGGAAATGGGTTAAAAACGAAGCGAGAACAGCACATTACAATAATTTCAGATCACCATCGCCACACAGAACCGCATAGTTTTCTACAGATTCTGCTATTTGTTGCTTGCGGGCGGAAACCTTCTCGGCTTATCGACGATAATGTATAGTAGAGGAGCCGAAAAACAATGCCGGAAGGAATTATGGAAAAGCTGTCTTGGGATCAGATAGAAGAGCAATTTGACCAAGAATGGGTTGAGCTAGTGGACTACGACTGGGACATGACCCAGCCCGACCCAAGTGCTGGTGTAGTACGAGTCCATTCTAAGGATCGCAGAGAGTTTGATCGTCTTATGCTTCAAGATCCCCCCGAGGATTCTGCAATTCTCTTTGTTGGCGATCTCCGACTTCCGGAAAACACCTTCCTCAGTGTTAACCTTCACCAATATAAGAAGTAAAAAGTGCCGCGTTCATATCGGTTTAAACCAAATCAACAAACGCCTATTGTCACAGCTAAACTTACCGGCACCAGTCGCCGTAGAGCAGTTCGATTAGTCTTCGACACTGGAGCTGCAACTACACAGTTTCATACTCCAGTTCTGGATGGACTGGGCTTTTCAGCGGCAACAGGCATTTCTCCAACCGCCGCCTATGGTCCCGCGGGTCCGACCCAAGAGGGCTACTTGCTGCAGATCAAAAATCTGGAAGTCTTCGGTGTGGCGTTTAACGACCTAATCGTTGCCGCTTACGATTTCGATCACCTCGCGGA
>CBDUGV010000253.1:0-6494 GCA_965366815.1 uncultured Bdellovibrionales bacterium | reverse complement strand
GTAGCTGGCTTCTTCTTAGCCGTAGCCTTTTTCGTTGCAGGCTTTTTCTTCGCAGTAGCTTTCTTCGTAGCTGGCTTCTTCTTAGCCGTAGCCTTTTTCGTTGCAGGCTTTTTCTTCGCTGCAGCTTTCTTTGTAGCTGGCTTCTTTTTAGCAGTAGCCTTTTTCGAAGCTGATTTCTTCTTGGCGGTAGACTTGCTCTTTGGAGCAGATTTCTTTTTCACAGGTTTTTTCTTAGTAGCCACAGGGGACCTCACTATTTGGAAATATAATTGCAACAATTTTCACACGCCATACGCGCGTCTAGACAGTTTGGTATCCCTCTCTCTATTAGAGGTCAAGAGAAAATCCGAATAAAAAAGTGGTTTCGAATAGGCGAAAAGAGTGAGAATCGCTCCTTAAAACCAAGAGCAAAACGAATGCCGATGTTGGTGCTTAGACTTCCCGTACCTCGATCGATCCGAATCGATCCACTTGTTACAGCAGTAGCACTCTCTGAGCTCTGCTCTTTTTAAGGAGAATCGAGGATCGAGGCGAAAATGCGTAAATCCTTTGGTATTTCAGATAGTTATGTTTTCCTACTAAAGTACTCACTAACTAGAGACGAATGTATATTTGGCGCCAGGGACTGACTTCCTCAAGCTTTCTCCTTGCACCTGCAAGGCCACCAACAACAAAGGCATGACACCCAACCGAACTGTATAGTCACTGGCGCCACTTTCTTCTTCTCTCCCAAAAAATAAACGAACGCAGATAAACTTTTCTGCGGATCTGTGTCTTCAGTGGCGAATGGTATACAGTCGCACAGTATGACGAAAACAGATCGACACCTTCGCAAACGACAATTTGAGTCCTTCCCTGGTGCAACTAAAAGCAGTGCACGCCCTTGGCGTGTCCGACCTTTCGTCAGCGTCGTTTTACCCGTCTATAATCAAGCGATGTTCATTGCCGACTCCGTTCGATCCGTATTGGCTCATCAACGGTTTCCACTCGAGCTGATTGTTATCAATGATGGCTCCACTGATGATCCAAGAGCCGCTCTAGAGGAGTTTGCTACCGACCCACGCATCCGGGTTATTGATCAGGCCAACGCCGGGATTGCTGCTGCTCTCAATCGTGGCTTTCAAGAAGCTCAGGGCAGTTTTTTGACCTGGACCTCAGCCGACAATCACTATCGAGTCGGCGCATTGGACGCTCTGGCCGACTATCTCTTAGATAACCCAAGTATTGGCTTAGTCTATGCAAATGTTCAGCTCATCTCAGACTCTGGAGAGGTCCTGCGCGCAAGCAGCTATCGCAAGGCGGATCAATCGCCAGAGGATAGCTCAATACTACTCTTACCGCTTCAATCAGAGACACTCTGCGAATTGAACGATAATTTTCTCAATAGCTGCTTCCTGTATCGCAGAGAATGCGCCGAAGCTGTTGGGGCGTATCGATCAGAGTATTTAGGGTATGAGGACTACGACTATTGGCTGCGCATCTTGCAATTGACCAATATTGCCCACTTGGACTCGGATGAGGCGCTCTACCACTATCGTATCCACGACAATAGCCTTACTGCGACCCTGGAGACGGCCGAACTTGCAGACAAGCAACTCGCAGTGGTCAAGCGCAGCAAGCTTGCACGAGACCTCTCTAGACGTGGAATTGCAATTAGCTTACGCGCCCCGCTAGGACTGACCTCTCTGAGGGACGACTTAGCTGAGGCACTCCAGTCTTCTGGCAGCTTTGTCACTCGTGGTGAGACCGATCAAGTCTGTATTCTGCTAGAACCGCTCGAGCCTAATCAGCAGAGCGTACTAAGAGCACAGCAATCAAGAATTTCAAAGTTCGGATGCGACTTGCAGTTTACTCGAACCTCCTTGGGTCAATTTCAACTGAGCTACCCCTGTCCCCCGCTCCAGCTCAACCGCAGTCCGGTTCTCGCCACATCATCGGTTGCTGAGGCTGAGTCAATTCTGCTTCCAGCTCTGGAGGTGCCGAAGGTAATTAAACGAGCAAGGGACGGCTGCCTTGGCGCGATAACTCCTGGAGGAGAGAGCAACGCGACCCTACTCTACCTCCCACCAGACAGCGATTTAGGCGACGAGGCGGCTATCTGGAGCTTGCAGACCCTAGCTACCCTAATGGTCGGCAATCCCAAACTGACGTTTGCGCTTTTTTGCGAATCGAAGCCTCAACGGCTGTTTGCCGACCAACTCAATCTATCACTGGCAAGCAATCAGAATTTAAGAATTGTCGATGTAAGTGATAACAAGAGCGAGGATCCACTCGACTCCGAAGGTTCTCTAGCTTCACTGATGTACGTATTGGCAAGTAGCGATATCGTACTATCATGCAAGGGTCCCAAACTAACCGCCTCAACTCTTTGCGAGCTTCGAGTCGAAGCCGCAATTGCTGCTGCCGCTGGTTGCAATCTAATTGCCGTTTGCACCAATGATCCAGTTTCCACGCCAAGCGAACCAGATGTTCAGAGATTGCAGTCCTATATCCTAGCAATGCCCCACCTTGCGATATACGTCCCGGATTCCCCAGATTCCGCTGAGGAATTCACCCCTCTGGCAAAACGAGCCTCCACCCCTGCAGCAACCGCCTCTCTCGACCAATGGCTAAACGTCCAGTCCCGAGAGCAATTAGCGGCAAATCTAATGCGGCAACTCTACCTCGATACCTAGAATAGGTGGTTGGCACCTAGCAACTGTCCCGCAAATCCTGGGAGTGATTGAAAAAAATAGGTGCCAGCCACTTATTCAATGAATATTTACCGTCCCGGGACTCTCTAATTGCAATGCTCGAAATCATTGCGGTTATTCGGGTCCTATGTGTCAGAGAATTGCTCTGTTTTGGACTTGCGCTTTGTATCCAAGGCATTAGTCTAGTCGACGAACGATAATCCTTCTGCTGGCCATTGGCCGCATGAGTGTTCAGACGATTTATCTAACCAAGGAAAGAGGATCAGTACATGAGGAAACGATTTAGCTGTTTGGTTATTGCCCTGGCAATAATCCTCCCGAGCAGCGCTAGTGCATTAGATCAAAAAGAATTTAACAAATCGATGGATGCCTACCTTGCGGGTGACGGTAATCTCGAAAAGTTAGGTGATGCACTCGAGCGCTATTTCCGTTCCAAGCAAGAAAAGCAAAGAGTTGCAGCGCAGCAAGCTGAAGAAGAGCGTTTAGAAGATCAGTTCAAAAATCCAGTTAAAATCGAAGTTGGCAAAAGCCCTGTAAAAGGTCCTGCCGATGCGAAGGTGACGGTTATTGAATTCTCTGATTTCCAATGCCCGTTCTGCTCGCGCGGAATGAAAACAATGTATGACGTTGCGAAGGAATACCCCAAAGACGTAAAAATTGTCTTTAAGCATCTGCCGCTACCATTCCACCCACAAGCGAAGCCTGCTGCACGGGCTTCAATTGCAGCAAACAACCAAGGCAAGTTTTGGGAATATCATGATAAGCTGTTCGAAAATCAGTCTAGCTTGAATGACGAGACCTACATGGCGATTGCCAAAGAACTCGGTCTTGACATGGAGAAGTTCAAAAAGGACTACGAAGATCCAGCTACTGCTGCTCAGGTAGAAGAAGACGCGGCACTTGCTACAAAGCTCGGGGTTCGCGGGACTCCTGGTTTCTTCGTGAACGGAGTTCAGGTCCGCGGCGCTCAGCCTCTGCCGAAGTTTAAGCAGCTGATCGACCGCTGGCTGGAGAAAAGCTAGTTACTCAGACGGTTTCTCTTGAGAAAGCGATCTGAAACCAACGCCGTCCCTAGGGACTACCAATGGTAGTCTGTAGTGGGCGGCGTTATTTTTTTCCTCGGTTCATTACCAGAAACGCAAGTCCGACGATGATAGCTATCGTCACAAACACTCGGCTCTGATACTCAGATTTGAGCGCCCAGATAACTAAAATCCCACCGACAACAGCGCATCCTTTTAACCAAAGTGGCATAGCACAATCTCCTTATCATCAGTTTTCCAGGCTGAGGTCAGCAACCAGCCTTGGTCACAACAACTTTGCTGCTCCCTTTGCAAGTAACTCTTTTCCCAGTGCAACTCCCAGCTCTGAGGCATCTGCTTGAGCACCAGAACCACTAACCGCAAGTCGCTCAGAACCATCTTTCGCATAGACTGCAGCGGCTAACCGCAACTCGTTTTCCACCCCGTTCGCATAGACCGCAACCGCGGAACTACAATCAGCCTGCAAAACTTCAATCACCGCCCGCTCTGCTTGCCATCCCGCTGCCGTTTTCGGGTCAACCAATTGCCCGAGCAACTCTCGAACGTCCGTATCTGCCTTGCGAAACTGGGCAACTAGTGTCCCCTGATTCACAGCCGGCAGTAGTTCTTCTGCGGCAAAACATCGCTGAAACTCATTCTGCAAACCAAGGCGCTCTAGGCCAGCGGCAGCCAGAACAATGGCATGTAAATCCTTAGACTCTGCCAATTTCTGCAGGCGGGTCGGCACATTTCCGCGATGTTCAACAATCTGCAAATCTGGACGCTGAAACTTCAGCTGCGCCGCCCGGCGAAGGCTACTCGTGCCAATCTTCGCTTGATTCGGAAGGGCCGCAATCATCTCTACCCCGGAAACATTTGGGGGCAAGGTGCTCTCCTTAAAGACAAGCACATCGAAAGGATTGCACCTTGGTAGCACTGGCAGAATATCGGTTGATGGATGAATATCAATGGGCACATCCTTGCTCGAGTGAATCGCCGCAGTGATCCCACCGTTGAGCAACTCTTGCTCAATTTCACTTATCCAATCTGCTTTATCTCGTGCTATGGGGCCGCTCACCCCCTGATTACTGTCACCTGTTGTCACAATTCGTTGAGCAGCGATGTTTAGCCCGGGCAGCGCTTCAAGCAGGGCTGTACGAACCTGCTCCGTCTGGACGAGCGCCAGTTCGCTGCCACGAGTGCCCAGCACAAATGTTGTTGAAAGTAAGGACATGATTGAGCGGAGAAAGCTCCTGATAAGTGCTTTAGATAACCCTAACTATAAATAGCGACTGGCTTCGCGAAAACCAGAGCATCTGGAGTTCCTGACTAAACAACCGTGGATTAGCCTAGGCAACTTAGCCGCTCCAACGCCAGCGAACAACACTCTAGTAATTCGCTCGCTTTCAGTAAAGTACTCTGCCGCCTGATTCTCGCCGAAAATGTTAGCAGTGAGCGATAGGGATCGAAAAGCGAAAGGTAGTCCCCTGGCCTTCAATACTTTCGACCACTAACTCGGAGCCATGGAGCTCGATGATTCGATAAGAAATCGGCAGTCCAAGGCCGGTACCAGCTTGATCTTTTCCCGTACTGGCCCGATAGAAGCGCTCAAAGATAAGTGGTAGCTCATCCTTTGGAATACCTACCCCCATATCACTCACCTCAACCGCAAGCTCATTTGTTCCCCGCACACTGAGAACGACTTCCCCTCCCTTCTCAGAATAACGAATCCCATTGTCCATAAGGTTCCAAAGTGTACGTGAGATAAGCTCCTGATCTGCTGACGCCAAAGGAAGTTCTTCCTCTGCCTCTAAACGGAGCGACACCTCGTTCGACTTTGCGGTTTCTGAGAGTTGCTCGAATACACCCTCAATGAGTTCATCAAGTCGAAACGTCTCTTTCTTCAATTCAAATCCCGGTGTACTCATCTTCGACAATTCAAAAAGTTCCTCCAACAGCTTTTGAATTCCATCGCAGGTTCGAAGTGCCTTATCGATACGGTGCCCCATTTCCGCCCGAGACAGACTCTCTATTTCCGATTTGAGCGTTTCGAGCTGCATACAAAGCACCGCTATGGGCGTCCTTAGATCATGTGACACGTCGGCGACGAGAAAACGCCGCTGTTCATCTGCCGCTTTCAACTCATCCATTGCCGAAACAATCTTATCCGCCATAGCGTTGAATGTTTCCGAGTAGACTCCGAGTTCATCCTTTGAAGTTGTCTGTATTCGGCGAGAATAATCTCCATCTCGAAAGGCTCGCACTACTTCAGTGAGATGCCGAATGTGGTAGGTGAGATAGTACAGAAGTGCCAAACCAAGAAGGAGCGAAATAGCGAAAGTAATTGCAAACAGCCAAATCGCACCCTGGGACGCACTGAGATCTCCTAAAAAGCGATCAACGATCTTTGCTCGCTGACTGGAGTGAGACACATAGAGGTAGCCCTGCTCCTGCCCAACCGCTATGCGAGCCGCCGAAAAGACCACTCGGTCCCCTTGAAAAATCCAAGGCTCAGTCCCATAGATTGGCTCATCGGGATATCCCTTCACCTCAAGGAACTCTTTGATCGGAGCGATGTCAATAGTTCGAAACACTGAGAGATCGTCCGTCGCTACTCGCACCTTTCCCTCTGAATCGAGCAAAAAGACCTCAGACTGTGGGTTTTGTTGGTGAAAACGAGCGAAAATATCTTCAACAGCTTCCCGCTGTACTGTCGGTTGTGTGTAGGGTGACACCTCAAGCGATAGCACTTCGGCGAGTTCCCAACCGAGCACTTGCT
>CBDUGV010000252.1:0-6494 GCA_965366815.1 uncultured Bdellovibrionales bacterium | reverse complement strand
CGCATTGCGCCTTCTTTGAACACCTCTTGTTCCCGAGCCTCGGCGTGAAACCCTTTAATGACGCGAATTCCTCCCAAGGACTCGGTGAGTCGTCCCGTGACATCAGCCACTATCTTTGAGCGTTCCCGAAACACTGGTCGAATATAGGAGAACGCCTTCATTGCGATAAACCCGAAGCAGGTAAGCGGGAGCGCCATTATCAGTGTGAGGGAAGGGCTGATTTTAATAAGTATGCAAAAGGCGGCAATGGCTTGGAGAATGCCACCAATGAGCTGAAGCAAGCCAGTGCCGACTAAGTTTCTCACACCTTCGACATCGTTCATGGTTCGAGACACCAAAACCCCAGTTTTGGTATTATCGAAATAGCTCAATGGAAGTCGAATGACATGACTCTGAATGCGCATGCGCAACTCGACGATTAATCGATGTGCTTCAACGCTTAAGAGCAAGGTGAGCGTGTAAGAACAAAGGGCATTAATGAAGACTGCGGTGGCCACGACGATCAGCAAGAGCGTCAGGGAGACGCTCTGAGTTCCGATTACTTCATCTATCAAGATTTTTGATGAATAAGGCAGAACCAATCCACAGAGGCGACTGATGGCGATGAGAATCAAACCGAGACCAATTATTCGCCAGCGCGGTAAAATTATTTCACGAAAGGTTCGGCGTATGCCAACGAGACTAAGCTTTTGCTTTTGAGATCTGCTACTCGGTTTCACGTCAATGTATGCATTATCGGTTTGCTGGCAGAGATAAGGGTAGGCTAATTCGGCGCTAGGGTAAAGTCGTATACTTCATCAGGCGCCGTTGAAAGGTCTTCTATCTCTACTAAACAACCATTCTTAGAATATTGGCACCCATAGGCTAGATCTTTCGCAATTGCCGATACAGCTTGCCTATTAGATTTGTTCACTTCGATAAAGACGACAGGGCGATGAGTCTCCAATGTTTTCTGCGCTCCATCGAGAAACTCTACTTCATGGCCTTCAACATCGACTTTTATAAACGAGATTTTGTCGTTTGAAAAATCCAGATCATCGAGACGAAACATCTCTACTGTAAGCGGTTTTAGTTCTGCACCGGTGTCTTTGAACTCCGCGAGTGAAGGGGAATCCGCATCGAGAGTTGCCCAGCCGTTATAGGCTGTCGAGCCAACAACTGGCACATGGAGCGTCGTCGTCCCAGTCTTGGAAGAGAGAGAAAAATTATTTAGAGTGATTTGCTCGTCCTTCAGTGCGCGAAGGCAAGCTGAAAGTTCTCCGTTCGGCTCAAATGCGACTACTTTGGGAAAGCTTCTACGTAACTCGTAGCTAAACATGCCCAAGTTCGCTCCAACATCGAGTGCGATACCAGTAGGTTCAGCTATCTTGACTGCGGCGCTCATTGGAGCGAAGAGTCCGTTTAAGCGGTGAAGATACGATAGGGCTGGGAGGTAGAAACGACTTTCCTGACTGATGCAGGTTTCTCCAATTCGAATTAAGAATCTCAAAATGCTACTCATTCTTGCCCCATTGCAGGTGTGAATTTGCACTATCAACTTTCTTTAGATGCGCCTCACTATACGATCGACGAGAGAAATGGTGTAGAGCTCTTCTATGGGACTATTGGTCTGCGACATTCGTTAGATTGCGAGAGTAATTTGGTGCGCTATGAGCAGATGTGTTAAGAATTGCCGGGTCTTGAACTGTTTCTGGGCGCTCGTTCAGGCGAACTCTGATCGATTGGTAGCAGGAGATCTTCTAGAAAAAAAGCCGATAACTGCGCCCGACCATCTAGATCAGCCTTACTATATAAGGATGCTGCTTGATGGCGGATTGTTCTATCGGAAGTTTCCCGCAGCTGCGCGATTTCCTTGTGGCTGTAGCCTTTCAAGAGTAGCAAGCCGATATCTCTTTCTGCAGACGTGAGATTCCAAAGGCTGAAATGCTTATCAATAGATTCTCCTAATCCTTCTAAGGCACTTTTTGCTTCTTTTTTCCAGAATTCACTGTCTCTGTGGAGCAGACTCAGTCTAGTGCGGAGCTGGTTGGTCTCTCGACTGAGGTAGACTGTTTTTAGCCAAAGATAAATCGCACCGATGGAAGCGAGGCTAATCACCATCGCCTCAACTGCTACGTGGCCTCCCGGCTCTCCTCCGACCAGGTCAAAAACGATATCAAATGCTAACAGGCAGATGACAATTGTGACGAGGGCTAAACTAATGCGCCGCTCTCGAATAGCATTGAGCAATTCATTCTCAGGATCTGAAGGGGTGCTTAAGGTTGAGGGCATGATGTATAGACTTTAAAAAAACAGGGCTTAAACAGATGGGTAGCCCGAATTCGAATCATAATAGCAAAGCAGACGGGGCGAAGATAGTGAACTCTTGCTCTGATGTTTATTCTAGACTTTTCACGTAATTGGCTATATCCCAAAGCTGTTCCTTCGTCAGCTGATCTTCGAATGCTGGCATAAAAGCACCTTTTCCATATGCCGCTGAGTAGGCAATTACACTGACTGATTTATCGACGATGCGAGGGGTCTGAATCTTCACTGCCTCTGCCTCGCTCCACCCACCGCGGGCTTGGGCCCCGTGGCAGCTCAAGCAATGAGTCGCATACAGGTCCGCACCTCGCTGAACTGAGTCGGTATTTCCGGGAAAGGGATTTCCCTGCATTGCCATGAAGATTTTCTTAGTTGGAATACAGCCCGAGGGTACGGAAACTAAGAAAAGTAGCAGAGAGAGAGTAGAGATTCTCAACATCATGGTATCGACCTATTCTAAGAAGCATTCTACGGTTGCCCAACTAGAAGTCCATTCGCCCTAGTGTCGGGTCAATCTATCTACTAGACTTTTGCTTGGACAGCACACAATTGTCCTATGCCGCTCAATAGACATTTGGATAGAATTGCACAGATGTCCTATAGGCGTTGCTAACCTATCGTAATTGCAGCAAGAAACCTATGGAACGCGAGTCCGATTGGTTACAAACCCAAAGGATACGAAAATAGCGATATGGTTGGCGGAAAGTGAAAGCCGAGGAGCGAATTAATTGAGAGATAGGTATCAGGTCGCAATTATTGGAGGTTCGATTGCTGGTGCCTCGCTTGCAATTCGCCTTGGACGGGAGGGGGTGCGAACTCTGGTGGTAGAGAAGACAACCTTTCCGCGGCGCAAGGCCTGTGGTGAGGGACTCTCGGATATAGCGATAAGCAAGCTCTTTGAACTCGGAGTCGGTGCCCAAGTCTTACAACAGCCGCACCGCCCCTTTTACGGGTATCGCGCCCATTTTGGAGAGGGCCATGTCGATATCGCTTTTCGCGAGCCTACGTGTGGAAAAACGAGAGGCATCGGCATACAAAGATCCGTTCTTGACCAGGTATTGGCGAACGAGCTCAAGCAGTTTGAGAATGTCGACTGTGTTTGGGGAGAGAAAGCAACTCGCGTGGAAAAAATGGAGAGAGGATACACGGTTCAGTGTGAAGGTCGACAGATTGAAACGGAGTATTTGGTCCTTGCAGATGGCGCAAATAGTGTATTTGCAAGCCGACTTGGTGTGCAATGTCGTCGGAGAAAGTCATCGATTTGGGGCATTAGTTGGCTGTTGGAAGGAGAATTTACAAGAACGACTGATCGAGTGCATATCATCGTTAAAGACGGATATGAACTTTATTGTACTCCCGTTTCAGTCAATCGGGTAAATGCCTGTTTCCTTGCTCGAAAAGATCGAGTCTCACAGCTCTCGGATTCCGCCTCTGCCTTGTCGGAGATTCAGCAAGATCTGAGAAAGCTCCATTTCAGTGGTTCCCCGGTTGACGAACCGATAGGTATCGGCCCCTTGGGCAGTACCTGGCGCCCAAGCTCCCATGAACATATTCTCTTAGTTGGTGATGCCCTAGAATGTCTCGATCCAATAAGTGGGATGGGGATGACGCATGGCCTCATTTCATCTCAGCTTGCGGGAGAAGCCCTGCAAGCTATTTTTCACGACAATGAATCTCCACAACGAGCGCTTAGCCGGTACGCCAAGCAAAGAACCGTTGCAGTTCGCCGTATCCGTGGCTTCACTCGAGTTACTGCAGCACTCCTGCGGAGGAGTCGCACCCATCGACAGATCTTGGAGCTATTGTCGAAAACGAATCTTCCTGAGAAAACGCGCGAAGTGCTCCGAGTAAATAGTTTAGATTCTTCTATGCCTGGAAATCTCCCTGAGGCATTGCTACTTCTTGCTGGTTTAAAAGCATGAATTTTTTGAGAATACTATTTCTTCTAGCACTGGTGGTTTTACCAGATAGAAGTTTCGCACAAGGCGGGCATTGGAACTTGCCGATTGAGATTGACACTTCTAACACCGAAGTTGTTTTCTCGCTCGGTACAACCTGGCACACTGTTACCGGTATCGCGAAAAGGGTAGACGGACGCATCTGGTTGAACGATTCGGCAGACTTCACTTCGGTGGAGGGTCGGTCTACCATTGCTGTAAGAGACTTAGATTCCGATAACAGTCTTCGTGATGAGAAGATGCGCGATGTCATGGATGAGGAAAGATTCAACGACATTACCGTGCATTTAAAAGAAGTAACAAAGATTTGCGATCCCGCCAAAATGCAATTGAATGAGACATGCGAGATTGTCTTGCTCTGTGATCTAACTATTCGAGATATCACTAAAGAGGTAGTGGTTGCTGGAAATATCGCCTTAAGCGAGAAAGGGTATATAGTTACTGCCGCTGTAGATCTTGAATGGGCTGAATTTGGTATCGAAGATCCATCCATATTAGTCGCGCGAGTCGAGAAGAAAGTATCAGTTTCGGTTCGAGTTTCACTTAAAAACCCATAGTTGGTGTAAGAGATTGTCCGTCTATATTCATACTATCGAAACGATGACGCCAGAGACCGAGTATTCGCAGCGAGTCGCTGGTGAGCGAATGACGAAGTGGACTCGCGATGAAAAAGCAAGGCGCTACATTGCAAAGATCTATCAAGACTCAGGTATTGAGAAAAGGTACAGCGTAATTCCAGATCTCGAATCTGAATCGCCACAAACATTCTTTCAGATTGGCGAAGATGGCTATCCCATAGAGCCAAGTACAGGTCTGAGAAATGATATCTATCTCAACGAATCTAAGAAAATGTATGTCGACCTCGCGCGTAGGGTCTTAGACCAAAGCTGTGCATTCGAAGCAGAGGACATTACTCACGTGGTGACTGTTTCTTGCACAGGTTTCTACAACCCCGGACCAGACTTACAGATAATTCAAGGTCTCGGCCTGAGAGATTCAATTGAGCGCTATAATCTGGGGTTCATGGGATGCTATGGAGCCTTCCCGGCGATGCGAATGGCCAAGCAGTTCTGTCTGGCCAATCCCGATGCGGTCGTTCTAGTGGTCTGCCTTGAATACTGCACTCTTCACTTGCAGTTGAATGGAGACATTGACTCGATTGTTGCCAATTCCGTATTTGCCGATGGAGCAGCTGGGCTCCTCATTAGTGCGAAGGCTCCGAGCAGTGGCAATTCTAGCCTTACGTTAGAATCGTTTTCATCAGCGGTTGTTTCTGAGGGGGCCGAAGATATGGCGTGGACGATTGGGGATCGAGGTTTTGATATTGTTCTATCTAAGTATGTCCCCAAAATCATCGGTGCATCGATTGCCGGACTCATGGAACCTATCCTCGATCAAGCTCATTGTTCACTAGCTGAGGTGGATAGGTGGGCCGTTCACCCGGGTGGGAAGAGCATCCTTGATAAAGTTGAAAAGGGTTTATCACTCCGACCAGATCAGCTAGCTGATTCAAGAACAGTTTTACGAGATTTTGGAAATATGAGTAGCGCAACTGTGTTGTTCGTTTTGAAGAAATTGTTGGAGCGTGGTGAGCGCTCTACTATCTGTGCGATGGCTTTTGGACCAGGGCTCTCTGTCGAATCAGCTATTCTGACCAGAGAAGGTAACTAATGAATAGGAAACAGTTTACATTGAAAGCATCAGAGCAGTTGGATTCAGCAGAAGGGAAACGATTGTTTAATCTTCATCACTTCACGGAGTCTGCCCCTCGCTATGATATTGCAACCAGATTCCTTTCTTTGGGGAGAGACAGTGCTTGGAAGCGGAAACTACTGCAAACCCTGCCGCAAGAGGCTGTACCGTATTGTGTAGATATCGCCTGTGGAACGGGAGATGTCTCGATTGGACTTGCCGAAAAATATCCCAAGGGTCAAGTCCTGGGCACTGACCTAGCTCAAGCAATGATCGATATCGCTCAAGAAAGAAATTCCTTTGAAAATTTGAATTTCGCTGTCGGCGATATGTGCAACTTGGAAGTTGAGTCCTCTACGGTTGATATCTTGACGGGAAGCTATGCCATTCGCAATGCCCCTGATTTAGAAGATGCGCTTAGAGAGATTCATCGTGTGTTGCGGCCGGGTGGGCAAGCCGCACTGCTGGATTTTTCAAAACCAACCTCAGCGATCCCTCAAAAAATGCAATACCTACTGCTGAAATTCTGGGGAAGTCTTT
>CBDUGV010000251.1:0-6502 GCA_965366815.1 uncultured Bdellovibrionales bacterium | reverse complement strand
CTGGTCCTCGATAGGCTGGCCCTCGATAGACTGGCCCTCGATAGATCGGCCCTCGATAGATCGGCTCCCAATAGACTGGAACTTTAAGACCCGAAACTCTAAAAACTGAAACTCTAGAAACTGGAACTCTAGAAACTGGAAATTTGGGAAATGACGCTCGATACTCAGAGAAAAGAGTATTCTCAACAACCACCCCTCGACCTCGGGCCAGACCCGATTGCCGCATTCCTTAAATGGTATGACGAGGCCAAAGACAGCTCAATTATCGAACCGAATGCAATGACCTTAGCAACGGCGACTCAGGATGCGATGCCTTCGGCGCGAATAGTGCTGCTCAAGGGAGTCAGCGATGAAGGATTTGTGTTCTACACCAATTTCGAAAGTCGAAAAGGAAGTGAGCTCAAACAGAATCCGCATGCAGCCTTATGCTGGTATTGGGATGTTCTCGAGCGACAAGTGCGTGCGGTGGGAACAGTTGAGCGAATCGAAGATAGCCAGTCCGACCACTACTTTCAGAAGCGGCCACGAGGCGCTCAGGTGGGCGCCACGGTTTCGAAGCAGAGTGCTCCGCTCGCGAGTCGAGAAACACTGGAGCAAGCTTGGGCAGAATTCGAATCAGCCCACTCCGGAGAACAATTGACGAGACCGCCTTACTGGGGCGGATATTTGGTTCGTCCACTCGAAATCGAATTTTGGCAGGGTGCGAGCAATCGCCTCCACGATCGACTGCGCTATTGCCGATCAAAAGGAAACTCCTGGACTACCGAAAAATTGTATCCATGAGACATCGAAAATGAGCCAAACTGTTCGAGATTTTCTCGCCTTCCATCAAGTTGCTGTGTTATCGACGCACTCCTCCTCAACAGAAGGATATCCCTTCGGATCCATCGTCCCCTACGACATCGATGACCTAGGTCAAGTGATCATTTTTGTCTCGCTCATTTCTGAGCACTACCGGAACTTGGAAAAGAATCCCAAGGCAAGCCTCTTTGTTGCTGATGCAAAAGGGAAAGATGACCCGCAACCCTACGCGCGCGCCTCTGTGCTCGGCCAGTTCCTCGAGATACCAGAGCCCGAAATCCCAGAGGTTCAAGAACGCTATTGGAAGCGCTTTCCCGAATCCTCGAGCCGCAGCCTTGCGCATAATTTTGTGTTTCGACGATGTACCATCGAGCGCATTCGTTGGATAGGTGGATTTGGCGATATTCGCTGGATTTCCGCCAGAGCGCTCAGTGAGACTACACATGATCCAATCGCCTATGCTGGCAAGGGAATCGTGCGGCATATGAATGAAGATCATCGAGATGCCCTTGCGGAACTGCTGGAATTCCATCACGCTGTATCTGTGACCGCATCACAGTGCGAGCTTGTTTCTATTAATCGAACTGGCTTCACCATTGAGGCATTGACCGAGGAAGGAGTAAAGCGGTTTGATATTGCCTACCGCACTCCACTTGCTGAAGTTTCAGAGGTTCGAAACGAGATAATAGAACTGCTCAAGCAGTGTCGTGCGTAAGAGAAACGAAACGTCCACAAACTGGTTAAGGAGAGATACAATGAAGAATAGCATTCGACCTCTGCCGTATATTTTGCTCTTAGCCCAACTCTTCGTAGTTCAGCTCTGCCTCGCTCCCTTGACCTGCTACTCCGCGGAGCTCGCAGGAGTTACGCTCCCAGATTCGACTGAAGTTGCAGGCACACCGCTGCTGCTCAATGGCATCGGGCTTCGAGAAGCCACCGTATTCAAAGTTGATGTGTATGTGGCCGGACTCTACCTCGAGAAAAAGACAAACGATCCAGTTGCGATCTTGAGTGACAAAGGAAAGAAACGCCTTACCATGCAATTTGTTCGAGATGTCGGTGTCGATAAAATTAAAAAAGGCTGGGTCGACGGATTTACCAGCAACCTACCGGACGTAGCGAATTTGCAGGAAAAAATATCTGCCTTCAACAACATGATGACAGATATCAGCAGTGGACAAAGTATCACTTTGACGTTTGCTGACTCGAACGTGCAGATTGAGGTTGCCGGAGCAAAGAAGGGCGAGATTGAAGGCGAGGACTTTCAGCAAGCGCTCCTCTCCATTTGGCTCGGAGCAAGTCCTCCAAACCCTGAACTGAAAAGCGGCCTACTAGGAGGCTAGGGGCGCTTCTACCAAATCTCCCAGAAGCCGCTGCGCCCACTGTTGTGTTCGAGGTAGGTTCCCTGCAACCCCTCGCCGCGAAACCCCGGAGCAACTGTGAGCGTAATGCGCAATTCGTTGATTTGAACGCTCACACGGCGCTTGGCTTCCAATTGCGCTCGGTCTATCTGAATAACTGGCGCATCCTCAATTCCGACCGCAATAAACACCCCAACTTCGTTCATCGCTGGAGCTACCGCAAAGGCAACATCATCTTCATCCGCGAGAAGTCCGTAGAATACTCCTTGGTGAGTTCCCCGCAGTATCGAGGTAAAGTCTTTTCCAACATTCGTCCCGACCCCTGGCACGTCGATTTCTACCGACTCGGCCCTCTCCTGCCCAGTCGACAGCAACTCCCGATCGAGAGGCACTCGCGGCGGACCCGTATTCCACCACCAGTTGAACAAAAGACCAGCGACGATTCCCAGCACTGCAAAACGCAGTACTGGGAATCGTCTTTCTTTCGCAAACAGCACTCCGTCGACCTCGATTCCATCGACAGAATCGAGGTCGACAGCGACTAGATCATCCGTAGTAATTCCCGGAGCCGCTTGGTCATGCTGTTTTTTGAAATCTTGTTCAAGTTCTAGATCGTTCACGCCTTCAAAAGAAAACTCACTGTCCTCGCTAGGCGGATACACCGAACGTGTATGTGGTGGAAGTGCTTCTGGATCTGCCTGCCAGCGCCCTTCGCGGTAGGCTTCAATGGCTTCGCGAAACTCGCGAGCGGTTTGAAATCGTTGCGTAGGGTCGGGAGCAAATCCTTTGCGAAGTAAGGCCTCAAGCATCAGGGGAGCCTCCGTCGCATAGTTGGACAGGGGCACACTGATACCTTCGAGCTTATTCGTGATCTGTTCGGTAAAAGTCATTCCTCCATAAGGAAGATTCTTCGTAAGAAGTTGATAGCAGGTCGTCGCCACTGAATAGAGATCCGTACACACGTTACTAATCCCGTCTTCTAGAGTTTCAGGTGCGAGATAATCGAATGTGCCGATCCCCTGGTTTGCATCCTCTTTCGCGACGACCTCGTTCGGTATGAACGCTATGCCAAAATCGGTAATCTTAAGTAGATATTCATTGGTCAGTAGTAGGTTCTCCGGTTTGATATCGCGATGAATAATTCCAGAACGATGGACTCGCTCAAGACCAGAAAGCAACTGCGAAGTAAGTCGCAGAGCGAGATCTGTGGCCATGGGGAGTTGTTGGCTGTCGAGAATTGACTTTAAGTCAGATCGGTCGATGTATTCCATCGCGATGTAGCAGGCATCTTCTCGCGCGACATAGTCGATAAGCTTCACTACGTTTGGATGGGCACTTGCCAACATTGCATTCGCTTCACGCTTCGTTCTGCGAATGAGCACGGCGCGCTCTGGGCCAACAAGCATCTTCAAGGCGACGAATGTTTTGATGAAACTTGAGACCGGGGCCGCGGGAAGGCAGCGAGCTTTGTACACTACGCTATTTCGGCCACGCCCAACTGGAGCGACGACTTCGTACGCGTTGTCTACAATAAATTTACTCGAGCGCTTAACGCTCTTATCAGAGGCCATGACCAACCTCACCCGCACAAAAACCAATACCCGGCCCGCTCCCATCGCGATGTGCCGGGTGGTGTTACCACATACCTGTATTGGAGTTACGTCGTATAACTCCGGGACTACTACTTATGATCTATTATAGTTATGTGTTCAGGAAGGTTGGGGGCAACACGGCATTTCTCCAATACCGCCAGATACGACCTAATACCTACTGGGTTCTAGAGATATTTCTTCGATTACCAGTCTTTGGCCATCTCGTTTGCCTCTTGAAAGAGGCTGTTCTCGGGAGAGAGTCGGAGGGCCTCGGCATAGTAGCGCTTCGCTTGTGGCTGCTCTCCTAGCTTTTCATGCGCTTTGGCCAGATTGTAGTAGGCGACCGCTGAGCGCGGATCGAGGCTCACCGTTCGCAGAAACGCATCCCTGGCTTCTGCGAAATTGCCGAGATTTCCGTAGGCATTGCCCAAATTGTAAAACACCACTGCTCGCTGCGGATCGAGTTCCTTGGCTCGCTCGAGCACCGGGACGGCCTCAGCGAATCGACCCAAATTGTTGAGCGCTACCCCGAGACCCGCGTGTATCGCAGCTTCCGAATCATCCAAGGCAATCGCCTCTTGGAGCATTGGCACGGCTTCGTCGAAACGCGATTGAGCAAGATACACTTCTGCTAGTTTTACTTTGGCAACTCGAAAGTTCGGGTTGAGCCGAAGAGCAGCTTTCAGCGAGTCAACCCCAGGCTCAACCTCACCCGTTTCTAAATAGAGATTTCCAAGTTGCAAATGCGCATCCGCGTCGTTCGGATTGAGACGAAGCGCTTCGAGCAGCGACTTCTTCGCATCCGTTGTCTGCCCCATGATAAGCAGTGTCGTGCCAAGTATTCGATGGAACCGTGAATCATTAGCATTTAACTCAATTGCCGTTTTGTATTCTCTCACTGCTTCAACAACGAGGCCGAGTTGCGCATACGCCAGGCCAGTCGAATAATGAAGCACGGCATCTTTCGGCTTAAGCCGAATTGCCTCTCGAAATTCCGGCAAAGCTTGTTCTGCCTTCCCTAATTTCAGCAGGACCTCCGCCAAATACTTGTGCGCATCGCCATTCAGCGGCTCAACGATGATTGCTTCGCGAAAGGCATCAAGGGAATCAACTAAATTGCCCAGTCGCATATAGCAAAGTCCGAGGTTGTAAAAGGCCCCGGCCTGTGTCGGGTCGGCCTCAATGGCTAGCTTGTAATTCTCAATGGCTTCATTCAATCTTCCCGTTCGCTGAAGCCCAATGCCGTAGGCAAGCCGCAACTCGGGTTCGCCGGGATACTGCGCCAAAGCATCTTCAAGCAGTTTCAATGAGGCGACGGCATCACCTTGCAACCACAATTGCTCACTTCGCGCTTTGATCCGCTCAACTGCCGTCGTTTCTATAACCTCCCGCGTCACCAGCACCCGAGACGGTGTCAGACTTCCATCAACCAACACCGCCAGCTCGACTGTACTTCCTTCAGGACCACGGATCCGGTCGGCTGCCTGTAACGCAGTAAGTCGCTCAACGATGGTACCGTCTATTTCGACAATGATATCGCCTTTCCTCAAGCCAGCCTTGGCAGCCGCAGAGTTTGGCCGCACTGCGGTAATGACATAATCGTCATTGAGCATCGCAGTCCGAATTCCTATGCCGACAATTCCAGGAGAATCTATTGGATTCGTCTCAGTGGTCTCGGACCCTGTGGTATCGACGCCCTCTCTGGGCAGCCCTTCGTCGACTTCTTGGAAGATAAACTGGGCGGCAACACCAAGCACCAATACACCCAAGAGCAATGCCACCAAGGCGGTTTGTGTAAGGCTCTTCTTGGGTGGCCTCTTTCGCCGCATGGTTCGGATACGTTGCGGAGCCGGTTGAGTTCCTGAACCTGGAAGTATATTCGGGCCAACTACCGTTGCTTGTTTGAGTTCCTCGTCAGCGCCCTGATCACTTTCTTCGTCGTAGGCAGCTTCCATCTCCGCACTCAATTGCGTCATGGTCTGCTGTCGATCTTTCGGATCTTTGGAGAGAGCACGCATAACCACCGACTCGAGCTCTTGTGAAATATTGAGCTCCGGATCTACCGAGCCAAGCGGTACAGGCTCGTCATGCACATGCTTCATCATCAGCGGCATGAGCGATCGAGCGTCAAATGGTGGTTTACCGCAAAGCATTTGGTAAAAAATAACGCCAAGCGAATAAATATCTGAGCGATGATCGAGCTCTTTTCCCAGCACCTGCTCGGGTGCCATATATTGAGGAGTGCCGACCACCTTGCCCACTTTCGTGACACTGGTTCCACTGAGATCAGCAGCACCAAGCACTTTGGCAATTCCAAAATCGAGAACCACTGCGCTGTAATCCCCATCTGGCTGCTGCGCCACCATGATGTTGTCGGGCTTTAGATCGCGATGCACGATACCAGCCTTATGCGCCGCAGCTAGGGCGGCACAGACCTGGTTGGAAATCTGAACAACCGCCCGCTGGGGAAGTCGTTTGCGTTGGGCAATTTCTTTCTTCAGACTTCGACCCTCGACCAACTGCATAACCAGATAGGCCTGATCGGCATACACGCCAAAGTCGTGAATAGTAACTGCGTTTGGGTGATCGATCTGACTGGCGGTCCGGGCCTCTCGTTGAAAGCGGCGAATGAACTGATCGTAATCCTCATCCTCTGCGAAATGATTGTGCAGCACCTTCACCGCAACGATTCGCTTCATCATCGTGTGTTCAGCTCGATATACTGAACCCATGCCCCCACCACCGATC
>CBDUGV010000250.1:0-6555 GCA_965366815.1 uncultured Bdellovibrionales bacterium | reverse complement strand
GCGCAGCTCTGCCTCCTCGCATGTATTTCGATGATCGGTGTCTACCTGGTAATCACCAATGTGCCGTTTCGCATGTGGGCATTCGCAGAAGACCCGATGAACTTCGTGTACCTTGGACTATGGTACCTCTCGCTCGTCGTACCGTTCTTCTTTGCCGGTCTCCTCGTTGCAGAATTGCTCACGACCTACTCAGCCCAGGCTTCTCGTTTATATGGGGTCGACCTTATCGGCGCTGCCTTCGGCTCATTCATGCTGATTCCGCTGATCACTGGTTTTGGCGGAGAAGGCGTCGCAATGTGGGGCGCCTTGTTGATGGCCCTTGCTGGGGTTTGCCTCTGTGTTAAAGGCCAGACTGTGATCCGCGGCATACTCGTAGCCTCGATTCTCGGTTTTGCCTATCTCATTCCGAATGCAGCAGAAGTGCTCCCGCTGAAATATCATCAAAACAAACGACGATATAACGAAGCGATCACCAATGATAAGGTGCTCGCCACTCGTTGGAGCCCGCTCTCTAAAGTAGATATCGCCACCCACCGTGGGGGAATTTACGATATTTGGATCGATGGTGGTACAAATGAGTCAGCGATCTTCGCCTGGAACGGTGATGCTGAAAATCTCGAACCCTTGAAGTGGTCCAGTATCGGTGCCTCGTATTGGATGAAGCAGGGTGAACTCGATAACGTCATGGTGATCGGGCCCTCGGGTGGAAAAGAAGTGCTCTTCGCTCTGTCCTATGGAGCAAAGCATGTGGATGCGGTCGAACTCGACCCTTCGATTGTTGCTTTGGTAAACCAGTCGCCGTTTAAAGAATTCATGGGCGGGCTGTATCAGCACGAGAAAGTCACCTTGCACAATGACGAAGGTCGAGCCTTTCTCCGACGACAACCCTCGAATAGTTACGACGTGATTCAGTTTGTAAACAACTACACACCTGTAGCGATTGCCGCTGGTGCCCTGAATCTTTCCGAAACCTTTCTGATCACCAAAGAAGCGTTTATTGATTTCTACGATCGACTCAAGCCCGGTGGCGTCTTGGCGCTCCACCGCGGAGCAAGTGTTCGAGTCGCGCTCACCGCAATCGAAGCTCTGCGCGAGATTGGCGTAGAAGATCCCGCTTCTCAGCTCTTTATCACCGCTGGCGAAGTGCCGTTCTTCGAAGGATTCTTCCTCAAGAAAGGGAAGTGGGCCCCGGAAGATGAAAAGAAGCTGCACGAATACATGAAAGTGCGTCGCCGGGTCGGCGGTAAGACTTTTCTTTGGACTCCGTTCCATCCGGAGCGCGACAACTTCTACGCGAAGATCCTCAGTAGCACTGCCGAGGAACAGCGAGCTCAATATACGAGCCACGGTATTAACTTATACCCTGCGACAGACAATCAGCCATTCATGGAACATTTTCTTCAGTTTGGGAAAAGAGACCTTTCGATGGAACTGCCACGGGAGTTTCGCCATCGCAACAGCCAAAAATGGCGCGGCATCATCCCACGCGGGGACTTCCCGTACGTAGCGATTCTGGCCGAGTCAGCAGTGCTCGCACTCTTGTTTGTTGCACTCCCGCTCATCCTGCGAGCACGAGGGGCGGTGAGCACACCTGGGTTTGGTGGCTTCCTCACCTACTTCAGTGCTTTGGGTTTTGGCTTCATCGCAGTAGAGATTTGTTTGATGAAGCGATATGTCTTGTTTCTCGGAAATCCTGTGTACTCGATTACGACCACGCTCGTTGCCCTCCTTCTCGGCGCCGGGCTTGGAAGTATGGTCAGTGAGCGTTTTGGCAAAAGGAATCCGCGAACTACCGCAACTTGGATTCTCCTCGCAGTGGCTGGAGCGATTCTCTTGGAAACTTGGATTTCCCCAATCGTATTTGCCTGGGGACTACAGTTTTCCTTCGCAACGAGAATCGCAATTGCGACAATGCTCTTGGTCCCACTGGGATTCGTAATGGGAATGCCCTTCCCGTTTGGCTTGCACCTAATTTCGCTGCTAAATCCAGATCCAGCGGATCGAACCCGGGTAACCGCTTGGGCTTGGGGCATGAACGGTTACACAACCGTCATCGGATCCGCACTAAGCGTTTTCATCGCGCTCTTCCTCGGATTCAAGGCGGTTCTCCTCACGGGAGTAGCGGTGTATCTGTGTGGCCTTATCGCCATACGATCCGCGACCAAGTCGTTGCCTAGATAGGAAGCGACAGATGAGCAGGGGCTCCGGTTGTAAAACCCGGAACCTCCATACAATGGCAGAAATCGTCTCGCGCGAACTAGCGCGTGAAGACGATTGCCGGGGGCGCTTGGTATTCGGCGAATAATCCGCTGAAATCACCTGCGACCAGTCCTGGGTCACAAGCGACTCTACCCCGCACCATGTTACAATTCTGCTCAGCGCCCATTTCGACCGGCGCTCCAGACGGATCATTCATCGGTGCCGCTTTAAATGTCGGATTAAAACCCCAAGGGTAGCGGTCTGGGACACCGTTGCCATCGTTATCCGAGTCGTACTCGCACACGCGAATATCTTCATAGCCGCCACTGTTCGTATTGTATGCAGCTCCCGGTGGTTTTGGGGGTGGTTTACCGATGTCGTTGTCGAAAAAATTATTCCGGATAAAACCGATTATTCGCCATTCATCTGTATGGTCAATTTGCGGATCCGGCCCCGTATGCCCATTGACCCCTGTGCAGGGTGTCGCGGTTGGAGACACATTGGCAATTATCGGAATATGTGTCTGCCACACTCTTATCTCAGATGGATGGAAGTCACTGTTGCGATCGTAGAACCTCGGTGGTGAGTTTTCTCCACCTCTGGGGTACGTCCCTACTTCAACCACAGGGCAAGGCATATAGGGCGGTGCGGTCTGACAACTCCACTCATCTCCAGGACTCAAGGTAAAAGTATGATTCCACTGCTGCCAGAAATCTGTCGCACCGACTCGAATCTGCTCGGACTGGATGTAGGGATCGAAACTCGGCCCATCAGGGTGACAATAGCCTTTCGGGTCCGTCCAAAGACTTTGGCTATAGGGAGCATCGAGCAAACATTGGGCATTAGAATCTCGCGGATTGAACCAGCGATGTTTTCTATGACACTGATTGTTATACATAACTCGATGTGAGTTACAGACTCCAAACTGCGGAGTGCCGTCTTTGGCACACTGATAGGGCTCTACTGCCTGCCGATCATTCCCCGTAGCGGCATCAACTTGTCCGTAGTTGTCATATGGTTTTACGTATCCTAAGTCGATTATCTCATCGAGGAAAGACTTCGTCGCTCCAACCGGAAACCCGGTCGCATCGTTCGCTCGACCAATAAACCAAGGATAGCCCAATTCCCGAAAGCCATTGAGCCCAAAGTACGTATTGGTCGGATCAAAGAGCTTCGGATGAATCATGTGCTTCTGCGGATAATCTCTCGATCCAAGCGGCATCTCTCCCCAAATCGCATCCCAAACGTATTGATCCGTTTCAGGTTCGACCAATCCATCTGGCTTGATCTCAAATCGCTCACCTATCCGCATTTTCACGGTATTCGGAACCTTCTCAAGCCGACTACTTCCGTCAGACTGAAACGTCTGTCGAACGCAAAGTCGGCTACTCATAATCCAGCGATAGGTGTTCTCACTTCGTGGATCATAGCTATAGATATCCGTAGTCGAGGTTCCCACCACACCGTAATGATCGGATACCTGAGTCAATTTCGGCCATGGATTAAAGGAGCAGTGGGTCGAGTTCTGACCAAAGTGCTGCCCGCAGGGCACACCTTCGACTGCTCCATTAAAAGAGCTACGCGGTTTGCTCAGGCCACGCACCCAGGGCTCTGGGCAAAACTGCCCAGGAATACAAGGGTCTTGTGCCGTTTGCGCACACTCGCAGCGCGCCTCAGAATACCAGGGTTTAGAACTATCGCAGGACTGATCAGTAATCGGCGCGTAAAACGATCCCGGCAATACATTGCAGGTTCCGGCGTCGAGCTCCGTCTGGGTGCAATAGCGTTTTTCCCCGGTAAAAAATCTATCGAACTTACAAGCGGATTCTGGGACATACTCACCCAAATTATTGAGTAAGGTGCAAACCGGAATAGCGAAAGGCGCTGCGCAGAATTCGAGTTTCGGCGACTGCTTTAAGCGAGCAGCAACACTCTCCACCGCAATTGTACTCGCCCCAGACGGCACCCCCAAATAGAGGATTGGAGAATACTTTTCAAAGCTAAATTTGACATGTACTGAGTTTGCCGCAATGAATGCCGGCGTGCCCTGATTGCCCGCTTCAGCTTGCCACACGGTTCCATCAAAGCGATCAAACGGTTCAAATTTTGGCTCGAATCCAACACTATCTGTGAAACCATAAATATCGTTTTGCGGTATGAGCCGCGAAACATCAACCGAAGCTGGGGCGACAGGCACAACGGTACCAACGCCATTGCTATCATATACCGTTTTCTGTACACCTTCAGGCCACCAGCGCCCGCGGGAAATCTGCACCTTCAAACCATCGATCAGCCACTCGTTTTGACCATTCGCTCCGCTGATATCTTTGACACCGTTGGCGAGCTGCGATTTCAAATCCGCTATGGCGGCCTGCAACTCGGTTCGAAAACGCGCACTGTTTGTCACACCGCGAACCCCCATACGATCAAGCGATTCCAAAGCATTTATCAGGGAGTAGTTCCAACAGGAACGAGTTGAACAAAACGAGGCAGCAGCATCAGAAGCTGCGGTATCAGCCGCCAGTTGCAATTCAGTTCTGCGAAAGGTCCAATCACCTAGCCCAACGGTAAACATTACAATAGTCAGCAGACCCGCCAAGAGAAGTGCGAACAATACGATGATTACCCCGGATTCATTTGGATCCGAGCATATAGCCGCGTTCTTTTTTACTTTCGCATATATATTCATTTATTTGACCTTACTCTTGGGGACAGATCGCACTCTAGAACCTGGAGCAAGCGTGGCAAAATAGCCTGCTACTTGGTTTCCAGGCCGCCCGACAGGCTCGCATCCACGAGTACTCTCTAGGATCGAAATTGAAGACATTCGAAAAGTGATATCTTGCCCAATGACTCCACAGAGCAAGCACGAATAGGTATACTTGGCTCGCAGCTCATAGGCACGAGGTCCGGGATAGCCCCCGGTAAACTGAAAGGGAAATCCAGCCAGAGAGAAACCGAGACCAGCTCCCTGATTCAATTGAGTCGTTGCAGCTTCCAAAGAGCCTCCTGCTCGCTTCAGTTCATCGACAAACGTATCTCCAGCGATTTCCATACAAACATCCTCGTCGACGAGTGCGCGCGATCGACGCCAATCGTCAACCGCTGAGACCGCCGAGATTTTGTGTGCGGCGATATTGAGCGCTCGAGTGGCGGAGAGATAACTTCGTATGCCTATACCAAGCTCAATTGTGCCAAGTATAAAGAGGATAAACACCGGCAAAGCCAGTGCAGCCTCAAAAATCACCCCACCTCGCATATCGGAGCGAAGCGTCGCTGAAGTACTATAGTGCAAAACTCGTTTACTCTCCCGTCGTACAATCGCGCTTGTTGTACAAACTCCACCTTAAGTTGAACGCTTCGTCTGCAGACCGTAGAGACAACTTACGGACTACAGTTGGTATTCAGGCTCGGTTCGAAAACTGCAAACCCCGGACCGATAAAGACACCCGGAACTAAAGTCGACCCTCCGACACAAGATAGGTATAGATTATCTGGTGCCAACAAAAATCGTGTCGCGGTTTCCTTTCGACTGATATTCATTTGAACCGAGGGATAGGTGCGACCACTGGCGACATCGGTTCGCAGTACTTCAAACATATTGTAGTAGTAATGCGAATCATCCAATCCGTTCCTCTGAAGCAAATACTTTGCGACTTCTATCGAGCGCTCGTAGCGTTCCTCCGCGTAGGCCTTCTCGCGATCCGCCGAGCTTCCGGTGTATCGATTGCGTTCGAATGGCGCGCTCACGACAACGGACCGCAGGCCGCTTCGAATCGCCTCTGTCAGCAACACATTCTCTCTCAGAACGAGAGACAGATCGTAAATCCCCACTAAAAGAAGCACAAGAAGAGGCAGAGTCAACGCTAACTCTGTTAAAACCACCCCGTTCTGTCCGCTTTGTTGGGCTACACGTTGACTGTGTCGCGTTGCCATATCTTTAAGTATGTCAGCCACCTCACTAACTCTCAAGTACCTTTAAGAGCCTCAGGCCAATAAGCTCGGGCAATGTGCAGCGTTCAATAGCCGGACCATACCAAATCTGTAACATATAGAATTAGATGATTTTTTTGCGCCTACTTGAGAAACCAATTGTCGTTATTTCAGCTTGGCTAAATCGATTCTCGTGGCACCTAGAATCTTCTTATCTTTCGGATCCTGCACAAAGAGGACTAGGGAGGCATTGCCAGGCGAGAGTCCTCCTGGAAGAATGACATCGACCTCCCCTTTCCCCGCAGGAGTCATTCGCTGCGTTCTAAAATGGCGCACAACATTGGTGTGCGTAAATGTATGACCGGCATTCGTTCCATCGGCAATAGGACGAAAAATTTTTCTCTCTACTACGGCGATTTGCAG
>CBDUGV010000249.1:0-6583 GCA_965366815.1 uncultured Bdellovibrionales bacterium | reverse complement strand
TGTACCACCTTCTTTGGTGCGAAATTCACTCGAAACAATTTGAGCTACCGTTGAGCTTTGCTTCAACTTGCTGTCTTCGCTGATCTTGCTTTTGCCACCAGAATCGTTCAACACTATCCCAATTCCTTCTAAGAATTCATTAAATCCCTCCAGCGTGTTGAAGCCACTGGGAAGGTCGTGCACGCTGATTGTAAAGTGATTTAAGTAGTAGCGATTATAAATCGCCCAGGCGGCATACTCACTCTCAGCCAAGAGCGTTTGATAGTCGTCCCAAGTCGGTAGGGGCCACTGAGAGCTGTGCAAATAGCTGTCGACGGCCTGCCAATCACTGAGATCGATAGCATCAATGGGATCACTCGATACCGTATCGGTATATTTTCGAATTATCGC
This sequence comes from uncultured Bdellovibrionales bacterium, assembly GCA_965366815.1. Taxonomy (GTDB): domain Bacteria; phylum Bdellovibrionota_C; class UBA2361; order SZUA-149; family SZUA-149; genus CBDUGV01. The sequence continues at coordinate 6,193 of CBDUGV010000249.1, read as the reverse complement.
TTGTGACTGATCTGAAAGCTCATTAACTCTCAATTCGCTAATGAATATTCGCGGATAATGGTTTTCCGGTGGGGCATACCAATAGGCGTTTAGCTTCTTGGCTTCGAATGAGTAGAAGTCTCGCTTCTCAAAACCATGCGCGAGAAAGACCTTTTCTAGAGAGCGAATTCCGAGATGATCCACACCTAGAGTTCTAAAAGCAACGTGGTCATTTTGCACATCCTCGCGTGAAGCGATCATTCCACGTTCGATCATTGCAGAAAATATTTGTCCAACCGCTGGGACCCGCTCCATGTAACGACGCATCAAGCCTTCAAATATTCGATCGATAGTTTGCTGTTCAGACATGAGGATACTTGCTCCTGATAAATGCAAAACGAATCTATACTTCGGATGTCCCTTTGGCCATTAGCGATTATCGCCTACATCCTTGTTGACTCGATTATTCTATCACATCAGAAGGGTCCTTAAATCATCGAAAACATCATGGCGGGTTGGCCTGAGGTGCCAGAGTGCCCTCTCAGCGAGCAAATTTATCGCTTGTGAGAGCTCCGAACTGTCTTTAGACTGTTTCAACTGAGGTCACTCATGAATCTTCGATCGTCTTTTTTTGTCTTACTCCTTCTCGCTCTTCTCACGAGCTCGTCGGCCTATGCACAGCTAGCTGCTGAGGAGTTTAGAGCTGCGCACGGCGATTTCTTTCACCTGCTGCGATCCGATCGCTCTGATGTGCAGCTTGGGTATCTTTCAGATTCCGGACAGAAGACCTCGCGGGGAGCTGCCGAGTTCGATGTAGATCAGTTCTACGGGAGGTTTGAATTACCCATTCCGATGAAGCGGGATTTCTTTCTACGAGCAGGGTTTGACTATACCGCTCGACGCTATGAATTTACTGCTATAGACGAGGTACTGACTGGTATTTCCGATGACATCTTTCATCGGGGAGCGGTGCTCGGAGGAGCAGGGGTTTTTCTAACAGATAGCGTCTTACTCACTTCGGCATTGAAGCTCGGAGTGTTCTCCAACTTCGGCGACGGCATCGAGGGGAGCGATTTTGATGTACGTGGTGAGGCAATGCTTGTCTATCGCTTAAATCCGGGAGCACAACTGCTGCTTGGTGCCAGGTTGAGCGAGGATTTTGAGAGCACCTCTTTCTACCCACTCCTTGGTCTGCGCTTGCTGAGCGAGGATGGAAGACTCCACATCAATGTCACCTTGCCGGTTGAAATTCGAGTTGGCTATAACTTCTTTCAACCCTTTCAAGTGTTCGGGCGGATTGGTATTAGCGGCGAGCGATATAACTATACCGACGGACCAGGCGGTGCAGATGGAGAGCTACACGTGCAAGATCGTCGACTGGGAGGGGGAATCTCTCTGTGGCTCGGGAACTATGTGAATTTAGAACTCGAGGCAGGAGTAACACTCGACAGTTCCATTCAAATTGAACTAGCTGACACACCCGAGATCGACCGCGATATCGATAACTCTGGATACTTCCGTGCACAACTGGGTTTCGGATTCTAGGTCTTAGGTCGCGCGTGAGGTTGCCGATTTCGGCAATACGACGGTATGTCGTTCCCCAAGTTTATAAAACTTGTCAGCCGTCGCCTTTACTACGGCCGCCGCAGCTTCTTCGAATGATGCCATTTCAACTTTGCACCCCTTGGAACGGAGATACCAAATAAGCGGTAGGTAGTCCTTATCACCGGCGAGCAACACGACCACATCGGCTTTCTCAGCCAAAGTGATAGAGTCAACAATGATGTAAGGGTCGACTGATTTTTCGGGCTGTTTGATTTCTCCGTTGAGTTGTTCAGACCACATTTTTCTAAATTTTTCCGAAATACGCAGACCGCGCTTTTTGTAGTAGATATTGCGAAAGATTTGCCGCCCATCGATGACTTCAGGCAGGATCTGCAGCCAATCGGGGTAGGCAACATGCGACTTTTTCTTGCCGCGAGGGGGTTCGTAGCTTTGGGAAACAGTAATCTCGAGGTTTTCGCTATCGACCAGAATTGCTATTCGTTGAGCTGCAAACAATGCATCAGGCTCCTTAGCCAATCTTTACCAAGACCACCAGAAGGAAGCATCAATGAACACCTATAAGACGCTCTCATCCGAAGTTGTCTTCCAATCCAAGGTCTTCGACGTACTAAGAGATCGTGTTCTATTGCCAACTGGCAGTGAAACGACTCTTATCACTCTGACACACCCTGGGGCAGTAGTAATACTTCCGAAAACTGCAATCGGGACTTTCTTGTTAGTAAGACAGTACCGCCACTCGATCGCCAGAACAATTCTCGAGTTTCCAGCAGGTACGCTGGAGCCCAACGAAGATCCTTTGAGCTGCGCACAGCGAGAGATAAAGGAAGAAGTTGGCCACGGAGCCAAAAAGTGGCAATCGCTTGGCACACTCTACCCGGCTCCCGGTTTCTGCACCGAAATACAGCATCTATATCTGGCGGAGGACTTGAGCCCCGAAACCCTAGCAGGCGATGAAGACGAAATTATTGAAGTGGTCGAGATGAGCTTGGAAGAGGTCCGATTGGCAGTGCTGTCTGGAGAGCTCTCAGACGGTAAATCACTCTCGATTTTGCTTCGAGCCCATCTCTTAGGGCTTGTTTGCTGCCCCTCCGGAGCAGGGAAACAAGTCTCTTAGCGCTTGCTGCTTGCTGCTGAATCATCTGTTTTGCCTTTTCGTCGGTTCCAGGTGTATTTAATGAAGAAACAGCTCGAAGCTGCCACTCTGGTGGCTTCATTCGAATGTACAACGACTATTTGCAATTAAATTAATGTACAATAAGCAGCAGCATTTGCATTTCATAGGTATCGGCGGCGTCGGTATGGCTGGTATCGCTGAGGTGCTCCACAATTTGGGATACTCAGTAAGTGGCTCCGATCTACGAGGGAATGCCCTCACCGAAGCTCTCCAGCGCTTGGGCGCAGAAGTCTCGATTGGCCACAAGCAAGAGAATCTCTCAGAGCAAACGGAAGTTGTCGTAGTTTCTTCGGCGATCTCCGAGACCAACCCCGAACTACAAGCTGCCAGACGCCGGAAGATTCCAGTAATCCCGCGAGCGGAAATGCTCTCGGAGCTAATGCGAATGAAGTATGGCATTGCAGTCGCTGGCTCGCATGGAAAAACTACCACAACGTCGATGTGTGCAAAGTTGCTCAACGATCTCGGGCTCGATCCGACCGTTATAGTTGGGGGCAGGGTGCTTTCTCAGGCAACTGGTGCAAGCGTAGGCCAAGGCGATTATTTAGTGGCAGAAGCCGATGAGAGCGATGGAAGTTTTTGTCTATTGAAACCTGCCATTGCAATTGTGACCAACATAGACATCGAGCATCTCTCCCATTATGGCTCGTTTGGCGCGCTTGAAGATGCCTTTGCACACTTTATGCAATCCGTGCCGTTTTATGGACTTGTGGTGGCAAATGCCGATGATCCGGTTGTTCATCGACTGGCGAGCAGTCTTACTCGAAGATGCCGCTTTTACGGTCTAACGAATTCAAGCGAGGTCGCAGCCAGGAATAGTACCGCTGATGGGCCCCACTATAAGTTCGATTTACACTTAGAAGGAAAGCGAACAACAGAAATCCGTTTGCCGATGTCTGGAACCCATATGGTAAGCAATTCACTTGCTGCGATAACGGTCGCCCTTGAGCTCGGTGGCTATCCAGACGAGATTGCTGCCTCCTTGGCTACCTTTCCTGGAGTTGCCCGTCGATGTGAGATTATCGTCTCTGCTGAGCAAGAAGTTATGGTCATCGACGACTACGGCCATCATCCGACTGAAATTCGGGCAACAATTAGAGCTGTTCGCGAAGGCTGGCTTCCTCATTTGGCAAAGGAGCAGGGTCTGAATAGTCCCGGTCGGCTCATTGTGCTGTTCGAGCCCCATCGCTACAGCCGCACGAAAGAACTCTTTAGTGAATTTGTCACCGCGTTTGCCGATGCCGATGTAGTGAGAGTTGGAGATATTTATGCCGCCGGGGAAGAGCCGATGCCAGGCGTAAGTGCTGAACATCTTGTCAAAAGTTTGCAACATCCAGACGCTCGCTTTTGTGGTGACCTACAGGAATGGTTGAAGGAACTTGTGCCAGAACTGAATCGGGGGGATATTGTGCTTACTCTTGGTGCTGGGAATATCGGTAAAGTAGCTCATGAACTTGGGGCCGTCCTGGCAGCTCGTTGAGCACAAGTTGCGTCTTGTGCCTTGAAAATAGTGTTTCGAATCGCATTGATTCGAAATAAGTTCTTTATGAATTGCTCGCTGAGCATCTCGAAATTAATGGTGGTGTAACCGATGGGTACAAAGCTCTCGAAACTAGCGAACGAACTACATTGCGAATGTGGCGATGACGTTCGAATTCGCCAAGCGGTATCTGGCGTCGAGCTTACCACTTTTGGAGTCGGTGGAGAGCTGCTGCTCGTGGCCGAACCCAATTCGATATCTACCGCCTCGCAACTTCTTCAAACTCTAAATCGACTAGGCGTTGACTGGCGAATGCTTGGAGCTGGATCGAATATTCTGATTCCAAGCTCAGGGCTCCCAGATGTCGTTGTGCGACTCGGCAAGGGGCTCAGTGGGTGGCTCCCCCTTGAGCAAGAATCAACAGCAGAATCACTTTCCATACTTTGTGATGAAAGTGGAAAGCCTCAGATGCTTCCAGCGGCCTTCGAGACCGACACTAGAGTGTTGGCCTTTGGTGCTGCTCCTTTGATGGGACTTAGCCGAAAATTATCCTCGGTTGGCCTTGCTGGCCTGGAGTTTGCGGCGGGTATTCCCGGTTCATTAGGTGGGGCGATCAAAATGAACGCTGGAGCACATGGACATTCGATGGACGAAGTTGTCCGCAAAGTCTTTTGTCTCGATTCCACGGGAGCGATTGGCGAGCTAGATAAGATAGATATGCATTTTGGCTATCGCCGGTCGGCCATTGCGAGCAACAAGATTATAGTCGCAGCGGAGTTGCAATTGCAGTCGCGCTCGGCTGCGGAGATATCAGCTCATCGAGCGAGTTGTCTCGAATACCGGAAACGAACTCAACCGCTCCATCTTCCCTCGGCAGGTTCTGTGTTTAAGAACCCGATAGACAAGACTTCACCGCATTGTGATGAACAACGTGCCGCCGCTGAGTTGTTAGAGGAAGCCGGCCTAAAAGGCACGGTTCGCGGGGGTGTGGGATTTTCCGATATGCATGCCAATTGGCTTTGTCGATTGGAAGACGGTGCACATGCTGATGACGCGAGCTGGCTCATTGATCATGCTCAGGAGCGAGTAATGCGGAGTTTCGGCATTACCCTTGAACCAGAAATTATTCGTTGGTAAGTCGGGCATGAAGATGTTTCGGCTGCTGTTTGTGATTCTCCTCGCTGTCCTCTTGTCTGGGGCGGTGTTGCTTCGTACGTTGCAGCCAGATCATCGAGCATCCGTTTGGCTAGAGGTAAGTCAAGCGAAGGCGGAATTTGCGGCTCGAAAAGCTGCCAACCGAGCGCTTCGCTACAGTAAAGAAACCAAACGGCGCTACGATATCTTGCGAGCAATTTTCGACTCGAATTGGGCCCAGATAAAGAGCAATATTCTCTCCTATAAAGTGTTGGGAGTTGAAGGCACCTATCGAATTTCAGAAAAAGAAATTATCCAGGCAGCTCAGCTCAATGAGCAACCTCGCATCTGGGACCGCACACCCAAAGAAATAACTGAAGCTATTGCTGCACTTCCCTGGGTAGAAGCGCACTGGGTCGACTGGTCTATTTATCCTCTGAGCATGCGTATTACCATTGAGGAAGCTGAGCCCTGGTTAGTTGCGGAGTACGATGGGCACTCTTGGCTGCTCTCGAGAAAGAATAAACTGATTGTTCCCCTCGATTCTCTCGATGCTTCGGAGTTGATCGTCGAGGCAAGTACACTTGCGCGGCTCGGCGGTCTGGAGCAAGGGCAGGGCTTTTCCAGTTATCTCTCTTCAGCCAATGCACGATTGCTGTATGCAACTAAGATGATCACCTTCCTCGAAATGGCGAATTCCCTGCCGTTTCAGGTAGAGCGCTACGAGCTACAATCTGATGGAAGCATTCTTGTTTTTCCGCAGGAGATGGCAAAAGCGCCATCGGTACGGCTCTTGGCCAATTCTTTTGATGAGGCACAGGAGATTCGCCAACAGCTTGTCACCGTGTTAACGGATTTGC
>CBDUGV010000248.1:0-6616 GCA_965366815.1 uncultured Bdellovibrionales bacterium | reverse complement strand
AAACCCAAGCAGACAAGCTCCGAGGAAACCACCATAGGGGTTTGTCGGTGCATTCAGCATCTCGGGGAGTCGTTGCCAGAGGGCAATACTTTGCTCATAGGTATCACAAGAGTCTTCCATCAGCCCCGATTTGCGTTGAGCAAGTGCGAGCCAACCGAGAACCATTGCTCTGCGCTCTAGAAGGATACTGTTTGACCCGCTTCCCAAGGAGGATTCGATAATCTCTAGCGCTCGTCGAAACGCGCTAATTGCTGAACGGTATTTACCCACAGCGATTAGTGCTTTTCCGTGGCCGAAGGCCAATTGCGCGAGTGAGTGATCTGTTAGTGAGGAACCAGGTTGTCCCTTGAGGTCTTCAATTAACTCTATGGTCTGCTGGTATATCGAGTCGGCCTCTTCGTGTTGACCATCGTGATCGAGGTCGTAGCCAACTGAGAACAAGCGGCCGCAGGCCTCCGTTGGCGATAGAGTACCGTCGTCTAGTAATTCCTTTGCCTCCGAACAACGCTTGGAGGATGGTGCCTTGTATCGTTTCATCGAAATACGCGCCGCGGGGATACTGCCCCAGGCGTTGAAGTCTAAATTAAACCAGCTCAGGATTAACCGAATTTTACCAAAGGGTTAACGCCCTCAAACTATGCCACAGCATAAAGCCGACACATAATTGATGCCGGTGATAACATAGCAGTTTCAGCACGGTCAACAAAGTATCCAAAAGGAATCAGTAGCGAGAACATCGAGAAATAACCGCAGTGAAATAGTAGGAGATTTGTTGATCTACATCAACTCCTTCCAATTGTTCGGTGGTAAATAGCCAATTTTAAAGAGTTTTAAAGAGCATCGGATTGCACGGAATTTATTGTACGATACTATGTCCTGCTTAATTGCCCGGCTGACTGCTGTGGCATCACAACAGGTAGACATCCACGGGGCTCGATACACCCAGCGGATTGTGCGGCCGCTAGGAGAAGAGTCATGATTGTAGTTATGAAGGCTGGTTCCTCAGAAGAGGAGCTAGATACTGTGGTGCAGCGCATCCAAGAGCTCGGGTACCGTGAGCATATTATGCGCGGTGTTGAGCGCAACGTAATTGGTTGTCTGGGTGATGAGCGGGGGAAAGCACAACTCCAGCTGCTCGACCAAATGGACGGTGTTGAGAAGGTCGTTCCGATTCTCAGTAGCTACAAATTGGCGGGAGTACAGCTCAAACCCGATCCTACTGTTGTTGATGTTGACGGAAAGTTCTCAATTGGATCTGACACCTTTTGCGTGATAGCTGGTCCGTGTTCTGTCGAGAGTGAGGAGCAGATTGTTGAATCGGCAAGGTTGGTCAAGAAATCTGGTGCGAACGCCTTACGCGGTGGCGCCTATAAGCCACGAACGAGCACCTATAGTTTTCAGGGGCATGGCGAAGATGGTCTGAAGATGCTGCAAGTCGCCAAACAAGAAACTGGTTTGCCGATTGTAACCGAAATCATCGACGCTTACATTATCGATACCGTTGCGAAATACGCAGATATTTTGCAAGTAGGGGCTCGAAACATGCAAAACTTTCCCTTGCTTCGTGCTCTTGGCGAAACGGACAAACCGATATTGCTCAAGCGCGGCATGAGCGCGACTATCGAAGAGTTTTTGATGTCGGCTGAATATATTCTTGCGGCAGGAAATCCGAATGTCATTCTCTGTGAGCGCGGGATACGGACCTTCGAAACTGCAACTCGCAATACACTTGATTTGAGTGCGGTGCCTGTTCTTCAGCATCGGACACATTTGCCAGTAATCGTCGATCCAAGCCATGGTACTGGAGTTTGGCAGTATGTGGGGCCCATGGCGAAGGCTGGGGTCGCGGTTGGCGCATCGGGAATGATTATTGAAATGCATCCGAACCCGGCTGTCGCTATGAGCGATGGTGCGCAGTCGCTGAAGCCAGAAGTGTTTGAGGAGCTAATGTCTGAAATGGAGCCCATAGCAAAGGCGGTGGGTAAACGTTTCGCGGCTCGTTCTTAGAGAGTGGTTCATTGAACGGAATACAGCCTATGAGTAGCGAAAAGCAGCGGAAGCTCGTTCTTGCATCAGCCTCGCCGAGGAGACGCGAATTGCTGGCATCGGTAGGCTTGTCTTTCGAGGTCCTGCCAGCCGACATCGATGAAGAAGGCCTTCCAATGCAGGAAACTCCGGCAAAGTCTGCGGAGTTTGTCGCGCAACGTAAGGCGGCGGTGATTGCGCAACGATATCCGGAAGCCGTGGTTCTTTCGGCAGATACCATGGTCGTCTTGCCAGAGCAGGCGGAAATTCTGAATAAGCCTCGTTCTCCAGAAGATGCTGTCTCAATGCTTCGCCGACTGCGGGCTCGATCGCATGAAGTTATCACTGGATATTGTATCTGTTGTCACGAAGCGGAGCGTATCGAAGTTGCCCATGTGAAGACTGAGGTACACTTTATGCCACTGAGCGATGAACAGATACAGGGGTATGTTGCGACAGGTCACCCGCTTGATAAGGCGGGCGCCTACGGTATTCAGGAGACCGGAGCTTTTCTTGTTCGGCAAATAATTGGCTCCTATACCAATGTGGTTGGATTACCAGTTGCGGAAGTAGTTTCTCGACTCTCGGAGTGGGGGATTTGGACTCCCGACCTTCTCGCGAAGCAATGATTGATCTTGCAAAAAATCTATCTGCGATTCAGCAGCGAATGGCTGAGGCAGCAACTCGAGTCGGTCGCGAGATCTCAGAGATTAAGTTGCTCGCAGTAAGCAAAACGAAACCAGTTGAAATGGTTCAAACCGCAGTTGATGCGGGCCAGCTCTACTTTGGTGAGAACTACGTGCAGGCAGCAGCCGAACGCTTCCCTCAACTGACGAAAAAGCCACCAGGCTTTGAACTCCATTTGATTGGGCCTTTGCAACGAAACAAGGTGAAGCGAGCCCTTGAACTCTTTACTGTGATTGAAACGGTGGATCGAATTAAGCTTGTTGAAGAAATGAGTCGGCAAGCGGAGCGTCTTGGGCAGGTCCAGCGAATTCTCTTGCAAGTGAACATTTCCGCTGAAGAAAATAAATCTGGTTGTAAACCAGAGGAAGTGGCTGATCTATGCCGCGCCGCTGTCTCCTCACCTCATATGCAGGTTGAGGGACTAATGAGCATTGGCCGCTGGTATGGTCCAGATGCGACCGACACTGAATGCAGAAAGGAGTTTCGACAGATGCGGGAGTTGCGTGATATCACTTCGGCATCAGTTGGTATACCGCTTCCTGAGTTATCAATGGGGATGAGCGGTGATTTTGAAGTGGCGATTGAAGAGGGCGCTACAATCGTGCGGGTCGGTTCTGCAATTTTTGGAGCGAGAGTCTAGAATGTCTACAACTGATCTCGAAGTCTGCGTCGTTGGCGCAGGGAATCTCGGTTCAGCATTGGTGCGAGGTTTTTGTGGCGATGGTGGTCCAAAAGCGATTCGCATCTGTGACAAAACGGAAGCGAAGATAGCAGCGCTTTCTGGAGAGCCTCGGGTGAGCGGCAGTAGCGATCTCGCTCGAGAGGTTGCCGGGGCTGACGTGATTCTTATTGCGGTCAAACCCAAAGCTGTCCCTGATCTTCTTTTGCGACTGAAAACTTTCGACCTGCGCTCTGCCTTACTGCTTACGGTTGCTGCTGGGGTCGGTACTTCTGTCTATGTTGATGCGTTTTCGGATGGCCAGCGGATTGCCCGTGCGATGCCCAATGTCGCCTCGCGAATTGGTTTGGGACTCACAGGTGTTTTTGCTCAAGCCGATAGCGACGCTGCGATCGTAGAGCAGCTTTTCTCCTTAGTCGGATTAGTCAGTCGTGTCGCTGATGAGGATCAGCTTGATGCGATTACTGGAGCGTCAGCCAGTGCTCAGGCTTTTGTCTGCTTGTTTATCAAGGCACTGGCCGAAGGGGGAGCAGCGATGGGCTTAGATACTGATGAGGCACTGAGGATTGCGGCCCAAACCGTTTTGGGTGCCGGAGCGCTCGTGTTACAGGAGGGGCGACAACCCTCAGAGATTATCGATTCAATTGCAACTCCAGGTGGGACCACGGTTGCAGGGCTCGCCGTACTTGAGCAAAATGGCTTTGCCGAGACAGTTCGCTCGGCGGTTGAGGCGAGTACATTAGTAGCTAGAAAGGCGAGGGGCTAGTCCAGGAGGCCATATCGAAGCCTATTGCCGGTCCTTCAGTATATGTCTAGAATGGCCCTCTCGATAACGAAAGGAAAACAAGAATGATAGTAATTGGTAACTTGATGATTGCAGTGGCCTCAGTGTTAGACTGGGTGCTGACGATTTATTTCTGGATTCTGATTGCTTATTGTATTCTATCGTTCGTCAGTCCCGATCCGAGAAATCCAATAGTGCAGTTCATCAACAATGTGTGCGAACCACTTTTAGCGCGAATTCGGGGCAAAATACCGCCGCTTGGAATGTTTGATCTCTCGGCCCTTGTTGTTTTGATTGGGATACAAGTAGTCAATTTAGTAGTGGTACAGTCACTTATCGAATACGGCGCCCAATTCAAACAAAGCGGTATCCCAACTGTAGGGATGTGATTGAAGCCCATACCCATCGTGGAAAACAAGGGACGGTCCTGCATTTGTGGGTTCAGCCGAGGTCGTCTCGCGAGGGACCGCTCGGCGAATATGGCGATCCGGTGACTGCAGTGAAATGGGGTGTGCGATCAGCCCCAGTTGATGGGCAGGCCAATGCAGAGCTCCTGAAAAGTCTAAGTAGAATTTTGTCTGTGAGTAAGAGTGCGCTCTTGTTGTTGCGAGGAGAACAGTCGCGACGAAAGACGGTTTTTGTCGAAGGACTCACTCCTCATGAGGTCAATGCGCGAATCGATTCGAACTAATGTTTCGTTGCATAACCTAGTAAATTAGTTGTATAAGCTATTGTTGATTTCTAGCATTGATTTTGACAGTATTCTTTCCCTTTTAAACGCTGTAGGAGAAACACCCATGCCGACCTATGAATACGAATGTCCGGATTGCGGTCATCGTTTTGAAGAGATGCAAAAGATCACTGAAGATGCGCTAACCGATTGTCCGAAGTGTCAGAAGACGAACGTGCGTCGATTGGTTTCAGCTACAGCGTTTCATCTCAAGGGTTCTGGCTGGTACAAAACTGATTACGCCTCGAATAAGGGGGCCACTCCTTCCACTTCAAGTAGTGGTGGATCGGGTAGCACGTCTTCGAGTGAATCGACTTCTTCTTCTGATTCGAAATCCGATTCAAGTTCCAAAGCTGATTCAAAGAAAGAATCGTCAAGCAGCACTTCCACCTCATCGAGTTCTAGTTCTAGCCCCGACTAATTATTGCGGAACCTATGACCATGCTGATAGCTGCACTTGTCCTGGTTGCCCTAATGCTCCCAGGGGTGTTGCTCTGCGCACGGTTGTTTCCCGACTGGGATCGTTGTGCACAACGAAGTATTGGCGCAGTCGCCGGGATGGCGTTCGCCGTTGTGTTGAGCAGTTCGGTTTCCTATCTTGCGTTAGGCGTATTTCCGTTTGCCTGGATCATCGTTGTACTTGCGAGTATTTATTTCGGTGATCGTACGGTGCTGACGTTCGGAATTCCGAAGCAGCGTGAAGCGCTTTTACTTGCAGTTGTCTTAATCGTTGCTGCATCGCGCTACTGGGTTTCATCTCTTCATTCATTGCCCCACGGATGGGATCCGGCGTTTCATCTCTTGCTGACGCAGAAACTGCTGAATGCGAACTCGATGATCTTCTCGTGGCAGCCGTTTGAACAAATAGCTCTCCACTATCCCCTCGGGAGCCATATCTTAGTTGCTATACTGAACCAGGTCAGTGGTCTCGAGCTACCTGCTTGCTTTTCGATTCTGTTAGTTCTTACTGCCGTGTTGAGCACCCTCTTAGTGTACGGACTTTCCCGTAGAGCATTGGGCGATAGCGATGCTGCTTTGTACAGTGCTACCGCCTACGGACTCTTAGCACTCTACGGAAGTATCGATTATCATCGCTGGGGCGGACTTCCGAATGCGTTGGGAATGTTGTTCTGCCTTGCCGCATTGTATTTGCTGTGCGAATTGCAAGATGGGGTGACTTGGCACCGGAACTATCGATTCTACCGACGACTTCTGTTGGGAGTATTTTGTGCGGCAACGCTCTACACCCATCACCACAGCACCTTGACCGCAGGACTCCTCTTTCTCGGCCTCCTGTGTGCCCCTCGAGTATTTGATCGCAAGGAGTTACTGCGGGAGCTGGTGAGTGCGGCAATAGTTGCAATGAGTTTTAGCCTGCCAGAGCTCAGTTTGCGCTTCTCCCAGCTGGGTGGGCTTGGGAATACGAGTATCTTCCGGTTTCGTGAACCGCTGTTGAGCCCGCTCGCGGTTGGCCAGTCGCTTGGGTGGGTATTTCTAGCGCTATGTGTAGTTGGACTTTTTCTTTGGAGAAAGAATGCGCCGCCGCAAGGGCGCAACAATTCAATTTGCATAGGGGTGTTGTTGGTTTTGTTTGTTGTCTGCGGGTATCTCTATCCCTTGTTTGCACTCTATCGCTTTGGTCAGCCGTTTGTCTTATTGACTCCTTCACGTTTCTTAACTGATGCAGTTTACTTTCTGGCAATCCCGGTAG
>CBDUGV010000247.1:0-6621 GCA_965366815.1 uncultured Bdellovibrionales bacterium | reverse complement strand
ATCGCTTGGAAGCTCACCGTCATCGATTGCGGTGTATTCTGCATTTGCAATAGCAAGGCCATTCTCAATTCGCCCATACACCCAGCGTGCTTCGAACAAGCAGCTTATCAAGATGACCAGTATGGCTATTTTGCCCGCCATTTGATGCGATAAGGTGCTTAGTGCATGACGAAGATCACTTCCCATAGCCACAAAGATAGCAATGAGAAATGACAGCGGTCCCAAAGTGAGCATAATCCAGCCTGAGGAATCAGGCAGTCCAGATCCATCTGTTCCGAAACAGACAAGTCGAGCACGTTGTAGCCAATCCGGTGACGAGGCAGGCGCCTGATAGAGCGCGAACCACCACAGCAACATGGTCACGGTGAGCCAACAGAACAGCAGTATTGCTCCTGATAATTGCTGAAGATTTCTGGAGTCAGTGTTATCCAATTTTCCAGAGAAACGAGAGCAATTTCCAGTTTACAAAGTAGTAGACGATGAAGCAGACCAGAAAAATAAACACCAGAACGACGGTTCCCGGTGTGCCTTTCTTGTGAAGCCGATTAACCATCGCTCCGGAGTGCTGTTGTTGAGGCAAGTTGAGCACACCGTTTGGAATTCCATAAGCGCGCTCTGAAATAGCCTGCTCAGTTAGCTTCTTGCCAAAGAACACCGAGACAACAGCAGATGCAATAAACATAAGCACGCCGGTAGCAGCCATCAGACCACCAATCCCAAAAGAGGCCTGAAGTAGATTGACGACTGGATGAAATTCAACTGGAAACGCGGCGTCAGCGGCATTTATGTCCCAATGGCGTCGAGGCACCCCAAAGATGCCCATGAACGTCATGGACATTGCCATAACGGTAATGCCCAAACTGAATACATAAGGCTGATACTTTGCCATACCCCAAAATGCGACGCGTTTCTGGAATATTAATGGCACCACGTAATACGTGACTGCCATGAAGGCCAATGCCGTGCCGCCAACCACGGTTACGTGAAAGTGACCTGGAATGCGCATGGTGTTGTGAGCCATAATATTAATTTGCTCTGTACCAAGCGTTACGCCAGTTATACCACCCATAAAACCGAAGATAATAACCGAGAGAACGAGCCCGGAAAATCCGGGATCGCCCCAAGGTGCTTTTCGAAGCCATTCGAACATTCCATTGGTATATCCACGGAGTCGTTGGCCCATTTCGATGCCAGCGGGGACGGTAAATCCGTGAATCATACTCGCGAGCACTGCGAGATACATCGCATAACTTGTATTCCAAACCTTCCAAGCCGGCCCCATTCCCGGATCGACTAGTAGGTGGTGGGCTGATGCCATTGATATAAACAACACATAGAGGACGAAGGCTGTACGACTGATCTTCTCATTGAGCACCACACCTCCGACGGTCAGGGCGGCGAGGAGATACCAAACCGAGACCATCGCGGCGACATTGATTTGTTGGGAAGAATGCCCGAGACCCCACCAAACAAGCCGATAGATCTGTGGATCCATAGGCATCTTATCCATCGACCAAAGCCAAGTCGGGATATAGATAGCTGCCCCATGCAGCAGCGAAATGACGGCAATGATTGTGGCGGTGAGTGCTCCGAAGGTTGCGAGCGGCATTGATCCTTCATAGGTTTTTTCTCGTTTTGCCACGACTAGGGTCGCAAAGAACATCCAGCAGACAAGGAGCGCCCCTACGGCAAACAAAATAATTCCCAAATAGTAGTGCGGATGAGCCTTCAGTGGAGGGTAGGATGTGAACAGCACATCAGCTTTTCCGGCAAACACCATTACATTTACCAAGGTAGCGCCACCAGCCATCAAGGCGAAAGCCAACCAAGAAACCCAAGGAGCGGCAAGTCGGCAATTAAGGAGAATTGGTCCGGCAAAGTACAGTACTGCCATCTCGAAAAAGATGATAAAAAACAACAGCATGTTAATACCGTGCGCCGTCAGAAATCGATAGTACATGGTAGCGCTTAGCAAGTGAATTGCTTGCCAGCGAGTGAGCACAAGACCAATAGCTGCGGCGACGCCAATTAATAGGCAAATGATCGAAACGACAGCGTGCAGCTTGACGAACGTTTGGGCTCGTAAGTCAATCTTGATGCCGGTAACTGAGCAGATGCGAAATTGATCGCTGCGTTGCCCAATGGCTGTACTCATTGTACGCTACTCCCGTGTAGGGGTTATTCTTCAACTATTACTTTTCCGACCATCAAATGATGCCCGATTCCGCAAAATTCATTACAAATTACTCGAAATTCGCCGGCTTGGTTCGGGGTGACTCGTAGAGCGTAGTCATAACCAGGTACAACTTGGATATTTACGTTGATTGGAAAAAGGCTGAAGCCGTGATTTACATCGGCCGCAGAGAGATGCAGAGTATATTCGACGTCTTTCTTGAGTTTTAGCACCGGCGTCCAAGCCCACATGCGAGCTAACAGATAGACATCTGCGCCAGGAGGTGGTGCAACTACCGGAAAACCTTTTTCTTCGCCGATTTTATATTCTTCAATAAAGCGACCAACTCTTGCAGCAAAATCATTTGGCTCAACTTTAGAGCGAATGCCAGTTGGATTCTGTCCACCCTTAACGTGCCAAAGAGGCATCATTGCAAACAAGACCATGCACCAGATAAACGAAATAATGATCCAGCGCTTTTCCTGCTTGTGAGCGGGTTTCCACCAGACACCAGTAGGAGGAACGATTGCTGAGTGGAATTGTTCGGCCATTCAATAATCTCCTAAGGTAAGGTCGCTTCTGGTAGTGATAGAACTTCGAACAAGCCCCATCCAGTATAGAAGCCAAACATTACGATAAGCCCAGCCACGAGTAGTAGGATGGGTCGATCGTATAGGCGCTGGCCTAGGGGAATTTCTTCTTTTTTGCCGTCTTGATTCATCGTTGCGTCGCAGATTCTCGGCTTGGCAGTAGTAAAATCGAGACTGGTTGTTGGAGTGGCACCAGTCAGATAGACCAGTTTCTTAACACCATGCCAATACTGGAGTAAAGAACCTCTTTATCCAATATAGACTTTGATGCTAGTACGGTGTAGCAGTAAATTAGTAGAGCTGAGATAACTGAACTGACAGTCAGCAGCTCTACGAATATGACCTAGGAAAATAATAGGGAAATACTAATGGTTACCACCACCGATTCGACAACTACTCGCTTTGCGAGACGATTTCTTGTTCTCGTATACATGTTGTCCTTTGCTCTATTTGGAGGCAGTCAATTTCTGGCTACTGCTTCTGCCGACGACGATGTTTCAAACGAGCGAATCCCAAAGCAGGGACTAGACAAGGGCAAAGCAGCCTACTTAGCGAATTGTGCCTCTTGCCATCAACCTGATGGAAAGGGAATGACCGGTGTCTTCCCACCGCTCGCAAAATCTGATTTTCTCAAGAAGCCGTATACTGATGCGGTAAAGATGGTGATTGAAGGTGGTAGTGGAAAGCTGGTCGTCAACGACGTCGAATACAACAACGTCATGCCAGCGATGAGCCATATCTCAAACGAAGATATCGCCAACATTGTAAACTACATTGTCAACAACTGGGGCAACCCGGGCGGCAGCATTTCGGCAGCGGATGTCGCTAAGATTCGCGGCACCGAGCTTTCGAAGACAGATCCTGCCCAAGGAGAGCGTCATCCCAGTACTCCAGAAGCGGAAATGAAGTACAAAGGTGCACCCAGCACCATTGCCGCGGGAGATGTGAAAGATAGAATCTCTCCCGATGCACCACCGGTTAGTGCCGAAGAGTTTACTCGTGCGAAAGAGATTTTCTTCCAACGCTGCGCTGGTTGTCATGGCGTCTTACGGAAAGGAGCGACTGGAAAGCCGCTTACTCCTGACATTACACGAGTCAAAGGAACCGACTACCTGAAGGCTTTAATCAACTATGGTTCACCAGCGGGAATGCCGAATTGGGGAACCTCAGGAGAGTTGAGCGAGAAGGATATCGACCTCTTGGCACGCTATCTCCAGCATGAGCCGCCGGAACCGCCAGAATTCGGAATGCCTGAGATGAAGAAGGCATGGAAGGTTCTTGTGCCTCCGGCGAAACGCCCGAAAAAACCACAGCATAAGCTCAATATAGACAATTTCTTTGCTGTGACGCTTCGTGACTCTGGCGAAGTCGCACTTATTGATGGCGATACCAAGGAGGTCGTCCAGATAATCAAGACGGGGTACGCAGTTCATATTTCTCGTATTTCTCACTCTGGTCGGTATGTCTACACCATTGGACGAGATGGAAAGATCGATTTGATTGACCTCTGGATGTCTCCTCCGCAGACAGTGGCAGAGATGAAGGTCGGTTTAGAAGCACGTTCCGTCGAGACTTCGAAATACAAGGGATTCGAAGACAAGTACGCGATTGCAGGAGCCTATTGGCCTCCCCAGTTTGTGATCATGGATGGAGAAACACTTGAGCCGCTGAAGATTGTCTCTACGCGAGGTATGACGGTAGACACTCAAGAATATCATCCTGAGCCACGAGTCGCTGCGATTGTTGCATCGCACGAGCATCCAGATTTTATCGTCAACGTAAAGGAAACGGGACGAATATTGCTTGTCAATTACGAAGACATCGAAAATCTAAAAGTGACAACTATTGATGCTGCTCGCTTTTTACATGATGGTGGCTGGGATTCGACGAAGCGCTACTTTATGACTGCCGCGAACAAGTCGAACAAGATTGTCGTTATCGATTCTAAAGACCGAAAACTCGCGGCATCTATTGATGTGGATGAAATTCCGCATCCAGGCAGAGGTGCTAACTTCGTGCATTCGAAGTTCGGTCCTGTGTGGGTAACGAGTGCTTTGGGCAACAATAAGATCACCTTGATTGGAACCGATCCAAAGCGACATAAAAAGCATGCCTGGAAGGTAGTTGAGGTGCTTGAGGGGCAAGGAGGAGGTTCGCTCTTCGTCAAAACTCATCCGAAATCGAACAATCTTTGGGTTGATACACCGCTTAATCCTGATGAAAAAATCAGTCAATCAATTGCAGTATTCGACACGCAGAATCTGGAGAAGGGCTATGAAGTGCTGCCAATCGCTGAGTGGGCGGAGCTGGGCGATGGTCCTAAGCGAGTAGTTCATCCTGAATATAATGCTGATGGAACCGAGGTTTGGTTTTCAGTTTGGAGTGGCATGAAGGAGGAGTCGGCGATTGTGGTAGTTGATGACCGAACTCGGAAACTGAAGCATGTGATCAAGGGACCGAAGATCGTTACGCCAACCGGAAAGTTCAACGTCCATAACACAGTTGCTGATGTCTACTAGTGTTGGCTTGGAAATGGGTAAGAGACTCGCTGTTTGTTTTTCTGCCGTCGGTCTTGCAATGGGTCCTCTGGTCTTCTCTCCAGCTGAGATCCTCGCCGAAGAGGGCAAGGAGAATGATTCGGTAAAGGAGGCGCCATCTGATATTGAGAAATTCTTATCAGACGGCAGAGTTTCTCTTAGTGGTAGATATCGCTTTGAATATGTCGATCAGCAGGGAATTACTCGGAGTGCAAAAGCTTCGACACTGCGGACCAGACTCGGGTTCACTAGCGGTACCCTTCATGGCCTGAGCTTCAAACTCGAAGTCGAGGACGTTTCGGTTATAGGTGAGGACACCTACAATAGTACGGTCAATGGGAATGAGGATCGACCCGTCGTCGCGGACCCCGACGGGACAGAAGTTAACGAAGCCTACGTTTCAGTTACCACGATTCCAGATACCGTTGTCCGTGCTGGTCGAGAGGCACTTAAGTTCGACAATCTCCGGTTTATTGGCGATGTCGGATGGCGGCAGAATAATCAAACCTTTGACGGCGTGAACGTTGCGAATACCAGCTTGGAAGGTCTGCGATTGATCTACGGCTATGTCGGAAACGTCAACAGAATCTTTGGCGAAGATTCTTCAGTGGGTGATTTCAAAAGCAATCTTCAGCTATTTAACATTAGTTCCACCGGCTTAGAGGATTTTACGATTACGAGCTACATATACTTGCTCGATGTAAAAGATTCTCCGGGAGTATCCACAGCAAACTACGGTATTCGAGGGTATGGGGAACGCCCATTGAATGAGTCTCTCAAGCTCCTCTATGACGCTGAATATGCCTTTCAGCAGGACTATGAAAACAACCCGGTAGATTACTCGGTGCACTACTGGCGAGCATCTAGCGGATTGAAGTTCAGCGATTTCAAATTGTCGGGCGGCTTCGAGAGTTTGGGGAGCGATGATGGCAAAGCGGCATTTTCAACCCCCTTTGCGACGCTTCACAAGTGGAATGGATGGGCTGACAAATTTCTAGTGACACCTGAGACTGGGCTCGATGATGCATATGCAGGAGTTGAATACGCAAGAAGCGATCTTTGTGAGTGTCTTGAGAAGGCTTCGGTTGCAGTTGTGTATCACTACTTTTCTGCTGAAGAAGGCAGTCTAAAATACGGTGAAGAGTGGGACGCGGACCTCTCGGTTCATTTTTCACGCTACTTTCAGTTCGGCCTAAAGTACGCGAATTTCCAAAGCGCAAATTTCGGCACCGATACTGAAAAACTCATTTTTACCCTCCAAGCAGAATTGTCCCAGACATAGGTAGTAGCCATAGATGAATCAATCGATGTTCTCACGTAC
>CBDUGV010000246.1:0-6635 GCA_965366815.1 uncultured Bdellovibrionales bacterium | reverse complement strand
CGCTTGGGGCACGTCCGAAGTTTTGGAGCAAACCTATCAAAAGATCAGCACACATAACTATCGCTACGCTTTGCTGCCGGAATCGTTCGATATCGACATTGAAGCAGATCTCCAGCAACTTGCTCGATTCGTATCCGAGCAGAAGCGTCCGCAGACCGAACAGTGGATCGAGAGATATCTGTAGAGAGAATTCTGAAAACGTTCCGTAGGAGAATATGATCTCGTCAACACTACGTATATTTGCTCTTGTGGGTGTTCACCTCGCTGCTGCATTTCTTGCGCTCTACCTCGTCGAAGCACGCGTCTCTTCAATCAAAAGTAAGAAAGGAGTCCGTATAAGCACGAGCGAAGAAGACCGAATCGCTGTTCTCGTACCAGACCCCTATCTCCATAGCACGTTAAGAAAGAATGCAAGACTACGCGCCCGAGCGAGATACGGCAGGCGTCCTATTTACGATGTCTACTACACGACCCAGGAGCATGGGCGTAGAATTTCGCCGCCGATTGAGTTCAAAAATTCACCGGACTGTCTGTTGTTCTTTGGCGGATCGTTTACCTTTGGCGAAGGGGTAAACGATGAAGAAACGTATCCCTACCGAGTGGGAATCTTAGCAAAGGAACGATACCAAGTTCACAATTTTGCTGCTCCTTCTTATGGGCCACATCATACGTTGGCTCAACTTCAATCGAACCAAATCGAGAATTCTTTGGATTGCCGAGTAAAGAAAATATTCTATTTATTAATACTTGGACATGTGCCCCGCCCGATCGCGCTCCAGCGAACCCATAGTCTCGGTCCGCGTTATGTACTCGACACCAATGGTCATCTCTCACGTGACGGATTTCTCTCAGCACGTTTTGCTAAACCACAATTCCCAGGCGACTCCTTTCTCTGGGGAAATCTCAAAAAATTTCTCGTTTCGCGCTATGCGCTCGCACGAACGATTTTGACAAAGCAAGAGTATTCTAAAGCGGAGTTTGATTTTACAGTGCGCATTTTGGCAGAATCGGACAAAGTCATTCGAGAAAAGTTCCCAGAAGCTGAATTTCACATTATCTTTTGGGATTTTGGCGAGGCTCCCATAATGCGCTACATGGCGGATAGCCTGCGCAAAGAATCGATTGCCGTCCATGATCTTAAAGATGCTGAGGAGTTTGCTGGCATCACAAGAAAGCAACGCAGACTACATCGATACGATGGCCACCCATCAACGTTAGCGTATGATCGATTGGCCCGCTTCGTGGTTCGAGCAATTCTCGAGCTACCTGTGAAAGAAACGGCAAACCACTGAGTCGAACCGGGCCTTTTGTGGCCAATCAATCGACCTTTGTAAAAGGGGATCGGCAGTGGTGTAGGGTACACATATCTGTCGATAAAAGAGGCCTTGCCACTCAGTTCCAAACCGAGCAGCTCAAAGTGGCAAGGCATGGGTCGGTTGGAAAGTTACGCATCACTGCATTCGGCGAGCGCCAAATGAAACGCTTGTTGTTGCTGTTCGAGTCGCTCTCGACTGTAGTCCGCCAACGATCTGCCAAGTTTGGCTTCGATCATTGTAACACGAGCTTCGTCGAGTTCCTCCGAGAGATGCCAGAGCGTGTGAAGCAAGAGCGTCACACCTCCGCACGCATCGGCCCCAGATTGAGCGATTTCGACGAGCGAATCAACAAGGCCAGTAGATCCAATTACGTGCCGAATAGTTGCGTCATCAACGCCATGCCGTTCGAGCAACAGGTGGATCATCAACAAGTTCTGCTCAACTTTCTCCCGCGACCCGTCTCCAACTTGATCTCGCAACATTTGGTTCAAATCCATCACCAACACGAGCCTCCTTGAAAGAGAAACGACTTGCCGTAGAGAAAAATATGACAACGGTCAAAGAATCTGACCGAGAAGACACCTACACCGAGTGGCAGACCTCCTTTCTCGACTCTGACAAGCCGACAAGCGAGGGCTGGTTCGCCACTTCTACCCACCAATACATCTAGCTAATTTTACCCTGTGGCGCAAAACTCAGCCACGCACACCAAGCGGCTGGACGACAGGTACTTTCCTATTTCGGCCTAAGCACCTGTATTATTTCATCATGCAAACCGCCTGCGGTTGCAATACAGGATGAACCCTTGATTGGGTCACCTCCGTCCCAAGTGGTAATGCTCCCCCCTGCGCCACGAATTATAGGAATAAGCGGCAAAAGATCCCAAGAATTCATGATCGGATCGAGCATCACATCCGCCCGAGCAGATGCGAGCAGGAGATACCCATAACAATCACCCCAGGTTCGAAAGAGTGCTGCCTTGCTCAGTAAGGCATCGAATGTCGATTTGTCCTGATAGCGCTCGACATTCACAACATCAGTTGTGAGTATCACAGCCTCGGGCAATGAATTGCAGTTTCGCATTCTCACGGTTGATTCATTTAGTTCCGTGACTGTTCCATCACCGATACAAAGTTGATTGAGAATTGGCTGGTGTATCGCACCAAGAATTGGCTCCCCTTCTTTCAGTAGACTAATCAATGTCCCAAACAGAGGAATCCCAGCTACAAATGAAAGGGTTCCATCGATCGGGTCGAGCGTCCAGACGAACTCCGCATCTTCGTTTTCACTCCCCAGCTCCTCGCCGATGATACCGTGGGATGGATACCGTTTTCCTATCATTTCTCGCAGCAACGCCTCTGCTTCACGATCAGCAAGCGTCACAGGTGTTTGATTCGCCTTGATCTCAAGTCCGATGTCATCTTGTAGGAAATACCGTCGAGCAACTGCACCACTGGCTTCACATAGTTGCACGATAAAGGCGTAGAACTCGCTCTCTCTCATAGAATCCTCCAGGGCAATCGAACCAGCTACTTGCAGCAGCTATTCACAGGCGTATTTGTTCATATGTAGCGGCTCGTATATAGCATTGTCGAGTGAGGTGTCGGTGAAATTGGTGAGAATTCGTGCATTTTTTGTCTGTTGCTGTGCAGTCCTTGTCGGCTATTTGCCTCCCATTGTCGTTGCGGAGCAAATGCCGTTTACCACGACGATACTTCTCGACGTCGTTCCTATCGAATCCTCAGCAACGCTTATTGTTTCTCTACTCCCGACCACCGCAGACGGGAGCTGCCCAAAACACCACGTCTTCCCCAGAGGCTCGCTATTTAAAAAAGAGCTGGGGCATTTACGACCTGGAATACATCTCCTGGTTCGCGGAGCCGACCAGGTCTTTCACAAAGAATCTACGTTTTCCAAACCACGTCAGTATTGCGCTCAGGCATTCCTCGATTTCGACCGTGGTGGACGAGACTTTCGAAATGCCGCCGGAAATGCCGCGAGCGAACCTCAACAGGTCTTACTTGGCGGAGACCTTCGTCCACGAATTGATTTTGTAATTTCTAAAGTAAACCCCAAGCGACGTTGGGCGAAATCCGATCGTGTCATTGAAGTTGTACGACACAGCAAACTGCTATCGAAGCACCACGGTCGTCCAGTTGATCTACGCGCCGCGGTCGTTTTGCCAAAATCATACTCGGAAAACACCGCCGGACAATTTCCCGTCGTATACGAGATTCCGGGTTTCGGCAGCAGCCTCTCCCGCACCGTATCGCGGATTCTCGAGGCGCCTTCCCCGACTCTCGAAAGTGAATTTCTCTATGTCGTCTTGGAGTCTGAACTGCGCTCTGGGCATCATGTCTTCGCAAATTCTGAGTTTAATGGCCCCTGGGGAGACGCTCTCGTACAGGAACTCGTCCCATTTATCGATCGTGCCTACCGCACTTCCGGGAAGACCGAGACGAGAATTCTTCGCGGACATTCCTCGGGTGGTTGGAGTGCCCTTTGGCTCCAAGTGCAGTATCCGACCACTTTCGGTGGTGCATGGGCCACCTCACCTGACCCAGTGGATTTTCGCGACTTTGGGGGCCTCAATATTTACCAACCCGCTGCCAACGCTTACTTCGATGACGGTCAACATGAGCGACCGATGTTTTCACTGCACGGACAGGTTCTCTGGACGTTCAAATCGATGAGCGAGATGGAAGAAGCCCTCGGCTACGGTGGTCAACTTGGTTCATTTGAAGCGGTATTTAGCCCGATAGCCGAAAACGGGAGACCGATGCAGCTATGGAATCGAGCCACAGGCGAAATAAACGCAGAGGTGGCCGAATATTGGAAACGCTACGATATCGCTCGAATCTTGGAGCACAGTTGGCCAGAAGTGAAAGACGCGCTTCGCGGAAAACTACACATTTATGTCGGGGGCAGAGACAATATCGGGCTTCATCGCTCTGTTCAATTGTTAAAAACTCGATTGAAAAAACTGGGCAGCGACGCCGAAATACAAATTCTCCCACAACACGATCACTTCAACATTCTCAGCCCAACAGTACGGACTCAAATCGATAACAAGATAATTGAGAAGATGGAAAAAGTTGCTCGACTCTAGCAACTGCTTTTCGAGAAGGAACCAATGGCCGATCTGTTTACTATCGAGAACTTCCTCACACTTCTAATGTTGATTCTGCTTCAAGCAGTATTGGGGTTCGACAATTTACTCTATATCTCCATCGAATCGAAACGAGTGCCGCTCGAGAAACAAGCCTTTGTTCGACGTCTAGGAATAGGTCTGGCAATCGTGCTTCGAATCGTGTTGCTACTGGTAATAATGTCAGCGATCAGCTATTTCGAAAAACCACTTTTCTCAATTCACCTCACCAACATCTTCGATACTGATATGACGCTACACAGCCTTATTGTACTACTTGGCGGTGTGTTCATTATCTATACGGCCACCAAGGAAATCTTCCACATGCTCTCGCTCAACCCCAATGCTCACGGCGAAACAGAAAAGCGGCGCTCAATAGGTGCGGCAGTTGGCTGGATTGTGGCCATGAACCTCATTTTCTCGTTCGACTCAATTCTAAGCGCTCTCGCACTCACGGATGTCTTCGCAGTAATGGCAACCGCGATCCTTTCCGGCGGTCTAATGATGATCTGGCTCGCAGATCACATTGCAGAATTTTTAGAAAAGAACCGCATGTACGAAGTTCTCGGATTGTTCATCCTGTTCATCGTAGGAATAATGCTACTCTCGGAAGGTGGCCACCTGGCCCATATCAAACTCTTCAGCTTCCCAATCGAGCCGATGACTAAAACCACTTTCTATTTTGTCCTGGTTGTTCTTATCCTTACCGACTTGGCGCAAAGCCGATACCAAAGAAAGCTCACGGTAGCTCGACCAGTGTCAGAGACGTAACTCCCATAAATGGGTTGCCGAACTAGCGGAGTTTTACTTCAGCTCGGGAGGGCTTCTTTTCGGCGGCTTCTTTCTCTTTCTTATCGAACAACTCTTGCTGCTCGCTAGAGACTTCAGGGTCTTCCGGTTTAACGACAGGATAGGGAGCAACTTCGTCCGGGATAGTTGAGAGATCAATCGAACTGCGTTTGTAAATACGTTGTACCGTATTGGAAAGCTCGAAACCAACTGCGCTCAACAGATCCCAGAATTCACCGGCGAAGATCGAAGCGAACTTTGGGGCGTCATTTCTGACCCGATATTCTTCTAATAAAATATTGTAGGCGCGAAGCGCATACGAGGTCGCAGTAAGGACAACCGCCTTTACGTCGTTCTGCGGATTCGATGACAAAGGCCCGTCATGATGCAAATAGTAGGTCAACTCAAACGTCTTGAAGAGACGCTCACGATCGTCGGTGAGATCCTTCACTCGCTTGTCGACCCGTGCATTGTAGTTATCGACATAGTGCGCGACTCCAGCTTTTGCATTGAGCCAAGGATTCATGCACTCAGAGGGTTGCAAGCCATACACGAGTCCCGTCTTGCGAACGAATTGAAACAAACCACATGCAGTCGTAGTTGGTGCGCGAGCCGCGGGATTAAAACCTGATTCTATTTCTACAGTTGCCAGCAGTGCAGCTTGATGAAGCGGTGAAAGTCCAGCTCGGCGCGCATGGTACAACACCGCTTTGATCGACTCTCGCTGGGTCCACTCAGGTGCTCCCACCCGCAGGAATTCCTCGGTGCCGCGATCGCGAATGCCATTCGAATTGAAATCACGAGTATAGACCGACGCGTCAATCAGTCGATCAATAGTATCTTCAGAAATTTTCGTAAGAATGACATCTTCATAGATGCGAGAGCCGGTCACAAGCACCAACCCAAAAAGCGCCAGCAAGGCAAGATTAAACATCGCATGTAAGGGATGGTGTCGTAGATAGCCGACGACCAATCGCAAGGACCACCAAAAAACTTGTGCGACAGCAACCAGAGTTGTCTTGACGGCAACCGCTGCTGCTTGGATCACGTTGAGCTGAGTTCTCTCAGGCTGTGTGCCAGTGGTATTGGCAGCGGCTGATGCCGTGCCTCTCTCCGCCGTCGCAGCAGAGCCTTGTTCTACCAAGGGCTCAGTATGAAGCGGTTCGGCGTTTTGTGATGCCCCACTTGGAATCTCAGAAGTTTCTGATTGCTTAACAGGCAATAGTACATCCTCTAGCGTATCGAATCGTCGCTCATTCATAACTCATATACCTCTGTATTGAGATGTGAGAACTAAGGTCTCAGATTCGCTAGGAAATTACAAACCCTATGATTACAGGATGTTACGTCGAGATAAAGCAGCTCTATTTGGATTTAATGTA
>CBDUGV010000245.1:0-6685 GCA_965366815.1 uncultured Bdellovibrionales bacterium | reverse complement strand
CATCTATTCTCATTCTGTCCAATGCTATTGCCTCGCAGCGTGTGCCTGGCTACTATTCTCTCGGCGATAGTACACCATCCTATTTAGTAGGTTTCCTGTATGGCTGCTGAGATTGCGTATAAGATCAATGTCCCGGTTGAACTGGAGCAACTGCAGGAGTTGTATCGGGCTTCAACACTTGCCGAGAGGCGCCCTGTGGAGGATCTGAAGCGATTTTCACGAATGATAGCCGAAGCAAATCTCACTGTGACCGCGTGGGATGAAGCTCTATTGGTGGGCATATCGCGAACACTTACAGATTTTGCGTGGGTCGCCTATTTGGCAGACCTCGCGGTCCATCGTGAGTATCAGCGCCGTGGAATTGGCAGGGAGCTCATTCGCCAAACAAAGGCAGAACTGACAGCTGAGTGTAAGATTGTTTTACTCGCGGCGCCGGATGCGACCTCCTATTATCCACATATTGGCTTTAAAGCACACAACTCTGCATGGATCTTAGAATAGTAAAAATTGCCGCTGGGATCGTTTGCCTCGGTCTGCTGGCAGCTCTGTTTTTGCTCTCGCGTCTAGCGGGTCGCATCGATGACTTAGAGCAAAAACAGCTTGTGCACCAACAGGCGTTTAAGCAACAGGCAGACTTGGTTCGCAGCGCTTTGCAAGAGTTGGATACAAAAATTGAAGATTCGCTTGATGAAATAGCGCGCCTACAAGTAGCAGTCTTTCCGAAATCGGAACGGAGCAAGATTCTCCCGCAGCAACTTGATAGGTTGGAGAAAGGACTCTATAAGCTCGAGCGTGATGTCGAAGTTCGAGGACGCGGCACTAGTACGTATAATAAGACTTTCACCATCTATCATCTGAAAACTGAAATAGGTACAAAAGAGGTCTCGCAGGTCATTCATGTTGGGATGGCAACCTCTGGCGTGACTTCGATTCCCTTATTCTATCTCGATTACGACGGGGACCTAGCCGTTGACCAAGACATGATGTTCGAGTTCGTTCATTTTATTCCCTTTGGTCGTTTAGCGGCTAAATCAATGGACCCGCGGAATTCTCAAGCCGCCTATGACGCATTTCAAGAGTCCTATCGAAGCGCAGAGTTTACTCCAGTCGATCGGATAACCAATAGTGGTAGCAAACTCGTCTCTGGAATGTGGAAATTCGTCGAAGACCAAGGCGAGGGGTTGTTGAAGTGGATTCAGAACGAGAACCAACGGAAAAAGAATTCGACGCAGACGTTCTAGTCGTTCAGCGCTGCTCTTCTGGTATGGCGGTGTTTGTCTAAGGAAGGAAACGGTAGCGGATCAACGCCCAGATTGCGAGAACTCCATCTTTCCAGCCGATCTTCTTGCCTTCGTCGCTTGTTCGAAGATCATACGAGATCGGAATTTCGATAATGCGAATTCCGCGTTTTCGAACTTTTGCGGTGACCTCTGGACAGAATCGAAAATCATCTGACTCAAGCTTGAGCGATTTGAGTAGCTCGGTGGGGAAGGCCTTGTAGCAGGTAGCTTCATCGGTCAGCGTTTGACCATACAAGATGCCAACCATCCAGTTGAGTAGTTTAACGCAAATCTTAAATCTCGTGTTCGGAAGATAATTGTTGCCGGCCATATACCGTGAGCCATAGACCGTTTCCGCATATCCTCGTTCGAGCACGTTCACCAAGAGCGGATAATCTTGAGGATCGTATTCTAAGTCGGCATCCTGCACGATGGTAAATGGTGCGCTTGCATATTGAAGTGCGGTTCTCAGTGCGGCACCTTTTCCACGATTCTCTGGGTGGTAGTGGATTTCAATCGAGCTGCCTTTGGGGGCATGGAGCACAAGGCCCGAGCGATCGAGATTATCCAAGAGCTCTCGTGTACCATCGCTAGAGCCATCATCAACGACGATAATCTGCTTGCGATAAGGAGCAGAGGCTACACGACGCAGGAGCTCTATGACGGTAGATTCCTCGTTATAGACCGGGATAAGGACACTGAGCTCAAATACGGCCTCTGGAGTAGATTGTGGACTAAGTCGCCGCTTCTGTGGATTTTGCTGAACGGGCATATAACTACATCGGATTATCAGTAAAACAGTAGGGTATTGGCTCGCA
Source organism: uncultured Bdellovibrionales bacterium (assembly GCA_965366815.1). GTDB lineage: Bacteria > Bdellovibrionota_C > UBA2361 > SZUA-149 > SZUA-149 > CBDUGV01. Next base: position 4,587 of record CBDUGV010000245.1, on the reverse strand, counting down.
GTTACCGCGACGTCTAGTGCTAGTAACATGTCCAGATAAATTCAGGCAAACCCCTTGGTTTTTCTGCAAATGAATACCTGACACCGAGTTCTCCATAGTGGTATTTTTATATTGGAAGAATCAATAACACCGCATCGGAGAAGAGATGAGTTTCCTAAAGAAATCGTTAACGGTCTTGGGCTGGAGTTTGGTCGGGCTCGTTGTGCTGTCCATCGTTGGCTCGATAGCCGTCATTATAGTTGCAATCGGTTCGGGCTTCGATGATACCGAATTGTCTAGTCTCAAAGTGAAATCAGATAACGCAGTGGGTTTGGTCGAACTCACTGGAGAGATAGTCAGTTCTGATAAGTTTCGTGAGTCGCTTGGCAAGTTTGTAAAAAACGACAAAATCAAAGCGGTGGTTGTTCGTATAGAAACCCCTGGAGGTGCAGTTGGTGCCTCGGAGGAAATCTATCGTGCGATCAAACTCGCTGATGCTAAAAAGCCCGTGGTTTGTTCGCTCGGAAATATTGCTGCGTCCGGGGGTATGTATGCGTCGGCAGGATGTCGCAGCGTCGTAACGAATCAAGGTACGCTGACCGGGTCGATTGGTGTGATTCTGCAGGTTCCTAACGTCAGCTCTCTGATTGAGAAATATGGATTCTCGATGCATGTGATTAAGAGCGGACGATTTAAAGACAGTGGTTCTCCGTTTCGCGAGTTTGAAGTTGCGGACAAAGAGTTGTTACAAAACATCGTCGATAAGACGTATGAGCAGTTTGTAAACATTATCGCCGACTCGCGAAAACTCGAAGTGGATAAAGTGCGAGAGTTTGCCGATGGCCGAATCATTCTGGGGGAGCAAGCGGTAGAGTGGGGACTTGCAGATGAGATCGGCGGGGTCGCTCGCGCCGCAAAGTTAGCTTTAGAACTAAGTGGAGAGGAAGAAGCGGAGCCGGATATTGTAAAGGTACCGAAGGTAACAGGGCTCCTCGCACTCATCGAGGGTATGAATGAGGCCCGAGCCGTGCAATGGCTGCGATCCATAGGCAAATTGCAGCTTCTGTATCGAGCGTATTAGGCAAGAGTGTGCTCCGAATTGAGGCAAAGCCGTAGTTAAAACCCAGGCAGGGGACGTATGCTTGGCTTTGCTAGCCATTGTTTACATGAGGCTAAAAAACACAAAACCTGAGTATTTCTTGCTTGTTAAACATGTATTCTTTAGTAGTTAACAGAGATATTTGTTGATTGTCTGGCCGTGTCACGATATTCTGAATTGTATCTTTTGGAGTCGATCTTGGGCAGCTGATTGGGTATTTGGTGATATTTGTTACCACACTCGACTTGTTTCTTCCGGTTTTACATAGCCGCTAATTGTATCTGATGAGCGAAGCGCATAATAAAAAAATTCTAGTTATTGAGGATGAAGGCCCGGTTCGCGAAGGCCTCGTGGAGAACCTCAAGTTCGAGGGCTACGAAGTTATCTGGCGAGATAACGGAGTGTCTGGACTCGAAGCGTTCGAAGTGGAGAAACCTGATCTCGTGGTGCTTGATGTCATGATCCCTGGAGTAGACGGGCTTGAAGTCTGCAAGCGCATCCGGGCCAGCGAGAAATCTACACCGATCATAATGCTCACTGCCAAATGTAGTGAAGTAGATAAAGTTGTTGGTCTAGAACTTGGCGCGGATGATTATCTGACTAAACCATTTGGCATGCGTGAGCTGTTTGCTCGTATCAAAGCAGTGCTTCGCCGCTCTGAATCGCTCGGAGCGGTTGCGACGAACGGTGAAGATCGACCGCTTGCCGATGAGTTAAGCTTTGGCGCAGTATTTGTCGATTTTCGCACCTACCGGGCTCGCAAAGGCGAGGACGAGATTGTACTTTCTGCAAAAGAGTTTGAATTGCTCCGCTACCTGGCGGCTCAACCGGATGTGCCAGTAACTCGCGACGAATTGCTGGATAACGTCTGGGGATACAACAATTACCCATCAACTCGGACGGTCGACAACTTTATTGCCCGGCTGAGGCATAAAGTTGAAGAGGTTCCCGATAAGCCTCGTCATATCATTACGGTTCACGGCGTGGGCTATAAGTTTGTCTCCTAAGTCGTAAAAAACCGCGACTAGGACTCAAGATTGCCGCATAACCTGCCGAAACTACAGTAATTAATAAAATAAGTGAAAAAGTGAATCCCTTCCTTTGTATCGTTTATCTTAAACGATGTAACAATTGTGTCACGCATGAGGGTTTTGGAAGGCTTAGGTAGACTATAGGCTTATAGGGTTGGTCGTAGCAGTTTTATTTGGGGTTGTGTGGAATACTAGCAATGGATGGTGGTGAAGATGAACGACGACCGAATTTCGACTATTAAGTGCAATACATATTCTTGCCAGCACGTAGAGCAGCGACTTGATGCCTATCTTGAAGGTGAGACCTCTACACGCGAACAATTCGCAATCGAACGTCATGTTGCTGGCTGCGAGCATTGCGAACGTCTCATATCTGATCTCCGACATATCGTAGACATGGCCTCAACGCTTGGGGAGCAAGCAGTTCCAGCTGGTGTGGGAGCGCGTCTTCGATTACACCTAGAGAAAGAGACCGGTGCGCGTCTGTCTACGCCAAGAGCGAATTTAACGCTGGTGAAGCCTTAGTAATCTTGCTGCTTTTGTTTTGCAGGGCAGAGAATTTGCACATATACTGGACCTGTGGAATTTAAACTTCTAGTCACATTATTTATAATTCTCCTTGGTCTGCTCGTAATTCTGATTGCGCTCTATTTCATTGTTTTCCATTCTGGGGAAGTGAAGAAAATGGACCGCAAGTGGACCGACCCGAAGTTCCACGACTGATCCCCGTGCCAGGAGAGCATTGGTAGGTCTAGTGCACCACTAGAAGCGTTTTCGTGTTTATTGAAAGAAACCGAGAATGACGGCCTTCACTACTTCGTAGCCAAATTTGATTATGAAAACTGTCAGCGCTGCTGCGATGATACTATAGAGTATGCCGCCGAGAATCAGCAGTCCGTCTTTTTCTAACAAACCAAACCCAATCAAAAAAATACCGCCCGCTGGTAGCGTATTGGTGCCGGGAATGGGGAGAGCCATTGAGGCAGCAAGGAGGCAAATTAAGAATCCGAGCGCAATTGTCAGGCTCTTTGATTGTGAGAAGCGTACGAGGCGGGGTTTCGAAAATCGTTCAATACAGCTCACCAGCTTTATCATTGGCCCGAGGAGCTTTCGGAACTTCGCTGGCTCAAACGCACTTGCCCGCAACTTTTCGGGAAGCCAGACCGTATCTTTGCCAAGTATCAATCGAAGGCCAATCGCCATCAACGGAATCGACAGAACGGTGGAGTAACCTGCAGCCGGTATTGGCAAGGCTGCGGGAATGGAGAAAAGGATGAGCACCATCGCCATGCCATGGTGGTCGAGTCCATCGACTAATTCGCCGTATTTACTCGGGGCCTGAGCGGGGTCAAATATCTCAGAGAGTACAACAGATAATTTTTTTGGCTCTTCCAATTCAACCTCAACTTGCGCACTACCCATTGGTTGATCTTGCTCCCTGCTACGTACCACTAACTCTTTGAACTACTATTGAGTGTCTTCACAAAAGCCTGAGACTCGCGAATAGACGCTTCCATGTCTTGCACAAGTGAGGCGATATCTGACTCAACTGACTGAAACTCACTTTTGAGAGATGCGATAGCTCTCGCATTCAAGTTGTGCTTGAGAAACAATACCTGGTCTCGGAATGCCCCCAACACCGGGTCCATTTTTCGCTCAACTTTACGCATCGCAGAGATCATCGGCTTGTATCTTCGTCGAGTGTCCTCAAGACTTCGTTCACTACTTCGTTTCAGTTGAGCATTAGAATATTGCCGCAATTCGTCTTCCCACTCATCAAACAAAGCCTCTGCTACATTTTCAACCGAGTCGATACGTTTGCGTACGTCTTTTGCAGCTGCTTCGCTCTGATCGAATTCGGCTTGTAGAGTCTCATATTTGGATTGCAGATCGCCGCCCTCATATCGAACCACGCTGTTGAAACGTTCCAAGGCTGACTTGAACTGTTCTTTCGCCTCTCCTTGAGATTCCGAGGCATCTTCAACTCTGCTGACAAGCAAGTCTCGCTTGTGGTAACCAAATTTCTCCATCGTTGAGTAATAAGCGCTGCTACAGCCTGTGCTGGAACAGAGGGCAATGAGTAGCGCGAAGAGTATTGAAGCCCGAACGAAGCCAGATAGCTGCCGCATCGAAGGCGGGCATTGGCACAATTGCGGTTCTAGGCTCGAGACTGAGAATTGGGTGCTTTTTAGTAATTTGAGCATGATCCTAGGAAATTTCGACATTGAGCAAAACGTATGTTTATATTCAAACCGGTGAATAGGCAATTATCAGAATTTTCAGAGAGTTTCCTCATGAAGTTACTTCTTATTTTACTTGTCTGCCTTTGTTCGGCCTGTGCAGGGCGAGCCAAGCCCGAGGTTGAACGACTTGGTGAAGGATACAAGGTCAGCGTTAGGACTGGCGGTCAGGATGTCAGCAATTTCTCAGAACAATTGGTTCATCGCATTTTATTGTCGAGAAGTGACTTTGATAGTT
>CBDUGV010000244.1:0-6738 GCA_965366815.1 uncultured Bdellovibrionales bacterium | reverse complement strand
TCCCGCTGATTCGTTGGTAGATGCACCACTTGAAGTCGCAGGTCTCGGTGTTGGCGTAGTAGTCTTCAACGACCAGGGTGAATTTCTTGGTCCCGTTACAATGATTTCGGCTTCCGGGTTTGTTGATAGTGCGTCGGTTCCCATCAGTAAGCACCTAGCTGAGATTGTCAAAAAGCAGCAAAAAGTCGATTAGGGGTTTTGGCTGCGGCATACTTCAGCAGCAACAAACACTGCCGCGTCTATGAATATTTTATGTCTTTCGACAGAGCCGAGATCTCCTTCTACTGAGAGAACAATTGAGTTTCTGTGGCAGCTGACATCGAGTTCTGCGCCTATTTGTTGGAAAAACGGTTCCAATTCGGAGCGGAGGACAATGTGCTTCGCTCGTGCCTCGTCATTTGAACGAATCGACTACAGGGATTCCAAGTACTGGGACTCAGTGCGCAAGTCTTTTTAGCCTATCAATATCAATTTTGCTCTGTTCGAGCCTCACTACAATTGAGGTCAACACTCCGGTAACTCGTTCTTTTAACTCACTGAGCGCCTCAGTAGATTCCAACCGACCCTGCTTGCACTGCTGTACCCCGCTACCTAGTTCTTGAACTCTCTCATGGAGATCTGAACCCAACATTACGAAGGTATTCAACACATCGTGAATCTCCTGGCGTTTCTCTTGCTCACGACGTGCGTATGTCCCAAGAAGTTTTCGAAGACGTTTTAGCTCATGTTTTTGGTCTTCTAGCTGTTCTTGCAGATAGCTATTCGAAACGGAACTACACTCGTTTAAGCCTGGCCCATTCGTTGATGTTACAGGCAGGCCGGAAGGTGGACGTATTTGGTCAGCGGAGGCTGTCGAGTAGAGGAGAAAAAAAAGTGCGACCATGAAAAGAAAACGTGTAGTAAAACGCTTGAAAAGTATCATCCCGAATAAAACTCCCCGTCAGAGTGGATCCAATTGGATCGCTTCATAGAAACCAAATTACATCACTGTTATGCGAGACGAGTGAAGTTTGCCGGGGTTGGGACGGGGTTTTTGCTTTTCTTTTACAATTGGCTGTGGTGGCTTAGCATTTTTTTTCGATGACTTGTCTTGTTAGTTGGAGACGGTGGTTGTAGACTCTGAAATGATTTGGCCCTGGCCCAAACAGTTGATATTTTCCCCTCTAGTGTTGATGATTGCTGTGATTTCGGCGCTATCGATGAGGCCGAAAAAATGACTGAGCTAGGGACAGTCGGGTTGGATCGTAGTATCTCGCGACAGGTGACTAAACAGTCAATCAAACCGGTTTGCGAGAAGGCACTCATTCATTGGTTAAGTGTACATGTCAATTCAAAGTGAAACTCGGAAAGACTTCCCGCTCCTGGTAGAACAGAGCGATTTGGTTTATTTGGATAATGCGGCAACTACGCAAAAACCTCGACGAGTAATTGATGCTGTCTCGCAGTATTATAGTACGACCAATGCCAATATTCACCGAGGAGTGTATCAGCTCAGCCAACAAGCGACGGAACTCTACGAGCAAAGTCGTGAAACAGTGCAGCGATTTCTCTCAGCTCGTTCATCGGATGAAATAGTTTTTACTCGGGGCACAACCGAGGGCATTAATCTGATAGCTCAGACCTTCGGTAAGGATAGGCTTTCAACTGGAGATGAAATTCTCCTCACTGAGTTGGAGCACCATTCCAATATTGTTCCTTGGCAAATGGTCGCAGATGAAGTTGGCGCCCGTATCAAAGTGGTTCCGGTCAACGACGCTGGAGAGTTGGAGATTACTGCCTTCCAAGAAATGCTTACACCGCAAGTAAAGCTTGTTTCGGTAACCCATGTATCAAACACACTCGGTACTGTTACCCCGATAGCCAAGATAGTTGCTGCGGCGCATGAGAAGAACATTCCAGTTGTAGTCGACGGAGCGCAAGCTGCTGCGCATGTGCCAATCGACGTGACGGCCCTTGACTGCGATTTCTATCTTATCTCAGGGCATAAGGCGTATGGTCCTACCGGTATTGGTGTCTTGTACGGGAAAGCTGAGCATTTGAAGCAGATGCGACCGTATCACGGTGGTGGTGATATGATCCTTTCCGTGACCTTTGAGGGTTCCACCTTTCAAGCACCGCCTGCAAAGTTCGAAGCGGGGACACCTCATATTTCTGGCGCCATAGGCCTCGCAGAAGCGCTTTTGTATATTGAAAGCCTTGGTTGGGAAAACATACAGAGCTCTGAGCAAGACCTTCTCGGGTATGCCTTGGAACAGCTTGCTGGCGTGACGGGACTGCGGCGTATTGGGTCACCGACTGAGCAAATTGGCGTTGTTTCTTTTGTGTTCGACAATGTGCATCCACATGACGTTGGCACCGTGCTTGATCAGATGAATATCGCGGTACGCACCGGGCACCATTGTACGCAGCCGTTGATGAAGCGCTTTGCTGTACCGGCGACGGTTCGGATCTCTTTTGCAAAATTCAATACCAGAGAAGATGTGGACCAATTAGTTGTCGGGCTGGGTAAAGTTCAGGAGCTGTTTCGATGAGTGATGAGCTAAATGAACTCTATGGGCAGATAATTCTTGAACACTGCAAGAATCCCAAAAATTATGGTGTTCCGGCCTCGTACACACACACCGCGGTTGGACATAATCCGCTCTGTGGAGATCGGGTAGAAGTTTTCCTCCAAGTGAAGGGGGCTACCCTTGAGCAGATACATTTTCAAGGCGAAGCCTGTTCAATCTGTATTGCTTCGACTTCGCTCATGGCAGGTTGCCTCGAGGGGCAGTCGTGCGAGGCAATTGCTGGGCTTGTGCAGGAGTTTCGTTTGTTGCTCCAAGGAAAGGACGCGAAGCTCCCCGATGATATCTACGAAGAAGTGAGTCCCTTACTTGGCGTGAGCCGATTCCCGATTCGGGTAAAATGCGCAACCCTGCCTTGGCATACGCTGCGCGCCGCACTTGAGGAAGGTGTAGAGAAGGATTGAGCAGATATTTCAATTTACCCCTTATTCAGTCGGGAATGATTTGTCTCTCAGGGATATAGAGTAACCCCTCAAGCAAAAGCGCCTAATTTCGCAGGGTTAGATCAACATCGATTTTAAGCTAAATACAATATGTATGGGGTTCGTCAAAATTTAGGCACAACATGTAGTATTTTCCTTTGACGGAAACACTGCGATTGGGCAGATTGAATGAGCTGGATTTATTAGAGTTCCGAGGGGAAAATATGGCGCCGACTGCATTGGTTGAAGAGATCGAAGTTGAAGAACAATCTGCTGGGGGAGATCAGGTAGGCTCTTCAAAGGTGTCGGGCCGCAGTTTCCAGCGGGTGTTCACCGACGGTGTCACCCATCCCTATGACCGTATCTCTTGGACGAAGCGCAATGCCGAGATCAAGAACGAGACTGGTGAGGACATCTTTACACAGGACGATGTCGAGGTTCCCGAATCTTGGTCGCAGATGGCAACGAACGTTGTCGTTTCTAAGTATTTCCGCAGTGCAGTTGGTCGTCCGGAGAGAGAAACGAGTATCCGGCAATTGATTTCTCGAGTTGCTGATACCATCACTGCTTGGGGTGCAAAAGATGGCTATTTCCGTTCCCAGGAAGATCAGACCATTTTTAACGAAGAGCTCACCGCTATTTTAGTCGAACAATACGCTGCGTTTAATTCGCCAGTTTGGTTTAACGTCGGGATCGAAGAGAGACCACAGTGCAGCGCCTGTTTTATTCTCTCGGTAGATGACAGTATTGATGGGTTACTCGATTTACAGAAAGCCGAAGGTAAGTTGTTTAAGTATGGATCGGGATGTGGAACGAACTTATCAAGTATTCGGTCCAGCCGGGAGACGCTTAGCGGAGGCGGTACGCCTAGTGGTCCTATTTCTTTCATGCGTGGCTTTGACTCATGGGCCGGCACGATAAAGAGCGGCGGGAAAACTCGGCGTGCGGCGAAAATGCAGATCCTTGATTGTGATCACGGCGACATTGAGGAATTTGTTTCGATGAAGCGGCGTGAGGAAGAGAAAGCCTGGGCGCTTATCGAGCAGGGATATGAAGGCGGATTCAATGTGCCCGGCGGCGCCTATGATTCAGTGTTCTTCCAAAATGCCAATTTGAGTGTTCGTGCCACAGATGAATTCATGCAGGCCGTAGTTGATGGAGGTTCCTATACCACCAAGACGCGCAAAGGCGAGCCGCTAGAAGAGAAGAGCGCTCCAGATATAATGCGAGAAATAGCCCATGGAACCTGGGTTTGCGGGGATCCCGGCTTGCAGTTTGATACGACGATTAATGATTGGCATACCTGCCCAAATTCGGGACGAATAAACGCAAGTAACCCGTGCAGTGAGTACATGCATGTAGATGACTCTGCCTGTAATTTGGCCAGTATTAATCTGCTCAAGTACTTGAGCGAAGACGGAGTGTTTGATGTCGATTCCTTTCGACACACGGTTGACGTCTTAATAACAGCACAAGACATTCTTGTAGATAATTCCAGCTATCCAACCGAGAAGATAGGCGTGAATGCTCATGCCTTTCGGCAACTCGGGCTTGGGTATGCGAACTTGGGTGCTTTGCTCATGCACAAGGGGCTCGCGTATGACTCAGACGAGGGTCGAGCCTTGGCCGCGACACTCACCTCTCTCCTTTGTGGGCAGGCTTATCTTTCCAGTGCAGAGTTGGCGAGAGAAGTTGGCCCGTTTAAGGAGTATCAAGCGAACGCCGAGCCGATGCTAGGCGTAATCGAGAAACACCGGCAAGCAGCAGAACAATTACCTCTCACTTTCTCTACAGAGAGTCTTGTAGATGAAGCACGAGCAATTTGGCGCGAGGCTCTAGATGCTGGTGCTGCACATGGATATCGAAATGCCCAGGCTACAGTGTTGGCCCCAACCGGAACGATCGCTTTCATGATGGACTGCGATACAACTGGAATTGAACCTGACATTGCCCTTGTGAAGTACAAGAAACTTGCCGGTGGAGGCATGCTTAAGATCGTCAATCACAGTGTTCCAGCGGCCCTGAAGAATCTTGGCTATCCGGAACATGTCGTAGCTGAGATAGTTGCCTACATTGACGAACACGATACCATTGAAGGTGCGCCCGGGTTGAACGAAGAACATTTGCCAATCTTCGATTGCGCGTTTAAGGCGAGAAATGGTGAGCGTTCAATACATTACTTGGGTCATCTAAAAATGATGGCCGCAACGCAGCCGTTTATTTCTGGCGCGATAAGCAAGACGGTAAATCTTCCGGAGTTGGCCAGTATCGAAGATATATACGATACCTATGTTGAAGCCTGGAAGATGGGTATTAAGGCAGTAGCGATTTATCGCGACAACTCCAAACGGTCCCAACCCTTGGGTACGGAGCTGATGAAGGCAAACAGCGCCGCGGGGGCTTTTGCTGAAACCGCTCGCCGATACCTGCCGGACGAACGCCAGGCGATTACCCATAAGTTCAACATTCAGGGGCATGAAGGATATATCACTGTAGGGTTGTTCGACGATGGGACGCCGGGTGAGATCTTTGTTGTGATGGCAAAGGAAGGTTCAACGCTCTCGGGAATTATGGACGCCTATGCGACTAGTATCTCTCTTGCACTACAATACGGCGTGCCTTTGAGCGCATTGGTAAAGAAGTTTTCCCATATGCGATTTGAGCCTTCTGGGATGACCCAGAACAAGCAGATTCCGTTTGCGAAATCAGTGCCGGATTATATTTTCCGCTGGCTTGCTTCAAAGTTTCTATCTGAGAGCGAACAGCAGCAAGCAGGGATAATGCCGATTGAGTCATCAGAGTCAAAGGACACGGATGCGAAGACATCGAAACAGCCGGCACTTGCGACTCAGACAAAAAGTACCAACGGTGCGGTAAGCAACGGCTCTGGCAGCAACGGGTCAGTAGCTAATGGCCTCGCTTTTACCCTAAGCGATGATGCCCCACCTTGTTCGGTCTGCGGCTCTTCGCTGATGGTGCGCCAAGGGGCGTGCTATCGCTGCCTAAATTGCGGCAGCCAAGGCGGCTGTGGCTAACGGAGCTTTGCCCGTTCAATACTCTAGATCTTGATCCATTCTGAGCCGATCGCTACAGATCCGATCGCCTGTGTGAGTATTGCGATCCTTTTCCCATACACTCGCGATCATTCGCGCATCAACCTGTTCTATACCTCTTCTATCGGCAGCTCTAGCGATTGAGTGGGGTTGTAAACAGTAGAGGTAGATTGCGATGCGTGGATGTAAATGGAGTATTCGTCTTGGAACAGAATTAGCACAGATGGGTGTGGCGGGCTTTTTGATTGGATGGGTAGTTTTATTCTGGGCCAGTTCACATGTCCAAGCGCAAGGGCTCATGTACAGCGGTGCCGAATTCGAATCTGCTTTTGAAGCTGATTCGGAGGAGGCTACAGCTGAGACTAACTTCGCCTTTGCCGATGAGACTGAAACCGTCGCAATCTACCAGGAGACATGCGGAGAGTTTGAAATCGCGAGGGCGCGCGGCCTAGGAAGAAGTATGTGGCAGCACGCCCTTGCGATTGATAGATTTTCCACAGCAATGACCAAGGAGTATTTCGACACCTTCCCAGCAGATTTTGAGTTGGAAAACGAATTTGTCTTGGATATGAAGGCAGAGTTTCTCAACAAGAAACTCGACGAATTCTATTCTATGATCGAAACAGCAGGTGTTCTGCAAACGTTTGCAGAAGAAGCACACGACGATTTTGTGCCCTATTTTGTTAGTGTTGGTTT
>CBDUGV010000243.1:0-6744 GCA_965366815.1 uncultured Bdellovibrionales bacterium | reverse complement strand
GGCGGTCGAATTTCGTTGTTGGCTTTATCTTTCTTCGCTGCCTTTGGCGCTCGGCTTGGAGCTGATCAGGTGCGTGGTCGAAAGGTTCGACTGGTCGCTGGGCTCTCAGCTGCATTCTCAGCAATTCTAGCGAAGTTTTTCCTGGTCATTCTTTTGACAATTACCTTCACGAAATTCACCCAAGAGGATCTAATAGAATTGACTGATCAAAGAGCGGCGCAAGAACAATACAGTGATCAGCAGCTAGAGAGCTATCAAGAGTTGCTCGATACCGGAGATGGTGACTACGAAGACGGCGAGTCTTACGCAGAAGACGATGAATATTACGATGACGGAGAATACGATGCAGACGCTGTCGATTTAGAGGCCCTGAAGGAAAATGCAAAATCCTCTACGCTTGCACTCGGCTTCTTTCAAATCTTTTTTAGCCTGTTTACCATCTTCGATTTGCCGTTCATAATCATTGCAGCGATTGTTGCCAGTAGGCTAGCGGTTGACTCAAGCTAGGGCTTGCTTTTCTTCGCCCTGATGTTCGTCCGTCTGATGCTCCTCCGTTTGGTTTCCAACCGCTCCGTGTACTTCTGTTTGGTTTTCCTCGCTTTGGTTCTTCTCGCTTAGAATTTCTGACGATTGCTTAGACTTAGATTTGCCTTCTAAGGACGTGACTTTCGAGGCCTTTACGGTAGCAATAGCATCGATCGCTGCAAGCTGTACGTCTGAGGGTGTAGAATCCAGCTTTCTTAGGGTGACAAAGAACGCATGTGCTTTGTTTCCGTGGTCGCGGGCAAGGCGTTTAACCGCCCAGCTTCGGGTCTCAGGCGTCGCCTCCTCATCACCAGCGATTGAGCGAAGTAGAATAAAGACCGAGATATTTCTTCGCTCCAGGGACTGCAGTGCCCAGTCCCTAACGCTCTCCTCCCCGTTTCGAACTATCTTGGCCAATGCACTATTAACGCGCTCGCTCTCCCAGGGGATCGAGCCAAGCGCAAGTGCCGCAAGTTTTCTAATCTCGGTGTCGGGGTCTTTCAAGAAATAGACCAGCATCTTCTCTTCGTTTACACCTTCATCGGCTTCAGGAAAGAGAACAATGCCAAGCTCTCGAGGGTTGGAAATCCCAAGTGCCTTGGCTCGCACTGGGTGGCGAAGTAAATAGAAGGCCTCAGCGAGTCGATCGCCGAAAGGGAGCCCAACGAGTGAACGCAGATAGGCGGTCAATTCCGCATCTTTCCCCGGCCATTCATAGGCAAAGTAATGAGCCAGTCTCAATCGGATGCTGCGATGTTGGTCCCGACAAGCTCTCATGATATCTCGCGCTGGCCGTGGACTTATTTTTAGCAAAGTCAGTAGAGACCGAGACCGAATCTCTGGTGATGAGTCTTCAAGAAGAAGCCGCTTGACCCAGGGCAAGGAGGTGCGAGCCGATCTGCCCATTTCTCGAAGCTGTCTGAGGGCTTCTGAGGTGATGGACTCGTCATCTTCGGCGAGTTGAATTACCAGATCGCGAACACGGACTCGTTCTACTGGCTCGATCTTTCGTAGGATTTTCTCAAATAAGGGGCCAAGCCTGCTGGAGGCAGACCCAAAACTAATCTCTTTCATCGGGCTATTGCTTTCTTGGCGCCAAGCACCACACCTCCGCCACACACGTCGTTACAACGGGCCACGTCCTTCCGTGACTCACCATTGGCGCGATATACAACACATACACTACTGCTTAACGTAGTTATGGTTGCCGAGGTCGCAAAATGACCTCTACAAGCAAATTATTTCGCTTTTTCTGCTGACACTATCTGTCATGATGTGGCTCTATAGGAGCCAGATATGCGAAATTGGATGAAAAATTTTTTGGCGATCTCTCTCCCTATTACCGGACTTTTGCTCGTTGGCTTCGGTTTTTTCCTCTATTTTCCGCTCGTCGTTAAGCACTTTGCGGTGCCGGCACTTGAGGCATATGGGCTTCGAGCGGTTACATTTGACGTCGTGCGTCCCACTGCTACGGATTGGGGAATCAAGAACGTTTCATTTCAGGCGGTGTTGGACAATAAGTCGGTATTAGTTGAGTCGTCCGAACTACGAATTGGCTACCAACTGGCTGAGTTGTTTCAGGGACGTCTATCCGAGTTGGTACTGTCTGAAGTTCGAATTCACAGCGACTCGACAACCCTGAATGCGGAGTTGCTCAGGGTTGAGATAACGTCTCAGGACAGCGCTGCGATTCGTGGTGTCGCTGTTCTTCGAGGTCTTACTACGAAAATTGCAAAACGGTTCATTCCGAAAATTGATGTCGAAGCTGAATTCACAGTGCTCGTGGATAAAGCGAATTCTACACTGAAAATACGCGGCTCTGATTCTCCCTTTGTCTTGATCGGAGCGATTGAACTGATCCGAGCTAGCCAAGATATGGCATTGCGCTTGTCATTGCTACCCATCAGCTGGAACGTGCTTACCCCACTACTGGAATCACAGGGAGTGAAGCTACCCAAGCAACTCACTGTGCAACAAGCAAAGATAAAGGGGCATATGGGCGCGGATTGGCAGACTGATTCTCTGCAAAATCAGTTTTTGAGTATGGATATCGAGGGGGTAAACCTCTCCTACAATAAAATAGTAGTACTTGGAGGGAATGCATCGTTGCGCTCAGCTGGATTCTCACCGTTTAAAATGCGGAAACCTGCTCAAGTCCGAATCAAGGAGGTGAATCCGGGCCTGCCGATTAAGAACGTTAGTGCGGAGCTGTTGCTGAAACCGGGGAAAGCTTCGAATACGATAGTTGCGAGCAATGTTCGTGCGGAGATTCTCGGCGGTTCGATACTCATACCAACATTTGTAGTTGACTCTGCAAGTTGGCAGGGGAGCGCTCAGTTGCAGGTAGCAAAGATCGATTTGGAAAAGGTGCTCGAGTTGTATCCTCAGCAGAAAGTCTCAGCACAGGGAACTGTCTCAGGTGTAGTTCCATTCGCGTTTTCAGCAGCGGGAGTTACTGTGCAAAAAGGCAAATTGCAATCTGATGGGAAGGGTCGGATCAGAGCGCAACTCTTGGATACTGAGCAACAGGCGAGCCTCGTTCAGCAGAGTGTCGGTGTAGCTTCGAAGGCACTTGAGAACTACTGGTATGACTCCCTCAAGGCGGGAGTCGATCTCGATCGCAAGGGGAATCTCGATATTGCGCTATCGCTTGCGGGCAGAAATCCAGATTATCAGAATGGCCGCTCGATTAACTTTAACGTGAATGTGGGTGAGAACATTCCGGCCTTGTTAAAAAGCCTACAGATTACCTCCGACATTTCAGAATTTGGAGCCCGCCAGTAAGACCAAGTGAGGAGAGCGATTGTAGTGAAGTGCTTTTTGAGAAGCATGAGCTAAGTGTCTGAGGAAATATTTGGGAGTATTGGGGAAAAGGTGATAAGAATATCTCCAACAGGCAATCGTCAAATACACCATGGAACGAACTAAAATGCATAGACGCGTAAGTAAGCACAGGTTCTTGCGTCCGATGAGTCTCTTAGTAATGAGCTTCTTTTTGGTGAGTTGTTCACCACGTGTCACGGTCGAAGCACCATCGGAACCGATTACTATCAATCTCAATGTGAAAATTGATCACGAAGTTCGGGTAAAGGTGGAGAAAGATCTCGACCAGGTCATATCCGAAAATAGTGAATTATTCTAACTTGGAACAGGGAAGCACCATGCGATCAGAACGTCCATTGGAATTAATACGATTGAGCAGTGTTCTTACAAATGGGGGTCCGCGCGCGCTGTTTAAACTGTTGACGCTTAGCTTGTTATTCAGCTTGTTGGTGGTTAGCCCAGCATTTGCTCTCTCCCTTCAAGATGCAAAGAGTGCCGGCTTGGTAGGCGAGTTGAAGACAGGGTATCTAGGAGCAGTTCAGTCGCAGCCATCGGCCGAGGTGAAGGCCTTAGTCGACGAAATCAACAAGAAGCGACGGGCTCATTACCAATCTATTGCTGAAAAGAACGGCACGGCTATTACAGCGGTCGAGAAGCTTGCCGCAGAGAAGGCGATCCAGCTTACTGCTCCTGGGCAGTATGTAAATATCGGCTCCGGTTGGACGAAGAAATAATGAGTTACGGCTTTTCCAAGACCAGCTGAAACACGAAGTCTGGTAGACGCGGGGGAAGGGTCGCAAGCCGACTGAATAGACTCGAGAAGATATCGTTTCGCCATAGAAAGAACGTCACCGTGACGGGCTGATCCGCATACGACAGAAAGTGCAGGGCAAAGTCTGGATGGTCGCTGACGAGATAATCGTTGCCGATATCATGGGCGTAATTAGTCAGCTCAATAGGCCTCGAAAATTGATCCTCCTTGCCATATCGCTTGTGGTTACGCCAATCAATGACATCGTTGTAGAGAAACTTCGCTGCTGGCTCAACGTTCTGAGATAATTTGGCAATCACTTGGGCATGGGTGAAGCCGAAAATCCGTGCGTTGAGATCCTCTATATAAAGTAGCACCGGTATCTGATTGGGGCTGTGGTGCCGAAACAGTGGGTTAAGCTTCGTTGTCATTCTCAATCCGTAGATTGTTTTGTGATTGTGGGTAATTTCAAGCTTCTCAAAGCGAATCGAGTCGGGCGAATACAGGGGGGCATTGAACAGCATATACGGGAGGAAATAACTGGGAATGTTGTTAAGAGTTTTCGCACCCTCATAGCCCTTGAGGATCCTGCCGCTCGAAAAAGAGAGGGTGCCATCGGGAAACTGTTTTTGTAGGGCCGAAAAATAGCGCTTGTAGTGAGAGAGTACGTGCGCATGGGTAAATCGTTCATCACTTGGTGGTGGTGCGAGGCCCGGTAGCGAGTTAGTCACGTCACTTGCGGTGATGCTCTTTGGGTCTCTGCATGACTCGACAAAGGGTAGCAGAAGCTCAGGGAGCGGCTCTATGGCCTTTGCAATAGGTAGGGGGGCAAGAAAAGACGAGAGGAAAAAAGAAAGGGCCAAGAGTATCGGAGGGAGAAACTGTCTTGCCATGATGCTATTCGCTGCCGGCTTTTGAAATTACAATAGTGTTTCCCGTACATTCGGTTTCAGTTTGTCTGCTGCCATCTGGCCATTGAACCTCAATTTTTTTAATCGCTCCATTTTGGCCGAGGCCGAAAAACAACTTGGCAGAGGATTGTGAGAGATAGCCAGAACCCGCATATACTTCCGACGTTTGCCTATGTCCGTCTGTGCGAACAAGTGTCACTTTAGCCCCAACTCCCCAGCGATTGCCAGCTGGTCCATTGAGGCTAACTGCAACAGCATTCTGCTTCGACTCTTGCTGAACAAACGCGAGAAGTGGAGAATCATTTTGCCCAATCACAAAGTCGACACGAGCATCATTGTTGAGATCTACCGCAGTGAGGCTCTTGGCATCGCCCGGGACCAACAAGCCACTTTCCTTTGGCCAAATGTCAGTAAAATGGGCGTCTCCACGGCCTTCTAAGAGCAGACTAAGCCCACTGTCCAGTCGACCGGTTTCTATCTGAGGGTGAAAGAAGTTCTGTACGAGATATATATCAGGGTGGCCATCGCCATTTACCTCAGTCGCCACAACCCCAAAGGCTGGTGAGATTTGAGCGAGAGGTGAGAGTGGCCGTACCTCGAAAGTGCCATCGCCGCGATTTATGAGAATAGATGTCTTCAGATAGTTCGCTTGAAACTTCTCGGCTGAAGAGAGTTCTTCGGCTGGATAAATCTGATCAAGCGAGGCAAGGGCAAAATCTTTATAGGTGCTAAACTTTTCTGCAAGATGGGGCATGGCCGTTGTAGAGCAGCCCCGCCCACGAACTGGATAGAGTGAGCCGTCAATTTCTTTAGCCTCGATTATTCGTGGCTCGGCCGAATTTTTGCCGGTTTCATCCTTTGAGAAGGCACCATAATAGAGGGTAATCGGCTTATCCGTGGAGGCTTTGTATTTGCTATTGAGGCCAAAGTTCGTCGCGACATAATCGATGTCGCCATCTCCATCAAAGTCGTTACCCGTGATGCCATTCCACCATCCGCGAAAGCCAGCGAGCCCCGCGAACTCAGTCCGATCCTCAAACCTTCCATCGATGTTTTTCCAGAGAGCGATAGGTCCCCATTCATGGGCGACGAGTAGATCTATCCAACCATCCCGATCGACATCTGTCCAAAGGGCGGCAGTCGCAATACCAGAGTTCCGTAGTCCAGGAGCCAAAGCGTCCGTGGCTTCGCTGAACTTCGGTGTATCGACGGCTGTGGTCTCATTCACCAGTAGGAAACTTTCAGGACCGCTGGGATATCTTCCAGGAACTACCCGCCCCGCGATGAAAAGATCGAGGTCACCGTCGCGATCGAAATCAGCTGCAGCAATACTTCCACCACTATGTGTTGTACTTGGTAGTGCGTCAGTGGCTGCTTTTCGAAAATTGCCGTGTCCGTCGTTTATATAGAGCCTATCCACAAGCACATTCGCCGTGGAATCAACTTCAACGCCACCGCTCACTACATAGAGGTCACTATCGCCATCCGAATCGGCATCAAAGAACAGCGCTCCCAAATCCTCGGATTCTTGATCTGCGTTGAAAATCTCGGTTTCATCGGGCAGGAAGCTGCCGTCGTCTTGTCGTAGAAATATCTGTCCAGCTTGCCCGGAGGCTCCGGCTAGAAAACAATCTTCGTCTCCATCATCATCCACATCGCCCCAAGCAAGCCCAGGCCCAAGTTGCGAGAGCTTATAGGGAAGCAGGGGTTGCTTGAGATAATCGTCAAACTCCC
>CBDUGV010000242.1:0-6770 GCA_965366815.1 uncultured Bdellovibrionales bacterium | reverse complement strand
CGCGACTCCAGGTTTCTCTGCGGTTCCACGACCAAAGGAAGCCTGGTGACCGCGTTCTTCTAAAACTCCCAAAAAAGCGGCTGAGATAGAGAGCAAAACAAGCCGGCGAGTGCTACGAGCACTGCCGGCGTAGTTGTCTATTCCAAACCGCTTCGGATGAGTGCGATTTTCTCGCTATCCGATTGGAGGATTGAAAATTCGCTGTGCAAGGTACGAATGACTCTATACCCCGCACGAGCAAGAATGCGATCGCGTAAGAGATCCTTTCCTTTTCGATGCAAGTAGCCACCGTCGGTCGCATTGCGGATCAGATGAAAGCTGTTTCCATCGTATTCGAAGTCGATTAGTTGTCCACGATATCGGACACACCAATCCAAGTGATAGCCTTCGAAAAACGCTTCTACAACTTCCACTTCGCTCGGGAGTGCAAGCTTCAACACCCGCAGGTATTCCGCCTCTTCCCTTCCCTCGCCTGGTGGACGAAGCCGCGAAGCTTCAACCAATGCGCGGGCACGCGTCGCCACATGCTCTGGAAGCAGTAGACCTTGGCTGAGACTCGCTTGATGCAGTTGCATCACAAGTGCATCAGAAAGCTCGTCTGCCGAATCCATCAGGCCAGTTCCACGCTCAAGCCAAACTGGCAAAAGCGCTTCCCCTCGCTCAAATGTATCCTGCACTGCAAGGGCCCAGGCAAAAGGCGCAAAGTGATCTATTTTGACGACTTCTTTGCGGGGTCCTGGTGGCGCGGGTTCAGTTCCGCAGAACACTCGACTCATGTGCTCGATACTCTCGTAGATATGCGGCAGCATATCGTCCCGCATTTGCTGAATCAGTGCATACTCGCTAATGCCAAGCTCGGACAGGCCGTGCGAGAAATCAACAAGATGCTTGTTCATCAGCTCTGGCATACTGGGGATGAACTTTTGCCGCACGGAAGCCATCAGCGGGCCGTGGAAGATGCGAGCCTGGCCGTACTGCCGAAACAGCGTACTGAAATACCAGGGACTCAGTTCTCCAGTGCGCACAAGGCTGGTAACGCGAGATTCGAAGGCCTTTCGAAGCCATTGCTCCGACATCAAACAGTCAACGTGAAAATGGCATGCCGACATCATGCTGATCACTTCGATGTCATTGCGTCCGAGCAACTCCTGCATCGCCGAGTAGACAAGTCCCTTAGGCTTGTTGCGAAGTTCTCGCACGGCCATCAACAGCTGGTACACCGTATCAGTCGCCATCTGCTTGACGTCGTCCGCTTGCAAATCTCCACACACCGTCGAGCGCAACTCACCCCGTGGGGCAAGCTTCAGTTCTTCGGTCAAGAGAAGAAATCGAATCTGCTCGGCTCGGCCAAGCTCAGCAATACGCTCTTGCAGCAACAGCGCCACAGGATTCATGTACAGATCTTCGACCAGACAATAGCGGGCAACTTCGAGCCAAGCCAGCAGCGTGAAGGCACTGACGTCGTCCTGACAGCGATTGAGCAAATCGACTGCATCTGCAACTTTGACGTAGCCGTATTCGCCCATCTTGACCAAACCCGCCACGCCCTGCAAAGCAGGTTCAACCGAAAGGTCGAACAGCCAGGTGGGAAGACCAACTGTAGGCAATTGTCCAATCAACTGCTGAGCATCCTCGCGCAGTCCATCAAGACTCGCTCCGAACATCGAGCCAAATTCGTAGAGGAGCATCGCGCTCGCGTTGGGCTCACTAAAGCGAGCCTGTTGAGCCAGTGACCAGATCGTAGCTGCCCGTCCTATAGGCGAACTCTGCCGATCCTCGATCACCGCCTCTGCTTTTCTAAACCATGCGTGCTCACGGTCGCTCAGACCTGAGCCCGCCGCAGGGCTTAAACGGGTCTCGAATCTCATGATGTTCACCTGTGATGTATGAGAAATCGAATTTGAAGTGAGAAACCACCTATCTGCTGTTTGCAGACAGTAAGAGAACCGTTCTCTCTATCTCACCCCAATTGAGGTCGACCTCAATTGGAGCGAGAGTCGATCTGCCCAACCAGGCAAATCGCTACCCATAGATGGTTGATGAAATGACCCGAACGGGCCATTGTATACTATTTTACTCGCTTTTGCGAATCTAGGCGGCCGCCTCTTTCCGTTTTCCCAAGTATTGCTGAACAATATTGGCAATCATCGGAGCGCTCCATTTCAGGCCAAGCCGTTCTCCTTTTTCCAACACTTTCTCTGCTGAAAGCTTTCGCCTCATCGCGTGATAGATCAACGAAAGTGGTCCTGAACGCTGCCCGATACGGCAATGGACATACACTGGTGAAGGAGTATTCTCCATAGCCGCACAAAACTCGGCAATATCTGTATCCTTCACATTGCTAAGGGAAATAGGCACATGCAGATATTTCATGCCTAAATTTGCGACTATTTCTCCCTCTTCTTCCGGCTGGAAGATCTGGTCCAACTCGCCTTTGCGGCTAAGATTGATTACCGATTTGAATCCACTGTCGGCAAGTTGCTGAAGTAGCTCCTCGGATGGTTGTGAACCAACAGTAAGTTTCTCGCTAACTTTTATGGGTGATTGAATCAAAACTCCTCCATTAAAACGCAGGTAAATAGATAAAAACGTAACTTATTGGAATTATAGCATATTTTCTCCGAGTTCGCCAGTATTACTGATTCAGGCAGTAATTCTAGTAAGTTATCTCTCTACCTATTCCTTGCCACAGTAGAGGCAAACCCCGGTTGTTACCGAAACCGTTCGACCACATTTGGGACATTGCTGCGGCCCTTGAGGTGTTTCACTGCTCTGATCTTCTAGTGCTGGACTCTTCTCAGCTCTGAGCCGATCGACACAGGCTTCTAGATCCTGCTCGCTCAACTGCAGCTTTTCCTGCAACAAGAGCCAAAGTGCATCGAACTTCGCCTCGAGCTCCTGGCAATTGCATTTCGAATCTGAGGTAGCCTCATCTGAGGTAGCCTCAGTGCTCCGCAACAGCTCAGCCATCATATCTTCAGCTGAAGGCTTCTTCGGTTTGCCAAACATTTTAAGGCCTCCAGCCAAGCGTCATCACGATGCGACGCGATAGTTCGATTTCAAAATTTCGATACTCATGAGAGCTGAAGTTTATCAGCTCTCTACACGGCCCAACACTCTTAAATCCAAAACTTATCATTGAAATATCATCTAAATGCTCTCGAACAAGAACTGTAGCTCTCAATAACAATCCAAAATATGAACTCAATGCGTATGTCTACTGCAGTCTGCATACGAGCCATTTTTCGAGAGGAAATCATGAGAGTAAAACTATATCTATTTTCGTTTGTTGCTATGGCAATACTCTGCACCGGGAATGCCAATGCGCAATCGCTAAGGCCAGAGAGCATCCAATTCAAAGCGATTAGTCGAGTCGACTATCATTTTACCAAAAACGGTAGCCGTCGATTTACGATGATTGGCCTTGACCACCTGGGGTATAAGGTCTGGATTACGGGTAGTCTCTCCGAAGGGATTGCAGAGCATTGCACATCACTGGCGGCTGAAACTATGCAAGATCGACTCATTACACAGGAGATCTCCGGCCGGGAACGTACGAGAAGCTATCGAATATACGTTTCCAATCAATCAACCGGCTTTCCAGTGTATCGAGATGCCAGGATTGATCGCTGCTTTTCATCGCTTGGTGCAGTGCCAACCCCTGTAGGAGTTGGTGGTAGCTAGTAAGTAAGTCTGTAAGAGAAGTTTCTACTCGAGCTTTTTTACTGGCAATGTTGCCTGATCCAAATTACGGATACGAATGTTGATATCTTGAATTGGGAATATTGTTATTTCTGTTGTCTCAGTGGCAATGGCTTGATTGATATGCCCGCCAATTCTGTTTTCGATTTCGTATCCGTGCAGGTGTAGTGGAATTCCAGGAACTGACAGTACTTCCTGAATAGTTGGGTTTACCGCAAAGAGCCCTTGCAGATTCCAGGTTCCTGAATCGACCTCAATGAATTTGAAGATGCTGTCCTCTGCATACCCTTGTTTCAAATCGACTCCACCCAATGGCAGATGATAGGCAGCGGTAGATTTCACGTTCAGCAATGTGCCATGCACCTGAATTGCGGCAAGACCAATATTCTCAGTGGCGAACCTCTCTATTGCCCAGTCGTGAACCTTCGCTCCGGCAGGAATGGTGGTTGTGCTTTTCGATTCAGGATTGCAAATCGCCAGAGCAATGAAAGGGAACTGAGGTTTACTTTCATCCTCACCGACAAACGGGCTCTTTAGCTCTTCAAGATGATCCGGATTTTCAGCAAGCAGATCCAGTATTCTCCCAACCGGCTCAGAGTTTGGATCGGCCCAGAGAAGCCTCGGCTCCCCAGCAGTGCCTGCAACTATCGCCTCTCCGTTTCTGCGATACCAGTTAGTTGTGCCGATGCCTAGTATCGGCCAGTCTCGATCGAAACTTTCTAAATCCCCCAACACGTCTTCAACGCTCGAGAAATGAAAGTAGTCACCTTTCAACAACCTCTCGACCGTATTGTAAGCCAATATCAGCGATCGCCTATCACTTATTATCTTAACCAAAATCTGCTTCTCCAAATCTGTCGATCTTGAGCCAACACTTTGATCTAGCACTACTCAGCAGTCAACCAAAGATTCAGTTAAGTGACGGCGACGCAAGCAATCCGGTAGTACGATGCCGGTTTACACTTCTTGGAGAGGGCGGCACTTCAGCAGATAGCGGTATGTCTCTGTTACTTCGCTCGGCGGGCGAGCACTTTTGCTGAGCAGCGAAGTGAACCTCCATACATGGCGCTCGTAGTGAGACCGTCTATCGGCTGAGTTTGAAATCCTATAGTTTTCCAAACGGCGTGAGCTGCTCGGTCGAAGGCTGGCCAGCCATAGCGAGGAAGATACACTTTTGTATCCTCCAGCAGCACATTGTTATAGGAAAGCATCGGATAGCTCGCCACTCGGTTCTCATCCGGGCCACCGAACAGAAATGGCATTCTAACAACTTCGTAGCCATAGCCCGCCAAGGACAAAGCAATTTTATCCAGGGTAGCCGCGATTTTTCGACTCCTGGAAATCACCTCTCGCAACTCTCCGCGAATCTTTGGAGCGGTCATTTTTACGCCTTGCTTATCCAATAGGAAGGAGACGGATGGATGAGAAAAAAACATCATTTCGCAGTGTCGCTCGAAAGCCTCTACCCCTTCCGGGTCCAATTTCAGTGCTTCTTCGGCAATGCGAATTCCCAAACTTGCATCGGCCAGCGCTATTCTCTTCTCCCCGAGCGGAGTGAGAATCATGTCGATATGGTCAACTGGCTGCGGAACCGGTCCAATCGCGATCACCTTGCGCCCTAACTCCAATTGAAACTGCACGATAGCCTCAACAGGTGAAATACCCATGCGCTCGGCGTTTTGCAGAATGGTACTTGCACCGATGAAGATAAATCGCTCGTCTGAGACAATATTTCCGCCTTCAAAATCGAGTTTCGACTTTCTAAAGCTATAGGCTGCTGACTGAGCGATAATGCCAGCAATACTCGCATCCCCTTCTCGCTCGAAAACCCGCGGGGAGAGCAATATCGTTTTCGATTCTTCATCGCTTCTGCTTAAAACTAAAAAGGGATCCTGAGTCCAAATAGTCATCGAGCGAGAGAATGGTAGCTCGAGAAAAGTAACGCGCTGGGGCACAGCATTTTTCACGACCTCAAACGCCTGACGATCCGTCGTGACCAAAAAAAACTTGGTCCAAGGACTTAGAGCATTGACGATATTGTTTGTAAGCTGTGCATTTCTAAGCGATGCCTTGCGCGCGCTGTTGACACTAAGCGCCACCGACAGAATGCTGCCTCCAGTATCCGGCAAGAGTGCCGGTGGTTGGAGTGTCGGTTGCTGGAGTACCGGTGGCTGGAGTGTCGGTTTCTGGAGTGTCGGTTTCTGGAGAATCGGCGACCGGAGCGTATGAGGCAATTCACTCGATGCGAGAAACGGAAAAACAAGCCACAGCGCTGTTACTAAAATGCCCCAACGCACAGCATGTAAAGTTGTTATCCTATCTGTCCTGATAGACAGCATCTTTGGACATCTCTTTTCGAATCAACTCATTGAGTTTTGAACCAGTATCCCCCTCTCCTCCGAGATTGGGCTGATCATTGTCCAAACTGCTCGCAGTTATTTCATCCCATGTTATTTTTTGGTACACATTTTTCTCACCGGGTTTGAGTTTCCGCACTTTAGTTTTATCGACTCGCACACCATCGGCTCTCACACCATCGGCTCTGACACCGAGGCGAACACCGTCCGCTCTTACGCCGTTCGGTCTTACACCAGCTCGACCGCTCGTCCCAGCTAAGGAATTAGTACTACCTTGGTTCAAAGTTTTATCTTTGAGCTCAAATTCAATTTTATTGTAGTAGCCTTTCTCTGAGTCCTTCAGATCCTTCGCTTGCCTATTCGCCTTATCGGCATCTTTGGCAATGTCGCCAGCGGCCTTGGTCAGATCTGCTAAGTCTTTCGACGAATCAGCCAATACAAAAGATGAGGATAATAGATATCCAACGACAAAGACCACGGTAGGAAGTATAACTACAGTTCTGATTTTCATCGGGGACCCCCAGTAGACTGTGTATAATATCTGCGCAGTATACCTTTTCAGCTCTAAAAAGTGAAAGGTCGGCCTTTCTCGGCAACTGCTCGAATCCAAGTACCTTTTGCCGGTGCAATCACATCGATTTACATCAAAAAACGCACTAAAAGCAGGTAGATCGCCGAGACGAAGTCAAGGCGATCTACCGCATGAGGAAT
>CBDUGV010000241.1:0-6801 GCA_965366815.1 uncultured Bdellovibrionales bacterium | reverse complement strand
GTCTTACCCGGCGTTCTTCTCGCCTGCTATTTTTTCCCGCTATCGCTCGATCTCGGTTTGTTGGGCAACCTTGCTCTTGCCTTGCTCGCAGTTTGCCTCGTTGCCTCGAGCAACTACGTTGTGAACGAAGTTCTAGACGCAGAGCGGGATAAGCATCATCCGGTCAAAAAAACGCGACCTCTGGCTGCAGGAAAAATCTCGGTTCCCGTCGCGTATGCGCAATGGATTTTGCTTGGCGTCATTGGAATTTCGCTGGGCTACCTGACGAATTCCTTCGTCGGTGGTAGTTGCGCGTTCCTGTGGATAATGGGAACGATTTACAATGTCCCACCGGTTCGCACCAAAGAACTTCCGTTTCTCGATGTGTTGAGTGAATCAATAAACAATCCGATTCGCTTGGCCGTTGGTTGGTATTGCACGGGTGTTGAAGTTATGCCGCCCATCTCGGCTTTATTTGCCTACTGGATGTTTGGCGCTTTTCTCATGGCCACTAAACGTCTTGCTGAATATCGTCGTATCGGTGACCCGCAACGAGCAGCAGAGTATCGAAAATCGTTTTCTTATTATGACGAAGAGCGCCTCGTGGTTGGCACCGTTTTTTATGTGGCGCTGTTTATGACCGGTGCGGTTGTATTTACCATGCTCTACCGACTCGAACTCATTCTGGCGATGCCGTTGGTAGCGTACCTCCTGGCCTATTATCTCTACCTTGGATTTGCCGAGGATAGTCCGGTCCAGTATCCAGAGAAGCTCTATCGAGAGCAAACACTTCGGTTGGCGGTTGGACTCTGTACACTTCTCTGTCTAGTGCTCTTCGTCTGGGATATCCCACAATTCAGAGAATTATTCGTATTGCTCTCGCCAGCCAATTAGTCACTGCTCTACCCACTCTAGAAAACCTCTTTTTTGCTTAAGCCCCTATTTTTACTCGCCGATAGAAGTCTAGAGGGAGTTACATGTACTCGACACCATAGTCGATTCTGAGGAGTTTTCGAGCGTGTTTTGGGGTGTTGTCGCAACGGTTTTAAGTGCTTTGGAGCAGTTGGCGTTCGGTTTCTTTCTGCCTCATGTGAGCCCTTTGCTCTCCATACCGATTTTCTACTTCGCGGCTTCAGTGTTTACCCTCGCTGGTCGTCGATTGTTGGGGAAAAGGGAAACGTTTCAACCAGTTCGAGATCGGAGTCGCAAGCTGATTGCCGGCTATCTTGGTGGTGCCATTGTCGGAAATGGGCTGTGGTTTGCCTCAATTTTGTTGCTCGGATTGGGTGAGACCGCGGTGCTGCTTATTCTAGTTCGCGTGTTCGCGGTGCTGTATGGCGTCCTTGTGTTGAAGGAACGGATGTCCGCGATACAGACCGTTTCAGCGCTGGTGATCCTATGTGCATTGTCGGTGTTTGCTGGGGTGAGCCCGCCAGAGGATCACCTTGCATTGACGCTCTGCCTTATCTCAACGCTCGCACTGACGCTTGAACTCATTTGTTTTAAGCAGATCGTTGGATCAATTGCCGTAACCGATCTCGTAGCCCTGCGCCAATGCACGCAGTTCCTAGCGTTTAGCGGGATTGCCTTGCTTGCCTATCCCCATGTGCAGCCAGAATTCAAATTTTCACTTGGGATTCTGTCTGTAATTCTTGCAACTGCCTTTGTCGGTGGACTGCTCGTCAACGTAGCGCGCTACCTGGCAATCGATAAGATGAAGCTCTCTACGTACTCCTTGCTCACGGGACTAAAGCCGGTATTGGTCTTGGCGCTCTCGGTGATGATTCTCGACGAGCGTTTTACAGAGACACAATTAGCCGCAGCAAGCTGCATGCTGGCCGCCTCCTTCTTCTTGTTTCGACCGATTCGATCGCAGCCCTCTACCTAAGGTACAGGCCAAAAAAGATTAAATGTAGTACCGCTGCTTGACATATGCCGATATGGGCATGCATGAGAAACCAAGGCAAAGGGAACACAAGCATGACCACGACTGTCCCAGAAGAGCTGACGCTCAATATCGATTAACAGAAGATGAGGGGAAAGTAGTCTTAACGTTTCGCTACCATGTGCTTGGGGTGCTCGATGAGGATCTCCGAAGTGGTTTAACACTCGGTTGGGATAGCATTCTTGAACGCATCCGTAGTGCCGCCCAATCAGTGCAATAATACAACCGTGAGGGAAAAACGATGGAATCAAAAGAACTAATCAAGATTAATTTAGAGATGGGCTTTGGAATGATTTCTCAGCTTGTCGAAGACATGAAAGATGTGGCCACGGTGTTTCCGACGGAAAAGGGCGGGTGCCATGCATTGTATCTAATCGGTCATTTCGCCTATGCGCATGGAACACTTCTTCAGCAGTTCATGTTGGGTGAGGAAAACCCGCTTACCGAGTGGAAAGAGCTTTTCGGCGACGGTGCAGAGCCGAGTGCCGATGCGAGTATCTATCCCCCCTTTGATGAGGTGATGGCGATGCTACGTGAAACGCATAGCAAAAATCTTGCTTACTTGGATACATTGACCGAAGAAGACTTAGACAAGCCAAGCAAGGATTGTCCACCGGAGTTTGAATCTTTCATCGGAACAGTTCGACTTTGCTTTAACACCATCGCTGCGCACTACTATATGCACCGTGGGCAGTTAGCCGACGTGCGACGAGTAGCGGGCTTGCCGCGTATGGGGCCGTAACGACAGCCTAAATATCCACCCCCTGCTGTCGCAAATTCTACTCTGGTATGCTATTTTCTGCCGTTGGCAGTTCTTGTCCAACGGCAGTTCTTTCTCTTTCCTTTTTATTATTGAGTAGTGCGTTCCAATCTTAATCCGTTTCTCGAGGTTGTTTGATTACAACCTCTAGCGTCGGATTGGGAGATTTTTTTACATTTTGACGCCTCACAAAGCGAAGGGGAGAATCACGTGGACTGGACAACTTTGGAACAATTCTCGATCACCCGAGATGAAGTGGGCCGTCGCGTGGATCATCTGATTCCTCGTGATGGGCGAAGAGCTGAATTTGATGCTGATGCATGGATCGACAAGGTGCAGCAGGGAGAAAACGGTGGGATGTATCTTCAATTCATCTCAGACCTTATCGGCCCGGAAATGGCTGGTATCAACGCGGTGTATTTGCGGACCTCTACCGAAGAGGAATCGTCGAGGATGCTGTCTTTTCTTGCGAGGACTGGTTTGCGATCCCTGGTGATCGTTGACCCCTTCCGAGCAGAGGAAATGACGTTGGCCCAGCTTGGTCCCATGTCAATTGCCTTTGTGAAAGCAGACCCTTTGGAGTTTCTCTCACAGATTGATCCAGGGCCCAGTGTAATGTTTCACCCGGTGTACCGGATTAACACCGCGGATCAGCAACAGGCACTGTGCCCGTACTACAACGAACTCGCGGTGCAGATACTGCGAGTGGTGAGCAATAGTCGTAACTTAAGTCGTGGTCCAGGGTTCCGAGCTTCGGGGCATCCGATTGCGACCGGGTATGACAATGAGTTGTTTCATCAGATGGTCCCACAGGACCGTCAACCAGAAGAGTGGAATTTTCATGTGAACCAAGTTGTACTTGGAGATGAAAATGAACTCCTCGCTCTGGCTGCTTCGGCGAAAGAGGTTCCGGGACTATGAACTGTCTACATACGGTTCGTGGGGGCAGTGGAGATTTACAAACTCCACTGCCTATGAGGGGTCCCACTCGTTTTGACTCTCCCACCGGAATTTTTAGGGCTCTAGACTGAGCGAAGACGCGTGGTCAAGATTGGCTCCGACTGACGGATATTGATTTTCTAGCTAATGCTCAACAGTTAGCCGAGTGAAGGCACTACTGAACAAACACGATTTTTAATCCGTTGAGGTAGGGCATTTCATGATATACTTAGGGAATGTATTGGCAGCAATCAGTGCCTGCCTAGTTAGTTTCACGAACGGCGATCTATAATAGGTCTATGAAATTAACAAGACGATTTCTCGGGATTTGCTTTGCGACAATTCTTGTCGTAGCAGTTTTCCCTTGTAGTCATTGCTCTGCTGCATCACACGCAAGTCAGGTTCATGATTGTTGCGAGGGGGAATCTCCGGCAACGCCGGGACAAGGCGAATGTTGTCTCACACCGGCGATCGTCCAGAAAGGGGAAGTTCTTACCTCTTTGGAGCATTTTCAATTTGTTCCGAACCTACCGATACAGACAACAACTTTTTATCTCAGCCTAGACGCAGCTTCACTGTCTTGGGTAAATACCTGTGCCACGCCGCATCTCTCGTCTATACGCACCTCAGCTACACTTTGTATTGAAAATTGCCGACTGATCGTCTAGCGCTTCGCTGACGCCTCTCTCTGTTTTCTTTTCTATCTCTATGCTCGGCGAGGACTCGCTTGAGCGAAAAATACAAGGTGTATATGAAAAAAATACTACTCACTAGTTTTCTGCTGTTCCTTTGGCCGACACAGCTGATTGCAGAGCATCAACATGACCATCATGTCGATATCGTCAAGCCTACTAAACCCCTAACTGAAATCAACGTCGCGGCAAACGAAGCGGTCGTACAGGTGAGCGGTGTTGTTTGTTCATTTTGTGCCTATGGATTGCGAAAGAATATATCGAAGCTGTCATTCATCGATCGAAGTAGATTCAAATCAGGCGTTTATGTCGATATTGAAGAACAGCGAGTGACATTGGCATTGCTCCCCGGACATGCGCTCGATGTCGTGGCGCTTCAGAAGGCGATTATTTCTGGGGGATATGAGCCCATCCGTTTGTATCAAGGTTCAGAGAATGGAAACGTCTCGATTCATGAATTTGGTGAGAAAAATGAATAACGTACTTCTCAAGATTGGCGTCGTTGTGACCGGCTCTCTATTGCTCCTAGCTGAAGCGCTCGCTCATCAACCGGTTATGGATATGGCACCGCGATGGGAAGATGGGTATGGGCTCCAGCTTCGCCATGAGTGGTATGGCTCTGACGAACTGCTCGATGGCGATTCTACTGTTTCGAATCCCTTGAATCGCGGCCGCTATGTGCATCGCACCTGGTTAGAAGGGGTGTATACCTTCGATCGGTCAAAGCGTCTGACCTTCAAGCTGCCGCAGATACATCAGCGCAGACGAGTGATTCAAGATGGTGTTGCCGTAACTCAAAAAGGTGAGGGGCTTGGTGATCTTGTGCTCGGTCTTCCGCTGAAGCTCTATGAGAATCGAAAACGCTCCACCCATAATTTTAGCCTAACGCCCTCATTGCGAGTCCCAACCGGAAGCAGTTCGGGAAGTTTTCCGGTTGGCGATGGGAGTTGGGATCTTGGTTTGAGTCTTTCCTATAGTTCGGAAGACCCATTCTGGTATCAGCTCTACGATCTCTACTACTGGGTCAATACAGATGGTGCTGGTGGTCGAAGCGAGGGAGATGAACTGGGCTTGGATATCAATCTTGGAATTCACCCATATCATAGCAATGAGTCCAATAGCGGCGTGTTTCTAATGCTTGATGTGTCCGGACGACACAACGAGCGCGGTGATGCATTGACCAGCGGGGCAAGCGGTGGACTTCGGTTGCAAAGCGGTCCGGTCTTAGTGATCTACTACGAGAACCTCATGGCACGGGCAGAGTACAAGTATCCGCTCTACGAAGATGTCGATGGCCTCTCATTGTCTCGCGGACAGGAGTTCAATCTTGGAATTGGGGTCGCCTTCTAATGAGCCAGATACCTAAAGCGGATAGTACACAATGGGGCTGGCTCGTGCTGTTCGCATCTATGGGTACTTTGCTCTGTTGTGCGCTGCCAATGCTCCTGGTCACGCTCGGAATGGGGGCAGTAATGGCTTCGCTGGCAAGCAATCTGCCGTTTCTTGTTACTCTGAGTCAGTATAAGGTCTGGACATTTACGGCTTCTGGTTTCCTTCTCGTTCTTTCGGCCATAGTTCTATTTCGAAGTGGTCGGATGTGCCCCACTGACCCGGGACTTGCTGTGCAATGTGAGAGGGCTCGGTACTGGAACACTCGGTTGTTTTGGGTAGCAGTGGTGATTTGGCTCGTTGGGCTGGCAACGACTTCTGTTGGATATCTGCTCGACTAGTGTGTGGTACTGATTCCGTGTTCGGGCTACGAAAGCGAGAGGGTGCTTTACATTAAAACACCCTCTCGTGATACAAAGGGATTACGCTGCTTTTCGAAGTCGTGCAACTTTGGGCTTAATCGTTTCGATAATGCGACCGGCAATTTTATATGGGTCACCGTTTGAGGCAGGGCGTCGATCTTCAAGCCAGCCCTTCCAACCATTTTCAACAGTTCCAATCGGAATTCGAATTGAAGCACCTCTATCAGAAACCCCATACGAGAAGGTATCGATTGACTGTGTCTCGTGCTCTCCGGTGAGCCGCATGTGGTTGTCAGCTCCATACACGGAGATATGCTCTCCTACGACCGGCTCAAACAGATCGCATATCTGCTTATAGGTGTCCTCGCAGCCACATTCGCGAAGCACTGAATTCGAGAAGTTCGCATGCATTCCTGAGCCGTTCCAGTCGAGCTTACCGAGGGGTTTCGGGTGCCAATTGATTGCAACGCCGTATTTCTCCGCGGTTCGCTCAAGTAAGTAACGAGCGACCCAAACCTGATCCCCGGCAGCGCAGGCTCCTTTGGCAAATATCTGGAATTCCCATTGGCCGGCAGCAACTTCGGCGTTGACACCTTCTACATTGATTCCTGCTTCAAGGCATAGATCGAGATGCTCTTCGACAATTTCTCGTCCAAAGGCATTCTCTGCACCGACGGAGCAGTAATACGGGCCTTGAGGTCTGGGGTATCCTCCTTCTGGAAATCCAAGTGGCTT
>CBDUGV010000240.1:0-6820 GCA_965366815.1 uncultured Bdellovibrionales bacterium | reverse complement strand
TTATTCCGCTGATAAAAGCTGGTGGTGGCACTGACATTCTCGTAACAAGTCTCAACCAAATCGTTCTCTAGAGGATATAGCGATGAAAAATACACTATCGGTAGAACCAACAACGGCCATTCGGGGCAACACCGCTTATACCGTTCCGCGTGCCTTGACCCCAATCGATCTGAAGCTCGACAGCAACGAGGGGAGCTTGCCCCCCGAGAAGTTACTACAAATAGTAAGCGGATTATCACCAGAAATCCTTCGTCGCTATCCAAAGAAGGATACGCTCGAAGCGCTTCTCGCCGACTCACTAGGAGTAGAAGCTACGCAAGTCTTAGTTACCGCCGGAGGGGACGAAGCGATAAATGCAGCAATTCGTGCGGTGCTTGAGCCAGGCTCTGAACTCATACTGTTAGAACCGACTTTCGAAATGATTCCCCGCTATGCATCGCTCGCTGGGGGCAAAATTGTTTCTATTCCATGGATCGAACAAGAGTTTCCACTAGAGGAGGTGATTGCTCGGGTCAATCCGAACACGGCCGTTATCTCTATTGTCAGCCCCAATAACCCAACTGGTTGGGTCGTTGGTGCCGAAACACTTCGCAAACTTTCTGCCGCCGCGCCCAATGCCTTGCTGCTCGTTGATTTGGCTTATACTGAATTTGCCGATGTCGACCTCACTCCAGTCGCACTGGAGTTACCGAATGCCGTAGTAATACGAACCTTCTCGAAGGCATGGGGACTCGCCGGGCTACGAATTGGATACGCCGTTGCTTCTGAAACCCTTATCTCTTGGATGAGAACTGCCAGTAGCCCCTACCCCTGTAACGGCGTCGGACTCTACACCGCAATCGAGCAGTTCAAAGCTGGTAAGACCGATTTACAATCAACCGTACGACAAGTGCGGAAGGAAAGAGCTGCATTAGAAGACCTTCTGAGAGAATTGGGAGCAGAAGTAACTCCGTCCCAGGGCAACTTCGTATTTGCAAACTTCAGTGACCCCACTTGGGTTCGCGATGCACTCGCCGGATTAGGTATTGCGGTTCGTATCTTCCCAGGAAAAGCCTATCTAGAAAACAGTCTGCGAATCAGCTGCCCCGGAAACCAACAAGAATTTGAACGACTCGCGAGAGCGCTGCGAACCGCAATTGCACCAGAAGCGATTCTCTTTGACATGGATGGAGTTCTGGCTGACACCTCGACATCCTACCGCGAAGCTATCCGACAAACTGTTCAATCTTTTGGCTTAGACGT
The DNA here is from genome assembly GCA_965366815.1 of uncultured Bdellovibrionales bacterium. Lineage (GTDB taxonomy): Bacteria > Bdellovibrionota_C > UBA2361 > SZUA-149 > SZUA-149 > CBDUGV01. Next base: position 5,578 of record CBDUGV010000240.1, on the reverse strand, counting down.
CACATTGGAAGAAATCTCCGAGACAAAAACTGAGCCGAACTCCAACAACGACTGGGAGGTCTCGCTGAGAATAATTGAGCGAGCTGGTATCGAAGCCTCGCTTGAGGAAGTCACGAAACGGTTTGAGGCCTTGTATCAGGGAACTTCGGGCAACGTGGGTCTAAAGAGTCGCGAAACACTTATTCCAGACAGAGAACTCTTGGAAGAGCTTTCTCAGCGTCTACCGCTTGCGATAGTTACCGGGCGACCGCGATCAGATGCTCTGTATTTTCTACAAACCTCGAAAATCGAGCAATACTTTAGCTGCATGGTTTGCATGGGAGAGGCTGCGGCAAAACCCAACCCTGCTCCGGTGATTGCCTGCCTCGAACAACTTGGTGCAAAAAGCGCCTGGCTGATCGGTGACACACCGGACGATATGCAGGCAGCACGTGCAGCCAACGTACTTCCGCTTGGAGTTATTTCTGGCACAGATGATTCCTCAAAAGCGCTGCAACTAGCCGGCGCTGGAAGAATACTCGATTCCAATCTCGCAGAACTAAAGGAGCGCTTGAGATGAACTACAGAACTGCATCAGTAAACCGGAAGACAAACGAAACCGATATCGAACTCAGCATAAATCTCGATGGCAAAGGAGAATCGAGAATTAGCACAGGGATCGGATTTCTCGATCATATGCTCACCTCGCTTGCCAAGCACTCGCGGATAGATCTACAGCTTGAGTGTAAGGGAGACCTCGAAGTAGATGATCACCACACCGCTGAAGACTGTGCTTTGGCTCTAGGTTCTGCGCTTGATGAAAGTCTCAGTACGCGGCAAGGCATCGGCAGATTTGGCTCAGCCTACGCTCCACTCGATGAAGCACTCGCTCGAGCAGTTATAGATTTCTCAGGGCGAGGAGCGGCTTACATCAGCTTGGATCTGCAACGCGATATGATCGGCAGCATCGCCTGCGAGAACATCACCCACTTCTTTCAGTCACTGGCCACTACCGCTCGGGCGACAATACACGTCGACATTCTAAAGGGTGAAAATGACCACCACAAGGCTGAGGCGGCATTCAAGGCGCTTGCACTAGCACTGAGAACAGCGGTGAGCACTGATGGTTCAGCCGCAATTCCGAGCACCAAAGGGGTCCTATGAGCGAGATAGTAGTTGTACAAACCGGAGTGGCAAATACCGCCTCGATTCTCGCAGCACTCAAGCGGGCCGGGGGTACTCCGGTTCTCAGCCGAGATCGAGACCGGATTGCAGAGGCTCGACAAGTGGTGCTTCCGGGAGTGGGCGCCTTCGATGCGGGCATGAAAACGCTAAGGGATATGCAGTTAGTCGATGTTTTGAGAGCTCGTGCGGCTGAGAACAAAGCAATGCTGGCCATTTGCTTGGGCATGCAATTGTTGGCGAGCGAAAGCGAAGAGGCGCCGAACGTCCCCGGCTTGGCAATCCTCTCCTCGAAGATCGAGCGCTTTTCTAAAACGGTTCGAGTTCCGCAATTCGGATGGAACCTCGTTACGCCGAGTGAGGAATCAAGCTATCTCGAACCGGGATTTGCCTACTTTGCCAACTCCTACTGCTTGAGGTCGGTAGCTGATGATTGGCAAACGACACAAGCAGAATACGATAGCAGTTTCATTGCGGCGATTGAGAAAGGAAATATTCTCGCTTGCCAATTTCACCCGGAGCTCTCCGGAACTTGGGGAACTGCACTTTTGAAACGATGGGTGAGCGCGACATGTTAACGGCAAGAATAATACCCTGCTTGGACGTAAAGGACGGGCGAGTTGTGAAAGGCGTGCAATTTGCTGGGCTACAAGATGCGGGCTCTCCAGTCGAGCTTGCAGCTCTCTATGAGGCGCAAGGCGCAGATGAGTTGGTAGTTCTCGATGTCTCAGCAACGCTTGAGGAAAGAAGACACGCAATTGAAACCATCCAAGCAATCCGAGCAGTACTTTCAATACCACTCTCGGTTGGTGGGGGCGTCAAGAGCATTGAAGATGCAGAGGCTCTCCTCGATGCCGGAGCGGATAAGGTTTGTGTAAACTCAGCCGCGGTGGAGAACAAATCGCTTCTCAGAGAACTCCAACAACGCTTTGGAGCACAATGCACGGTTCTATCGCTCGATGCGACGGAGACGAGCGAAGGCGAATGGGAAGTTCTGACCAACTCGGGAAAGACAAGAACCGGTCTTTCGGCCGCTCAATGGGCCAAGCAAGCTGAAGAGTACGGAGCGGGCGAACTATTACTGACCAGTCTCGATCGAGATGGCACTCGCAGTGGGTATGATTTGAAACTCATCGCAGCGATGCGAGAAATTGTTTCTGTGCCGATTATCGCTTCTGGCGGGGCCAGTGGCCCAGGAGACCTACTCGATGCGTTTCGCGCTGGTGCAGACGCTGTGCTCGCCGCATCAATTTTTCACTACAAGCAAGATACTGTTGGAAGTCTGAAAACGTTTTTAGAAACAAATGGAGTTAGAGTACGAAAATGATTATTCCCTCAATAGATCTCATGAACGGCAAGGCGGTTCAACTCATCGGTGGTAGAGAGAAAGCACTGGAGGTGGACGACCCCATTGCCTTGGCTCGCAAGTTCTCTCGAGTCGGTGAAATAGCGGTCATTGATCTCGACGCGGCCCTCGGCCAAGGGTCTAACGCGGAGATAATTGAAAAGATTATCGAGGTTGCGCCTTGTCGAGTGGGCGGTGGAATCCGCGATTTAGAAACTGCGAAGAAATGGCTCAATGCCGGGGCGAATAAAATAATCATCGGCACCAGAGCTACTCCTGAGTTTCTCTCGCAGCTTCCCAAAGACCGACTCATTGCCGCAGTTGATGCTGAGAATGGCGAAGTCATGGTTGAGGGTTGGCGGAAAAGCTCCGGCAATAGAATTTCGGAAAAGCTGATCGAGCTCGGTCCCTATGTAAGCGAGTTCCTCGTTACTTTTATTGAAACGGAAGGGAGACTCTGTGGAGTTGATGTAGCAAAAGTTGCTGAGTTGGCAGAACTGGTTCCTGATCAGAAATTGACCGTCGCTGGTGGAATCGCCTCAGTCGATGAAATTGCTGAAATCGATCGACTTGGGGTCGATTCTCAAATCGGCATGGCTATCTACACGGGAGAGCTCAGCCTCGGCGCAGCGTTCTGTGCTCCACTGAAAAGCGACCGAGCCGATGGGCTGATCCCCACGGTAGTCTGTGATGAGTCACAAACTGCACTTGGCTTGGTCTATTCCAGTCTTGCGAGTATCGAACGAAGCATAGAATTGGGGACTGGGGTGTACGAGTCGAGGACCCGAGGGATCTGGGAGAAAGGAAAAACCTCCGGTGCTACGCAGGAGTTACTTCGGATTGAGGCAGATTGTGACCGAGACGCACTGCGGTTTGTCGTTCGCCAAGCAAAACCCGGTTTCTGCCATGAGATGACTAAGACCTGTTGGGGCGAGGATCAGGGTTTTGCAAAACTACTGAGACGACTTGAAGAACGACGAAAAGATCTACCGGAGAACTCATACACCACCAAACTGCTCAGCGACCCCAGCTTCCTTCGAGCAAAGTTAGTCGAAGAGGCGGATGAGCTGGCAACGGCAAACAACCGAGAGGAAGTAATTTGGGAGGCAGCGGACCTGTTTTACTTTGCCTTCGTTCGAATGGCTCGCTCTGGTGTGAGCCTCAGTCAGGTAGAAGCAGAGCTCGAGCGCCGAAGTAAACAAGTCTAGAACTGAGGAAAGGGCATGTTAAGAATAGTAGAGAGACAAAATATCGGAGTTGCTCGGAAGGAGTCGATCGATCCAGCAGCGCTCCTTCTTGCTCAAGAGATTCTTGAAAGCGTAAGAGACGAAGGAGAGGCGGCAGTACGGCGCTATGCGGAGCAATTTGGCGATCTCACCTCCGAAGGGCAGTTGTTTTACTCGAAAGAAGAACTGCAAGCCGCTCTCGATTCACTTGCCGACGCCGACAGGTTGGTGCTTGAACGAACGGCTCTTCGCATCGAGACTTTTGCCAAAGCACAACTCGAATCGCTTCGCGAGTTCTCACTCAGCTCCAAAACGGGCAAAATGGGTCAACGAATTACCGCACTCGATTCTGCGGCATGCTACGCACCAGCTGGACGATATCCACTCCCCTCCTCTGTCTTAATGACTGCCTGCACAGCACGAGTAGCAGGGGTGGCAACTGTCACAGTGATATCACCAAAACCGAGCGTGGAGATTCTAGCGGCCGCAGCAATCGCCGGAGCCGACCAACTGCTTGCAGTTGGCGGTGCCCAAGGCATTGCAGCTGCCGCCTATGGCCTGCAAGATCTTCGTCAAGCCGATGTGATTGTCGGACCTGGAAACAAGTTCGTAACCGCGGCAAAGAAACTTCTGGCCGGAGAGATTCGAATAGATATGCTCGCCGGTCCTTCTGAACTACTGATACTGGCAGACAGTTCAGCCAACCCTGCATTCATCGCCGCCGACCTGCTGGCACAAGCCGAGCATGACGAAGATGCAGTCCCTATGTTGATTTGCACCGAAGCGACGATGGTAACAAAAGTGCTTGGTGAGTTGGAAGAACAACTACAAACACTATCCACCGCAGCTGTTGCCAAAGAAGCACTTGAGCGAAATGGCTTTGCTTTTATTGCAGAAAGTATGGAAGAAGCAATCGCGGTTTGTAATACAATTGCCCCCGAACACTTGCAAGTGATGACGATGGATCCCGACTCCATCGCATCTCGACTCAAGAACTATGGCGCACTCTTCCTGGGCGAACAAACTGCCGAAGTGTTTGGAGACTACGGCGCCGGGCCAAACCACGTTCTTCCAACCGAGGGCACAGCTCGAACGACGAGTGGGCTCTCAGTGCTGAATTTTCTGCGGATACATACCTGGTTGCAGATCTCGGAAGATGGCAATTGTGCCGAACTAATAGACGACGCAGTAGCGCTCGCTCGAATGGAAGGTTTAGAAGCCCATGCGAGAGCCGCCGAACAGAGGCGATTCATTTCCTGACTTAGAGTTCATCACCTGATTCTACGGTATGACGTGCAAAGGTCTTTCGAACATCATCGCTTTCCTCGACCGTCACCGCAGTGCCGTAACAGATGACCTCACTTGCACTGTATTTGGGAACGAGAATGGCTCGATCAAATTTGACATTCAACACAGCGTTCGCTTTTTTCGATTTCGCTCGCTGTATCATATCTCGATAGGCATCTTGATACCCATCTTCACTCACGTCAGTGAAGGAGCCAATTTCTCCTCCAATAATATACTTCAATCGCGCTAAAAAACCTTGGGCGATAGTCGGCGTCAGCACCGATACACCGTATACAATCCCGAGATACTGCGATATCCGGTAGCCCTCGAAATGGTAGCCTGTCGTTGTAATCACTACGCTTGCCCTTTATTCACACTCAAAGAGTTCTCAACCATTTTGACTTCGAGCGGTTTCAGCGTATCAAGATGGACATCGCGCTGTGGAAATGCAATGACAATTCCCGCTTCTCGAAACAAGTCATCAATTACAAAGCGTAGATCACTTTCTGTGGTCCGTTTTTCTGTCATGCTTTTCACATGAGACCAAAAGTGGACTTCG
>CBDUGV010000239.1:0-6973 GCA_965366815.1 uncultured Bdellovibrionales bacterium | reverse complement strand
CTCCCACTTAGCGACGTCTGCGAGCATTGCGCGCTGATCGGAGAGTCTCTTTCCTGTTTACCACAGTTTCGACCTTCTTCTCTATTGCCGGTTCCTTCTTTTTTTGCCGAAAAGCGTCAAAGAAGTGCACAACAAATATCTTCTTCTCTTGGGCCCAAAGCGGTTCATCTGGTGTAATCAAGATTGGCCGAAGTGCTGTTGTCATTTGTAGGGTTACGACCAGCTGTAGCACCAGCCACCAATGAAGCCCCCGGCTTTTCAAGGGAGTTTCTTCGTTCGAGCGAAACAGTCTTCGGGCAATGTGGTATGCAATGAAAACTATGAGCGTGCTGAGCGAGACGACAAATCCCAGGCTCTCGGTCGAAATCGAAAAAAGCCATGCCACTGGAGCAAAAGCGACCAAGATCAGCCCAAGGGTTGCGGTAATCGCCGCGCAGATTTGTACTACCTGTGAAAAGCGTATCGGCAAGCCGCCGACACAGGAGAGTATAAAGAGAGATGGTAGGCAGAGCAGCTGTGCAAGGACGGTAATCAGTGCGCCCTTGAACAGTCCGACAAATGCGCCATTCCAGCCGGAGAAGAGGCCAGTTGCGAAACCGAACAAACCAAAACAGGCAACCCCAATGAGAAAGAGTGAGGGAGCATCTACGTCTTTGCCTTCGGCGATATCCCGAAAGAGTTGACGTGGATTTGCTAAGAGTGTGGTGAGCTTATCGTTGAGCGATTCTGGTGCTGTTTCTTCATTCATTAGAACGTTCCTCCATTTTTAAAGACGAATGGTAGTACTTCCATCAAGATAAATTCATAAAAATTTCTATCGAGTGCATCAGGGCGAAGAAAATGTACTGGGTAAAACGGGCTTCCGATAAATGGTCGAAGCATCCAACTCAGTTGACAGCCGACAAAGACAAAGCTGCCAAGCCAGCTAATCAACAGTGCGAAATGGTTGCAGGTAGTCGTGCATAGCTCGATGATTCCCTGCCAAAGACTGCGAACTCCAACAATGCCAGCCGAACCAATGCAGGTGATGTGCAGTAAGAGGACTGAGTTGTGTGCCAGTTGAATTTCTGCGGTGCCTCCGCTCGAGCCAGCTGAGGTAAGGAGAAAAAAGACGATAATAGGTAAGAGCGCTAGAAGAATCCAACACATGATTGCCATGGCGAAGAGAGTGAGCGTGAGCACTTGCTTGAACTGGAGTCCGGCGTTGCAGATATGAGCGAGCAAATGATTCAATCCGGAAACGAGCAAAATGCTTCCCACCACTACGAGCGGAAACTTGATGCTTGTGTAGAGCATCATTTTTGGGGAGTTCCATATGCCAAGGGTTGAGCCGTAGGTGGCTGAGGCGCAGATGGTAAACAGCAGCAGCTGCACAATCGCATCGGTGCTTGGATGTTCTTTTATCCCTGCCCACCAGGTAGCGCGATCTGTCAGAATTTGAATTGGATACTTCTTCATTTGAGCCTAACCTTCTACCTATGAGTATAGAGCCCAGGAGTGAACGCTTGATGAACTCAAGGTGAAAAGTGAATGAGAAGTGCTAAGGAGCTATGAGAGCTAGGTTGGCAGGTGAGGTCGTACAATCTCGAGCATTGAGGCGTGAAGCACTGAGTTACTTGCCAGAAAGCTACTCTTCTCCAGCGCAATGTCTTCGCCCGTACAGCTACTGACTTGTCCGCCGGCCTCTTCGACAAAGAGTCGAGCTGCCGCAAAATCCCAAGGGGAAAGCTCGAACTCAAAAAACGCATCTAAGCTGCCACAGCCTATATAGCAAAGGTCAACAGACGCGCATCCGAAGCGACGTATTCCGTGAATCTGTTGATGGAACAATTGCTTGATTGCATCAAGTGTTCGTTCCATCATTAAGCCGCGATCGTAATAAAACCCCACACCGATGAGAGCCTTGTCGAGAGTCTCGACCGTTGAGCAGCGAACTCTTTTCTCGTTTAGGAAAGATCCTTTCCCGCGCTCAGCGGTGAAGAGTTGATTCACTGCCGGTTGGTACACCACCCCAACCTGGGCCTGTCCTTTATAATAGTAGGCGATCGAAACGGCATACTGAGGGAGGCCATGCACAAAGTTGTTTGTTGCATCAAGCGGATCGATTACCCAGAGATGATCGAGATCGCCATCTTCCCGCTCGGTTTCTTCGCTTAGAATTGAGTGGCTGGGGAAGGCTTTGTGGAGTGCGTTAATTATGCAAGTATTTGCAGCAAGATCCGCTTCTGAGCAGAGATTGTAGCTCTCTTTCTGTTGGATATGGAATTTCTTCCCAACGAAACTAAGGAGTTGATTTCCAGCAGCACGTGCTGCTTCTATTGCAATACTAATTGGCTCAGACATGGGCGGAAGTATTGCGGTATACGCCTGCCCTGGCAAGCTATTCTACTGAGTCCTGCAATTGCCTATCCGGCGTCCTGACGCTATATTAGGACCTTTGAATACCCGTCTTTGCGCACGAGAGGCCTGCAATGCTTGAACGAGTAGAAAACATTATTGTCGCTGTCGATTTTTCTGATGTAAGTGTTCGAGTTGTTCAAGAGGCTGGGCATCTAGCGAAAACCCTGGGTTCGAAGATTCATCTGATTCACGTTGAAGACACAGAAAAGACAATGACCGGTTTTGATGCTGGCTCAGATGAGCAGGCACAGGGGCCGGAGCGTCAATCTGGCGGTCTTCTAGGAATGCTACAGAAACACGAAGATGCACTGCGGGCTCAAGGAGTTGAAGTCGATGCAGTACTCAAACATGGTGATCCGATAGAAAAATTAGTAGGAGCGGCTAAGAGTATACCCGCCGATCTTCTTTTTATCGGAACCCATGGTCACGGTGCAGTGTATCATCTCATTGCCGGTAGCGTGGGCGAAGGAATTTTGCGCAAGTCTCCTTGCCCCGTGCTGGTGATACGCAGTGAGAATTACGGGAAGTAGACCGAGGCCTACTTTTTAGGCATCTGAAAAAATCCCGTTTCTGCGATATTCTTCAACTGACCGTCTGGACCACCACTTTGTTGCAACAACTTGGCTGTGAGAGCAGTCCAGCCAGTTTGGTGATTCGCGCCAAGTCCTTGCCCAGAGTCTCCGTGAAAGTACTCGTTAAAAAGGATAAGCTTTTGGAAATGAGGATCCTCTTCAAATAGCTTGTTCTTTCCATAGAAGGCACGTCGACCTTCTGTGTCTTTCAAGAAAATGCTATTGAGACGCCGAGAAAGATCGCTTGCTACTTCGTTCAGCGTCAAATAGTTGCCGGAATACGTGGGATACTCCACTTTAAATTCATCGCCGTAGTAGTGGTGAAACTTTTGTAGTGCTTCGATAAGGAGATAGTTGATGGGAAACCAGATGGGACCGCGCCAGTTAGAGTTTCCACCAAACATCTCATTGTGAGATTCCCCTGGTTCATAGCCAATCGTGTATTTTTTGCCGTTCGAATCAATGGTAAACGGTGACTGTTGATGGTGCTTTGATATCGACCGAATACCATAGGGCGAGAGAAATTCGTTCTCATCCAGCATATAGTTGAGGATGCGCTTTAGTCGTTCTTTGTTAACGAGCGCTGCTAAGCGCCGATCGCCGACTCCTTCGACATCGATTCGTGCCATGTTGCCAGAGAGGTGAGGGCGATTGCGCACAAACCAGCCAAGCCGCCGTTTGAAATCCGGCATCTTCTCAAGAATCTCAGGTTCGATAGTGTCGATCGCTATCAACGGGATCAGGCCGACGAGAGACCGCACCTTTAGTGGAACAAGGCTTCCGTCCGGTAGGTGAAGCGTGTCGTAAAAGAAACCATCTTCTTCATCCCAGAGCGAGATGCCATCACCACCAATATCGGTCATCGCATTTGCTACACGGAGAAAATGCTCCAAGAACTTGGAAGCAGAGTCTTGATAGACGGGGTTCTCATTGGCCAGTTCCAATGAGATTTTCAACATAGTGAGACAGTAGGAGGCCATCCAGCTCGTTCCATCGGCTTGATCGATATGCCCACCCATTGGCAGCGGGGCACTGCGGTCGAAGATTCCTATGTTGTCGAGACCGAGAAATCCACCTTGGAAAATGTTATTGCCTTCCGTGTCTTTGCGGTTGACCCACCAGGTGAAATTCAACAAGAGTTTGTGAAATACACCTTCGAGGAATGCGAGGTCCTTCTTGCCGTTAATTTTTGCGTCAATCTTGAATACTCGCCATGTGGCCCAAGCGTGAACTGGTGGGTTTACATCTGAGAACGCCCACTCATAGGCCGGTAGTTGACCATTGGGGTGCATATACCATTCGCGAGTCATCAGTTCGAGTTGCCGTTTCGCAAAGTCGGTGTCGACGAGTGCGAGTGGGACACAATGGAATGCGAGATCCCAGGCGGCATACCACGGGAACTCCCATTTATCCGGCATTGAGATGATGTCGAAGTTGGTGAGGTGTATCCAGTCGCGATTTCGTTGGCGACTTGCTGGTGGAGGCGGCATTGCCGGATCTCCTTTCAACCATTGCTCGAGATCGTAGTAGTATAGTTGCTTTGTCCACAAGGTGCCGGCCAAGGCTTGGCGTTGAACCTGTTTTTCATCCTCTGAGAGGACATCGTTCTGCACATCTTCGTAGAACTCGTCCGCTTCGCTAATCCGCTGTTCAAACAAGCTATCGAAATCGGCGAATGGATTCTCGCTGCTCGAATCAGTCAATCGGAGGCAATACTGTCTCGACTCGCCCGCCGGAATACGATCAAAGTAATGGGCAGCGACTTTTGTGCCGAATTGCTTCGGGTTAATCGCTGTTTGCTTCTTATCGATAATGTAGGAATGAAAGCTATCCTTTACGTGAGGGCTCTCGTTCTTTAATCCAAACAAGCGCTCAGCGTTCGTCTCATTCTCAGTGAAAAGTAGTTTCGGTTTATCCTTGGCGTACAAGCTATAGGTGCCGACCGTTGCGTGAGAGGCCTGTGCACAACTTGCGTTCTCTACTGCATCGGCTTGCTTGAGTGTTGGTTTGCCCGGAGTATCCTTCATTGGGCCGCTCGGATAGCCCCAGCTCCAGGTATTTCGAAACCAGAGTGTCGGCAGCGTGTGTAATTCGGCTTCTTCCGGACCACGGTTATGGACGGTGATGCGCACGAGAATGTCATCAGCACTTGCTTTCGCATATTCAATGTCGCAATCGAAATAGCGACTCTCGTCAAGTGCGCCCGTATCAACCAACTCATACTCCGACTTCTCTCTTGAGCGAGAAGTGTTTTCTGACAATAATTTTGCGTAGGGAAATTCACATTGAGGATACTTGTAGAGCATCTTCATGTAGCTATGGGTCGGAGTGCTGTCGAGGTAAAAGTAATATTCCTTTACGTCTTCGCCATGATTTCCTTCCTGGGCGGTCAGGCCGTAGAACCGCTCTTTAAGGATCTTGTCTTTGCCATTCCAGAACGCAAGCCCAAAGCACAAATATTGATTTCGATCGGAGATACCTGCGATACCATCCTCGCCCCAGCGATACACTCTACTGCGCGAGTGATCGTGGGGGAAGAAATCCCAGGCTGTGCCGTTTTCACTGTAATCCTCACGCACCGTGCCCCAGCTTCGATCGCTGAGGTAGGGGCCCCAGTGCTTCCAATTTGCTTTGCGATCGCGATACTCAAGAAGACGTGCGTGCTCTTTTGTATTATTCATTTTTTAGATGTATCAACCTTACTTTGTTCGCATAGCCACCAGGAATACAGCGTTTCAGCAGAACTCCAGGCTTGCGCATAACAGCCTCGCGGTCGTTGCGGTGCGCTTCCGTCAAATATCTCGCTCAATTGACCTACCCCGGCTTCGCTCATATGGGATTTCAGCCCTTCTAGGTAGGAAGCAGCGATCTCAGGCTTTCTATATACCTTGAGATGCGAGCGAATAAAAAGCCCTAGTAACCAACCCCAGACAGTCCCTTGGTGATAACTGCCGTCTCGCTGCTTTGGGCCTCCCTCGTAGCGCCCTTGGAACTGCGAGTCTTGGGGAGAAAGGGAACGAAGCCCAAATGGAGTTACCAAGGTTTGGGCACAGGTATCAACAATGACTTTTTGTTGAGTTTTCGTCAGAGGACTAAAAGCCAAGGCCACTGCGAACAACTGGTTTGGTCGAAAGCTTGGATCAACTTCCTTGTCGATCACATCAACCAAGTACGAATCAGTCTCGTTCCAGAACTTTTTAAAACTGGTTTTAACTTGTTTCGCCTGCTTGCTATATGATTTTCGATCTTCTTTCTCATCCAAGATTTTCGCAGCCTGGGTGAGCACCTCGAGCGCATTATACCACAAGGCGTTCACTTCGACGGCTTTACCGCGCCGTGGCGTAACGACCCAATCGCCAACTTTCGCATCCATCCAAGTCAGCTGTATGCCTTCTTCGCCAGCACAAAGCAGGCCGTCACCCGGGTCGACCTGTATGCCATGGCGAGTCCCCGCGGTATATCGTTGGCAGATCTCTTTCAAGACAGGGTAGAGGGATTTTAACAACGCCGTATCATTGGTGAGCTGAAAGTATTCATAAAGCGCGTGGAAGAAAAGCAAGGATCCATCGACACTGTTGTATTCGAGCTCATCCGCTGCATCGAGGAAGCGGTTAGGTAACATGCCTTCGCTCACAAACGCTGCATAGGTTTGCAGTATTCGTTTGGCAATCGCCGTGTTGCCCGTTGCGAGAGTCAAACCGGGGAGCGATATCATCGTGTCGCGCGTCCAGTCAGTAAACCAGGGGAAGCCCGCGATTATCGAGGCGCCGGGTTTTTTCTCGCCGGCAATAGGGCGTTCAATAACGAAGTGTTGGCCATGGGCGGCAAGGGTTTGAATCCACTCTGGTGCTGAGGCTGGCAGTCCCTTGATGAATTGAGCACTTTTCTTCTCTGCCGATGTACGAGCGGCAGTGGCTGCAGTCAGGCGATCTCCGTCAACTGAGCAACTCAAGGTGAGGCGTTTGCCTGCGGTGAGGGTTGCACTGATCAACCCAGGTATG
>CBDUGV010000238.1:0-6976 GCA_965366815.1 uncultured Bdellovibrionales bacterium | reverse complement strand
ACTGGGTCAGCGCCCAGGCGTTCCATGTCGACCAAGGTTTCTTCTACGTGCTCTCCAGGAGAAAGGCTCGAGAGAACGTCGTACCCTCCAGCTTCCAATTTACCGAGTACAATATTATCGATGACGAAGTCGTCAATATCGAACGGAATTGCATCCTGAAGTTGAATCGGTGCTACTTGATCGACCTTTTTCTGATCGGCAAACGGTAAGATGATTCTCCGATACAAAACGTTGTGTCCGGGAAGTATCGCAAGGCTCTTATCAAATTCAATTCCGAGCCGTTCTTCGAGTTCAACGCGGGTGGTATGTTCTTCTGAGTCGGCTTGACTCGTAGCACTACTTGCCTCGTCGTCACTCTCTTCGGCTGCTGGAGATTCCTCACCTTCCATCGAATCTTCATCGACCTGTTGGACATCCCCAGGCTGGAACTCCGAGCGCGCAACAGTGGTAATCTGTACCAAGTCGATAGTTTCGTCGCTCGAAGTACTGGCGGTTACTACTGTTGCTTCAGTAGCAGAGATGTCTATCGCGACTAGGGTTGACATAAAGTTCGACTAAAAAGCTCGGTTATTTCGCGTGCACTAAAAACACTATAAAAACATAGGAAACGGGACGCTAGCTTTTATTTTACTCGAGACCAAAATAACTGCTAGCTCCTGCGTCCCGGCTGTTTAGAAACAAAGATCGCAGTGCGAAATTTTTGTGTATCCCCAAGCTCGTCCAACAATTCCAGGGTGATTTCTATCGCCTCCGGTAGCGGCCGCTGGGCATTCTGCCAGGACTCTTGCCATTCCCCATTGAGTAAGTAGCGGAAGTTTAACCCAGCGACATTGTCTGCCAGAGGCAAGGACCTCGTTCGTTTTTCGAGCAACTCTTTATTCTGTTCACTGATCTCTGCCGGCTTTTCGTCTCGTATGAGCACGTAGCGCGGGGCGCGCTCGTCGGCATCTCGGTCCTTAGGCTTCTCCAGTCGATAGCTTACTTCGATAAGACCGAAGTTCGGGGCAGTAGATGAAGTAACCTGGGGTACGTTGTTTGTGACGAATCGAATCGAATCAGCATTAGCTTCGTCTTTACTCGCATTTGTCCCTTCAAAGTATTTCTGTGCTCCGAATCCGCGAAATCCCGTGTTTGGAGTACTCGCGCCTTCTTGATTCGTTAGGGGGATAAGTTCACGCGATATAAGGTCGCGTGACATGCGTTCCAACACAAACTGCGCAAGAGTACCGGTCTGTCGTTGTGACTTGATCGCGTCTCGACCACCCATGATGCCAGTGATACTGCCGTAGAGAATGGTTGCCATGATCGCGAGCAAGACTGAAACGACAACGAGCTCAATCAGGGTAAAGCCGTTCTGGTTCAGAGCTGTCGGTTGTATTTTCATAGCCTCAATTACCGATTCGGATTAAACGGATTTTGAGGAGTGGAAGCTGCCGCAGGGGGCTGACCGGGAGCAGTCGGTGCTACCGCGCCCGTGTTGCTCTCTGGGGTCGGGTTGATGAAATGCGTTAACGTATACTGTTCATCGTCTGAAGGACCCCACTGTATACTGAGATCGACCCGCCGAAGGGCATCTTCAGCGAGATCGCCGACGGCAAGGGGAAGCCCGATACTTTCAACTTGCATAACATAGTTCCAATCCTTGAGACTCTCGTCAGCTTGTTCAAAGCTATCTTCGTCGAAGTAACCGGCGTCGCGAAGCTTAGACAACAAACTTTTCTGATCGCTACCCGGCTCAGGTGCATCCGGCTCAACCTCAATCATAGTCATCAGGTATTGTGCATACAGCGAGGCTTGCAGCCGATTGCGCTCGATAAAATAGGTGTCGAGCATTCTCGTATGCAGCCCAACTAGGGTCACAAGCGCGACTCCAAGGATCGCAACCGCCACGGCAATTTCGACGAGCGTAAAACCCCCAGACGAATGTGTGCTAAGACGGTTTGATCCAGTCACTGAAAGCCTCCTCGAAGGTGATATCTTTCGAAAAAATCCGAACTTTGCCCGAAGCGGGATGCACTGCCATTGTATAAACACTTTCATCTGCAAGAAAATGTACGACTGCGAGCTGGCTCAAGCGACGGGGGGAAAATCGAATCACTGCTCTTCTCGAATCGATAAGCTTCCCCTCTACTATGATGTCTCGAATTTTCAAACCGAGCGTCAGCCGCTGGCTCTTCGCCATTTCCGGAAATTCTAATGGGACCGCTAGGCGAACGTCGAGCTCAGGATCGCGATAGGTTGCCTGATAGTAGAGACGATCGAGTGCACCAGAGCGCCGTTGATCTTCTTCGAGAAACTCTTCATCGAGAGATTTGAGCTGCTCCTCTTCTTCTTCTTTGGCGCGACGTTCTTGTTCGCCTTTGGTCCGCAGATTCTTCAAATAGTCGACCTGGCGAATCTCTCCGGGATCAAGGGGCACTTCGCGCCGTACGGTGTACGAGTTGTCGTCTAGATCAACAATGAGCCGGTATCCATCACCTTTGGTGAAGGCATGCTGCTGGAGTGTCTCCCAGAGGTTGGCAAACCGTCGTATATCGCTTTCGTGTTTCCAGGCACCAATCGATTCGATTCGTGTAGTTGCGAGCGTGCCGATAATCCCAATTATGACGACTACCAGCACGAGCTCTATCAGAGTGAAGCCTGATTCACGCGATTCTGGCTTCACGGTCGTATCGTGACATCCTGTTTGGCACCTTCACCTCCCGAGACACCGTCAGAACCAAGCGTCGTGATAGAATAGCTTCGACCATTACTCTCGGACTTATAGACGAAAGGAAAACCCCAGACATCAAGCAAATCATCTTCTCCAGCGAGCGCAACGAAGATTTTACCGCTTTTCTCAACTTCAGCACTCGGCTTAACAAGACCCTCAAGACTACTTGGGTATGTGTTGAATTTTAATCGATACTGACCAAGAAGGTTCTTGAGCTTCTCCATCTTCACGACATTCAATTCGGCTTTCGCAGCATCACCTTGACCAATTACGTTTTTACCAACGACAACTGCGATAAGGCTGATCAATACAATGACAACCAATATTTCGATTAGGGTCATTCCTCGTTCGCAGCTGCGAATTTCAGTACTTCTTGTCATTCTCTTTTGCTCCATATCATCGTACCAGAGAGGTCATTTCCATCATTGGGAGCATGACCGCAGCGAGTATAGCACCGACTACTCCAGCAAGAAAAATAATCAAAACTGGTTCCAGAATCGAAGTGAATCCGGAAATTACAGAATCAACTTCTGATTCATAAGCATCGGCCGCTCGTTGTAGCATGTTTTCAAGTTGGCCGGTTTTCTCTCCAATCGCTACCATGTGAATTAATAGCTTAGGAAAATAACCGGTTTTCTTGAGCTCTAGCGAGAGATTTTTCCCTTCGCGCACACCTTCACGAGCTTGTTCAACCGCTTCTTCAAGTGTGATGCTTCCAATAATGTTCTTTGCAATATTCATTGCAGTCAATAATTCGATCCCACTCTCGAGCATCATACCTAGGTTGCGCGCGAGTCGGCTCGTAGCAATTTTTAACTTCAGCGTTCCGATGATCGGCACTCTCAGCAGCAGGCGATCTACTTTGCGACGGCCGCGCTCCGTTTTTACATAGCTGCCGAATCCGAAAACTCCTGCCACAATCAAACCAATTACCAGCCACCAGTACGACTGCACGAAGTCACTCATGGCAATAATGATTCGAGTCGGGAGCGGTAATGTGGCCCCTTGATCTTCGAAAATCGAAGTAATCTGGGGGACCACATACCCAAGGAGCAGCATGATTACCGAGCAGCAAAGCACGACCATGAGCACCGGATAAGTAAGCGCCGAAACAATCTTTCGCCGCAGTCCGGCCTGTGCTTCTAGCAGATCGGCCAATCGCAGCAGCACCATATCAAGTGATCCACTCGATTCACCGGAAGAAACCATATTCACATAGAGACGGGGAAACATACCGGGATGTTCACGAAGTGCCAGGGCGAGTGTGGATCCTTCGTTAACTCGGGCAGTTACATCTGCGAGCACGGTGCGAATCGCCGTTTGCTCTATCTGATCACTCAAGGCCTTAAGTGAATCGACGAGCGGTATACCAGCCGCGACAAGCGTCGAGAACTGCCGGGTAATGATTGCGAGCTGCGAAACGCTGACCTTCGTGCCGCGGTTGGCTGTAATGTCGTTGAAGGAAAAGGATTTGGTTTTTTTTGCGCGTCCCTCTTCGAGCGATGTTGGGTAGATGCCCTTCGCCTTGAGTTGGCGTCTCGCACTTCGCACGCTCTCGGCATCGATAACGCCTTTGATTTGGCGCCCTTTTTCGTTGAGAGCTTTATAGACGTATACTGCCATCTTCTTTAGTCGACTACATCCTCTTGCGTAACTCGCAATACTTCTTCAAACGAAGTCACGCCTTGTAGAACCTTCTTCGCGCCGTCGGCTCGCAGGCTCTCTAGGCTACGTGAGGCCGATCGAATCTGTCCAGAGTCGCAGCGCGCCATGATCTTGCTTCGTACATCATCGTCGATCAGTAACATCTCGTGAATACCGGACCGCCCACGGTATCCGGTAAACTGACATTGCTGGCAGCCGTGTTCCGAGGGCTTAAATGCTTGTCCACCAGCGAACTTTCCATCGACGAGAATCGCGGGGTCTAATCCAAGCTCTCTCAGCTGCAACTCTGTAAGGGGAGCCGGCACTCGGCAGAGGGGACACAGGGTTCGAACCAATCGCTGGGCCATAATTGCGATCACACTTGAAGAAATGAGAAACGGTTCGACACCCATATCCAGTAGTCGAGTCACTGCACCCGGCGCGTCGTTTGTGTGAAGGGTGGAAAACACCAGGTGACCAGTCAGAGACGCTTGAATCGCAATCTCCACGGTTTCCAAATCACGTATCTCACCGACCATGATAACATCAGGATCTTGCCGGAGAATGGATCGCAGGCCGTTCGCAAAGGTAAAATCGATTTTCGGATTAACCTGCATTTGGCCGATGCCGTCTATTTCGTATTCCACCGGATCTTCGATTGTCAGAATATTCTTATCGGCTGAGTTGATCTGTGACAGGCATGCATAGAGCGTGGTCGTTTTACCAGAACCAGTAGGACCAGTAACGAGAACAATCCCATGGCTCTTTTTTATGAGTTTCTGAACTTCGGCATCAATCTTCTGCTCAAGTCCTAAGGTCGAGAGCTCAAGCATCACTTTCGATTTGTCCAATAGACGCATCACGATTCGCTCGCCGTAGCGCGTGGGGACCGTTGAAACTCGAATGTCGACGTCTTGTCCGGCAATTTTTAGGCCAATTCTTCCGTCTTGGGGCAGGCGTTTTTCAGCAATGTTGAGGTCGGCCATTACTTTTATGCGCGACAGTATTGCCGCTTGGAAGTATTTGTCCTCCTGGTCGACGTCATGCAGTACGCCGTCGACTCGAAATCGCACCTTAAGACAAGATTCAAAAGGCTCAATATGGATGTCGGAAGCTCGTTGCGTAGCCGCACGGAAAATCAGGGTGTTTACATACCGGATAATCGGCGCATCATCGTCTTCGGCATCCGTCACGTCAATTTTCAAAGAATCGGATATCTCACTTTCATCTCGCTCTTCCGATTCGAGGCCGCTTTGTCGATCCGACATTAAGCTCGTACGAACACCGTTGATAGCTCGAATAACCTCATCCGTTGGACTTACAACGATGCGGATCGGGCGGCCATAACAAAAGCGTAGAGTATCAATGACCTCCGTATTGAGCGGATCGCTGACAGCAACGACCACACCATTTTCGTCTTCAGCAATGGGCACGGCTTGGCTTTGCTTGCCCCAAGAGCCGAGAAGGCGATCAAACTCTCCATGCAGTAAGTTCCGCGGGGGATCGATATCTTGAAGTATGGCCTTGAACTCGAGCCCTAGCTCTCTCGCGAGGCGGGCCGCCTCGGGTGCTGTGGCAACATTTGCAGGGGAATCAAGTTCCGCATCGAGATCGTCATCAAAGGCTACTTCTCGCTTTTCAGGCAAGGCGATATCGTCGGCTACGATTTCGTCTGGGGAAGTGCTTTCGACATCTGACATAGGCTTAAGATTTCACTGCCGGAAATAGTCACACCGGCACTACAGTATCAGTAGGTGGCTCGTGTTAGCTCTGTTTCCAACCTTGTTCACCAAGTGACAACGTTTCCTGTGCTGACAAAGCATACCATGTCGAAGCATCGCTCAGCGAACTGTGAAGCACTCTTGCTTCATTGCGAGAACTGTATCTCCCAAGGCATACAAATGTCCTTTCTTCTCCGGGGCTACCATACCGATAGGCACGTCCTACTTTGAAAAATTGGGTGCTCGGAGAGGTGAGGGCACCGAGTACAACCACACCGACGGTCTTCTGGTCGTCTGCGTAAGGGAAAGGCAATTCGCCTTCACTCGCATCGGGCCCTGAAACCTGTCTCAAGACCACGTAGGTCTGATTGGAGGATGCCGTCGGGGGTTGGCTCGTATTCTGTGAGGCTGCATCGCTAGGACTCACGGGCGCCCGCAACTGCCCTCTCGGTAAGCGAGAGTCTTGTACTGGGAGCGGCTTATCACCGATTGGAGTGTCTCCCAGGGTGTTCATCCCTGGAGCCACCACTTTCATGGTTTCGTTTCGTGGAGTCGCTTTCCACTTGCCCTCGGGCGTAGCTTCAGCATTCTCATTGCGAGCGGTTTTTGATGGGGATTTCTTCGAAGTACTTCCCGAACGCAGCGGTTTGGCCGCTGGCACCTTCGGCGCAGTTGAGCGACCGCTAGGTTCTGCTGCGTCAATTGATTCTCCCGGAAGCTTTGGCGCAACCCGTAGGTCGATCACATCTTCAGAGCGAGTTCGAGGAGTGGATCTGTCTGACTGCTTTTCGAGTCGAGCGCTTGGAAAAGAGTCCTTATCATTAATCACATTTCTACCGAGCGGCCCTGAAGTCTCGTCGTAGTCTGGTGGACGAATTGTCGTTGGTAGCTCGTCCTC
>CBDUGV010000237.1:0-7095 GCA_965366815.1 uncultured Bdellovibrionales bacterium | reverse complement strand
CTTTGTCATGTAGCAATTCCTCTTCGCCAGCTTCAATCTCCGGAGACCAGTCGCCTTCATTCTCTTGGGCAGCGCTTGTAGCTGAAACGGAGTCTTGTTGCGTTTCTTCGGAAACCTGCTGCGTATCTTCGGAAGACTGCGTAGCAGTCGCGCTGTCTTCGGCGTCGCTCGGTCGAAAATAGTTCCCACAACGACAGCAGTGAAATCGGGGGTCATCAATATCAGTTACTTGAGAATCGTCTACTGAAAACTTTGTGTGGCAGGATGGGCACTCAATAATCATCTTTGTTACAACTCTTCTGCTAAACCGAGTAAATTCGATTGTTGATTTATTTGCTATTTATAGCGAGTGTCGGGGCGTTCGGCATTTAGTTTTTTATGCTGGATCAAGGAACACTGACTAAGGCAGCATTATACCCGGTTTTTTTCTGGTACAACCAGGTTAATATCTGCTAAGCGACAGTGGCATCCTTTTAATAGTAGGCACCTAGGAATATGTAATGCGAGTCGGACTCTATCTTGGTCGGCATGCGGGCGGCGGCGGCGGCATCGCAGTCTATGCTCGCTCCTTGACCCAGCACTTGGTTGAGCTGCTCTCCGACCCTCGCTACCAAGACGTTGAGTTAGTTCTCTATGGAGAAGCTACGATCTTGGATGTCGCGTTGCTAAAAGAGCTTTCGCTGGCAGAGGTTCTCGTGAGTGACTCTCGGGGTCGCTGGTATCGAAGTGCATCGAGCTATTTTCGAAAGTTACCCAATGGTGCCCGTAGCCGGGTCTTAATTAGGCCTCTCGGTGAAACGCTTGGGCGGCATTGCTCCTCGGTGGTCGATCAGATACTGCTGCCTCTGCTCTTCTGGTGGGATGGCATCCAGCTCGTCCATGCATGTGCCAATATCGGGCTCCTGCTCAGCACGCGTCCGCAACTGATCACCGTGCATGACTTGTACCAGGGCTGGCCATGTACAGCGCCTGTTGATCAATCTCCAGATAGTCCAGCGTCGAACGAACTGCCTACATCAAGACCGAACAAGATTCAGCGGATCTATAGGATAGTCTTTCGGGCTCAGTGCCGCATTGCCTCCTTTATTGTAACTGATGCACGGCATATCGCAGATGAGATAGTTTCCCGGTTCGGCTTTCCGCGGACAAAGTTGCGCACTCTTCCGCTAGGGTTAGATCGGGTCTTTGGGGAATATGTGGACGCGGCTTCCAAAGAAGCGAGCTCAAATAGAACAACTTCGTCAGAAGTGTCAGAGCGCGAGCCGGGCTATATATTGATGTTTGCCTCGAACGATCCGCGAAAGAACCTCGATAAGACGCTTGCTGCCTGGGCAGCATTGCCGGAGGAATTCAACGATCGTCGCTTGCTTGTGGTGACACCAGACAAGCGGTTGAAGAAGAAAGTGCTGGCATTTGCCAAGCGCGAAGCCCCAGGGCGCCCGCTGGAATGCCTCAAGTGGCTCGAAAGAGCCGATCTACCAAAACTCTATGCCGATTCTGCAGTCATCTTAGTCCCAACGCTTGCCGAAGGATTTGGCCTACCGGCAGTTGAGGCCTACGCGCTTGGTGTTCCACTCGTCTGTGGTCCCGTAGAGTATTTAGCCGACAAGAGCGAAGTAGATGGGGTGTATCGCTGTGATCCGCATTGCGAAAACTCGATCGCTTCAGCTTTGGCCCAGGCGCTTAGTGGATCGCCCCATACTGCAGTGCGGGCCTCGGCGACCACTGTCAGACGGATGCAAGATCTCGCGGTGGATATGCTTGCTTTATACGAAGAGGTTGGTCTACGGTATGGCACCAATCGTCGGACCTAGTCCCCATTTCAATGCCAAGAGGAATATCTGCCAATGAGCGCAGAGAAACACATGTTGCCTGGTAGAAAAGGCGTTTCAGAAGTCTTGCGACATAAGCCAGGTGCGATTCGCAAGCTCTACCTTCGTGAGGGAGTGCGACTCGATCCTCCTCTTGCTCAGCAAATCAAAGATGCCGAAGCTGCGGGAGTTTCGATTCAGACACTCGCCAAGATCGACTTCGATGCGCTTGTTGCAGGCCAGCAAGCGCAGGGAGTTGCCGCAGTTGTTGAGCCGCGGTTTGAAAGCATTGAAGAGATGGCAGATCGAGTTCTTGCCGCGGGGACATCAATTGTCGTCTGTGATCAAGTGAGCGACCCTCACAATTTGGGTGCGATACTTCGGGTTGCCGAAGCAGCGGGTGTGGGTGGCCTGGTGCTGACAAAAGATCACTCAGCCGATATTACGGCGACCGTCCGCAAGGTGAGCGCTGGAGCGAGTGAACTACTGCCGCTTTGCCGAGTAGCTAATCTACAACGAGCGCTGAAATTGTTGAAGGCTCGTGGATTTTGGATTGTTGGTGCTGCTCTGGATTCTGATTCGGTATCGCTCTATGAAGCGCCTGAACTTCATCCGACTGCATTGGTGATAGGTTCGGAAGGGAGCGGGATTAGACAATTGACAAAAAAGCTATGCGATGTGTTAGTTGAAATTCCAATGAATGGCCGAATTGCTTCGCTCAATGTGAGTCAAGCCGTATCAGTTATCTTGTTTGAAATGTATCGAAAGCAATTAGTGAAGTAGGGAAGGGGAGAGCCGTGAGCGAACATAAGACGCGTGTATTTTCTGGGGTACAGCCTTCGGGAGCCCAAGTACACATTGGCAATTACTTGGGTGCGATGAAACGCTTTGTCAACTTTTCAAAGCAACATGAGACCCTTGTTTGCATCGTTGATTTGCATGCGCTGACCTCTGTTGAGAGCAAGGAAAAGCTTGAGGAATATTCTCAATCACTTGCAGCAGCTTACATTGCTATTGGATTGGACCCAGCGGAAACGATTGTCTTTCGGCAGTCGGATGTGCCGCAAGTCTGTGAGCTAACCTGGTACCTCGCCTGTCAGTTTCCACTGGGACTGCTTGAACGTGCTCATGCCGTGAAAGACTCTCGTGCAAAAGGAGAGTCGGTGAACTCGGGGCTGATGTATTATCCCGTGTTGATGGCAGCTGATATTCTGCTGTATCGAGGGTCAGTTGTGCCTGTGGGTGCTGACCAAAAGCAGCATCTGGAAATGACGCGCGAAGTTGCTCAGCGCTTTAACCATCGGTTCGGAGACATTTTTCCGATACCTGAAGCGCATATTGAGGAAGAAACAGGGGTGATTCCAGGCTTGGACGGTCGCAAGATGTCGAAGAGCTATGACAACTATATTGGCCTGTTTGAAAGACCGAAGAAAGCTCGCAAACAAATGATGAAGATCGTCACGGATTCCAAAACGGTAGAAGAGTCCAAAGATCCAGATACCTGTTCGGTTTTCCAGTTGTATAGATTGTTCGCGACAGAAGCCGAACAGCAGGAATTGGCAGATCGATATCGAGCCGGGGGGATGGGCTACGGCGACGCTAAGCAGGCATTGTTTGAAGCCTTCGACCGAGAAGTAGGGCCGCTGCGGGAGCGCTACGATGATTTGATGGCTAAACCGGACTATCTGAGGGACGTGTTAGGAGATAGTGCAAAAAGAGCCAGATTACTTGCAGAAGAAACTATTTCCGACGTACGAAACGCAATTGGCATCGGTCCGATGCTCTAAGTATTTAATAATTAAGGAAATATAGCGGTATTTGCCGATACTATCGCCTCTACCCAATAGGTGGCTGGCACCTTTTGCTTTTTCGATCTGGTGCCTAAGCGTACAGCTTGTTGGCGAAGATTGTGGTTTAATTCTCTGTAGTTATCTTGGTGGTGGAGTGAATCTATAATTATCTCGACTAGTGTAGTGAGTATACACTCTACCAGAGTGTGAAGCGCCGAGCGTTCTTGTCTGAAAAGGCTAATTAGTTCAGAATAGGACCTCAGCGCCGGATGGTGTTGTTGTTGGACGTAGAGGTTAATATGTCAGAGTCATTGGTAGAGAAGCTTCTTGGATCATTTGATGAGCTCGAGAAGTGCATCACAGTTACCAAACAAGTCCTTGCGGAGAAGGAAGGTGTTCCCGAGGATGTTGTCCTTAGAGTCAATCAGTATTCAGATATTGTGACCAAGCAGCGAGGTCTGGCCCATGAGTTACGCCAGCATCTCGACAATCAGAACTGGGACGAAGTCGGCCGTAGAGTTCGCCTGATCAATGGGTTATCCACAATGATCAGAGACGACGCTCAGGCAATTCTTGCAACAGCGGGTTCGGCAGAAATGCCACAGCTCACTGAGCACAAGAAAGAGTTTATCCTCTAAACCTGCACCTCTGATTGCGCATATTCCAGATTTAGTTTAATATCCTTGAAGTGAATTTAGGGATTATTATTCTGTATGTATTGCGGACACTCTCTTAGCGAGTGAGAGTGCCTCATGCAGTATCAGGCATAGAGTCAATGTCAGTCGCAGCACTTCAGGTCGCAGATCAGACTTCGGATGAAACCGAAGGAACTACCAAGACGCGCAGTTCCACAGCGGAGCCCACTCGCTCTGCCGCTGAAGCTCCCTATTTAGTTCGACTAGATTTCTTTAGTGGTCCATTAGACCTGCTTCTCCATTTGGTCGCTCGGCAAGAAGTGCCGATTGAAGAAGTTCGCATGTCACTCATAGCAGAGCAGTATTTGGAGATTGTTTCTGCCGATGCCAACTACGAAGATGGTACAGGCCTCGACTTGGAACAGGCAAGCGAGTATCTGGTAATTGCAGCGACATTAATGGCGATTAAGAGCCGATCGCTGCTTCCTGCCGAAATTGCCGAGGAAGAGGATTTGGGAGATTGGGCAGATGATAATCCGTTCTTCGAAGACCTCCGTGAGCGCTTAAAAGCCTATAAAATCACGCAAGCGAGGGCTCGGGCGCTTCGCTGCACACCGCAGCTCGGCGTTCATACGTTCTGTCGAAAGGACAGAAAAGCACTGCAACCGACACCAGAGATGCTTGCTGAACCAGAAGATGTTCATTCGCTCGGTGCTTTGTTTGTGGCAATGCTGAAACGCATTGGCGATTCAGCTGGATATACCATCGCGGCGCAGCCAGTTTCTGTAGTTACCTTCATGGTGCGGATTGTCGACTCGCTTGGTGAGAAGGTTCGAAAGTTAGTCGGAGACGGCATGGTGAGTGAGGGAAGAGCGAGGAAGACATCCTTTGTTCGTCTGCTGACGATTCTTGCGCCGACCCATAAGTCAACAGCCGAGATCGCAAATCCCCACCGGATGACTGTGATTGGTGGATTTGTTGCTGTCCTAGAGTTGGTAAAGCGAGGCTTGCTTACTGCGGAAGTAGAGGACAATAGTTTTTCTGTTGAACTGGCTATGTCGACCGACACTGAAGTTTCCACAGATGACTTTGAATCTGAATTCGACGAACCGCAGAAAGCCGCAGAGTATGACAGCTCTGAACAAGAAATTTCTGAGAACGGAGATGCCGATCAGCTGGGCTCTGATCAAGCGGACTCTGATAATGTCGTTCACATGGATCAATATCGTAAAGCTGGTTAACGATGGAAACAAACGCAGTAGCAGAA
The DNA here is from genome assembly GCA_965366815.1 of uncultured Bdellovibrionales bacterium. Classification (GTDB taxonomy): domain Bacteria; phylum Bdellovibrionota_C; class UBA2361; order SZUA-149; family SZUA-149; genus CBDUGV01. The sequence continues at coordinate 1,592 of CBDUGV010000237.1, read as the reverse complement.
TCTGAAACAGAAGAAGTAGTAGAAAACGAAGAAGCAGAAGTTGTAGAACTTGAAGCAGGAGAGATAGTTCGTATACCTCTCGCTGCACGTGTTTCGGCCCTTCTGTTTGTCGCCTCGAAGCCAATGACGGTCGAGGCCTTGGCCGCGGCTGCAAATGTGAAGAACTCTACTATCGAGAGAGCGCTGCCAAAGATTGCTGCGCTCTACGACGATCAACTACATGGATTTTCTCTGCATGAAGTTGCCGGTGGTTGGCAGTTTCGAACTAGTCCAGGGGCCTCTGCTTCGATTCAGCGGTTGATCCCGCGTGGGGCGCGAAAATTGAGCCGGGCCGCCGCTGAGTCACTTGCGGTTATTGCCTATAAACAGCCAGTACAGCGAGCTGAGATTGAAGCGATTCGCGGCGTTGATGCCTTGCCGACTTTGAAAACCTTGCTCGATGCCCGACTGATTCGAATTGTCGGTCGAGAGAATTCAGCGGGGAAACCGGCGCTCTATGGAACAACGACAACGTTTTTAGAGAAATTCGGCTTGGTCGATCTTTCAGAACTTCCTTCTCCGCGTGAAATAGCCGAGTTGATGGAAGATCCGGGTGAGCCTGATTCCGATACCGAATCAGAAATTCCTTCAGAACCCTCGATCAAAGTCGTCGAGGGATCTGCGAAGGCGGAGAACGCAGCTGAGAGCGACGTTGAGCCGCCGATTGCAGACGTCGAAAAGGAATAACCCTCTTCAATGGATGGCCCCGCACAACAGCGTTTGCAGCGATACCTTGCTGCCTGCGGTGTTTGTTCGCGGCGAGCGGCTGAGAAGCTGATTTCGGCAGGACGAGTCAGCGTCAATCAAAAGGTCGTTGAGGAACTCGGTACTCGAGTTACTCCCGGCGTCGATGTTGTGGCAGTTGACGGACGTCCAGTTCTACTAGAAGAGAAGGTCATCTATCTCTTCCACAAACCGACAAATTTGATAACTACCATGGACGATCCTCAGGGACGTCCTTGCGTAGGTGATGTTCTACAGACACTTCCACAGAGAGTGTTTCCAGTAGGTCGCCTTGACTCCGATGTCAGTGGCTTGCTGTTGTTGACCAATGACGGTGAATACGCCGACCGTTTGTTGCATCCGCGCCACGAGGTCGAACGACTGTATATCGCGGTAGTGAGAGGCGATGTCACTCAGAGAACTATCGATCGCTTACTTACGGGAATAGAACTCGAGGATGGGATGGGGAAGGCGGCACGCCTGAGACGGCTTGAGCCGAGCAAACAACTAAATGAGCGATTCGATGGTATCCCACAATCTTGTAGCATTTTAGAGCTCGGTGTGCGGGAAGGGCGCAAGCATTTCGTCAAGCGCTTGCTCGCGGCCTCTGGCCACGGGGTTGAAAAGCTCTCGCGAATCGCATTCGGCCCGTATGAGCTAGGCGGACTGCCTCTGGAGGAGATTCGGCAATCCTCGTTTCGCTCACTAGAAGAAAAGTAGCTTATTTATAAGTGAGCAGGTTGACATGGCCCATGTCCTGTACCATTATCTGCCCGCGGGGTAGAGCAGTCTGGTAGCTCGTCGGGCTCATAACCCGGAGGTCGCAGGTT
>CBDUGV010000236.1:0-7124 GCA_965366815.1 uncultured Bdellovibrionales bacterium | reverse complement strand
CTGCTTGAAATGCTTCAAGTAGACAGGCGCTGGAGCCAGTTCAAGAGCTTTCAGGAAGATCTGACTTCTCTCCTCTCCGATCTCACACTTGGACGTTCCGGGCGTTGGGAGGAGGTTCTTTGGTATCATTGGCGGGCATATCGCTTTGTTGATGATTTTCACGATCTGAATCACGAGTTTGGAATTGAACCCATGGATCCCGTTCATCATCAGTCCCACCAGGCGCAGAATCTCTTGTTGAAATTCATTTTCCTCGAACATGCGACTTGGTACGAGGACTGAGTTGCTACGTGGTTTTCGCTGATGTTTGCGAAAATACCTGCTTTTCCAGCAGGTATATGGTCTTTGCACCGTACCACAATCTTTTAAATTACACGGTTCGGCGGATTCTTTCCTGCCATAAAGCTTCTCAGATTCTCTACTGTGACTGATTTGCGAAGTGCTATGCTTTCTTCAGTCGAGCTTGAGAACAAGGGGTAGAGGTAGGCGTTTTGAAGCTCCGAGAGCTTCGAGAAATATTCTTCTGTTGGCATCGCCAGATAGAGATATGCAGCTGTAGGATTGCTAGAGAGAAATGAGAGCAGTGCCCCCGTATCTAAGTTCTCCCACCCTGAGGTGTTTACGATTACCGCGTTGTGTTTCAATTTCGAAAAATCATTCTCGTCGATTACTGAGCCAGCCGACTTGGGAATATGAAGTGAAACTATATCACTACGGGCAAGCAACTGGGCTTTCTCAACTTGCTCGACGCCGGTACAAAGCTTCTTCGAAGTACTCACCACATGCAGACCGAGGCCAATGGCGATCTGAGAGAGTCGTTCGCCAATCGCTCCCAACCCTATGATCCCCAAGGTTTTCGAACGTAGTTCTCGACCGGGTATCGGACGAAAGGTTGGATCGCCCATTGATAAGCTAGTAAGTCCACGGTACCGCGACAAGAGAACGGCAATCACCGCTTCAGCAACTGCATTGGGTGCGTATTGTGCATTGTTACACACCACGACTCTTCGGTTTTGGAGTGCCGTTTTATCGAAGTACTTGTCGTACCATCCAGTATACGCCAGTCCGATGTAGCGGAGGTCGGGCAGCCTTTGTAGTTCTACTTCGGAAAAACGATCGACAAACCAGGTGATCAAATGGGTGGTGTCTTTGGGAATTTGCGAAAATATGCTTCCATCGAAAGCGCCTTCCTTTGCATTTAGCCGCACAATAGAAAAATGCGTTTCGGGTAGAAAGCATGAGAAATCGCTCCGACTAAAGAACGGCTCCTTCAAACGGTCGAGTATTGTGAGTTTCATCGGAACTAAATCCACCCAAATCTACGCTTGAAGATCCCGAATTTGCTCTAAAAGTGCGGCGTGGGCTTCAGGTCGTGCGATCAAAACGAAAGTGCTCGTACCATCCCACTTCTCTCCCTTCCAGTCAGTAAACAGACAACCGGCTTCTTGGGCAATAAGAACGCCTGCTGCAAAATCCCAAATCTGATCTCCTGAACAAATAAAGCCATCGGCGGCCCCGGTTGCGACATAACATAGTTCAAGCGCCGTGGTTCCAAGTTTTCTGAGGTAGCAAGAGCTTGAAAACCGTCGCGTAACTTCTGCAAATTTTTCGCGATCAGTTTCCGCATATCCGTGGTTGACGAAGAGTGTGAGGGGTTGGTCGGAATGATGAGCGGGTAATCTTAGTTGTTTCTCGTTTAAAAACGCCCCACCTCCCTGGGCCGCATAAAATTCATTATTACTAATCGGATCGACGATGACCCCTAGGCTCGGTCGCCCCTCAACAAAAAGCGCAACTGAAACAGAAAACAGAGGCAGTTCTCTGGCAAAGTTTGTTGTTCCATCAAGTGGGTCGACAATCCAACTTGGGCCACCCCCCTTTCGATGTAGTCCGCTTTCTTCACTGAGTATGGAGTAGGACGAGCCTTTAGCAAGAACGGCGAGAATTGCCGCCTCCGCTGCACTATCTGTCTTGGTTACGAGGCTCTTAGAGTCGTCTTTCATGCGCGCTTTGCGCGACTCTCCGTATTGGCGTGCAACCACCTGTGCACCTGCTTGCGCCGCTTTTCGAGCGAGGACTAGCTCCGATTTCGTGGCTGCCATAGGTCAAATTCTACCAAATGAGATGAGGTTTGAAATACGAGGATAGGGTAACATTTGCAGTATGAGGGCCGCAATAGAGTGCGCTATACTAGGATGGGGACAGCGGAGGAGTTGCGCTCCTAGATAATAATTCACTTTGAGAATGGTATTGGTATACTTGATGAATTGTGCAAAGGATATAATGACCACCGATGTCGGCACGGTCACAGAACTCGCTCTTGTGAGTATTACTGCGGTACTTAGCGAATCGCTGCATGTACGGCATATTCCCGTGTTGGATCAAGAAAATAAGCCGGTTGGTATGATTAGTTTGCGAGAACTTTTCAAAAGCCAGCAAGAGGCAAGAACTGACGAATTCTTGCCAGCAAGAGAAGTCATGTCAACTGAGGTCATCTCTGCCAAACCAGAGGCTTCATTAGTTGAACTTGCGGAGTTGATGCTTAAGCACAATGTGAGTTCCATTGTCATTGTTGAAAATGAAAGAATGGTTGGCATTGTGACTGAAAGGGATTTTTTGAAAACTTTTGTGTAGCACTATGAGAAAATTCAGTTCAAAGAAGCTCTTACTGTTGATTGGAATACTGATGCTCTCCACCGCTATCGCCTGTGGAGGTGGCTCAGATGGCTCTACCGCAAATGAGTCACCCAGAGAGAGATTTGACCGCAACCTGCAAAAATGGATGGCCAGTGGAATCTCTTCATACGAGTTTACGTATCAGAAATTGTGTTTCTGTCTCATTGATGAAACGCAGGAAGTGAGAATTTTGGTGCGAGATGGCCAGATTGTTTCAGTCAGTCGAGTGAGTGACGGTATGCCCGTCGACTCTGTGCCGTTTGACGCCTTCTCCACTGTTGATGATTTGTTTGACTTAGTGCAGCGTGCGATTGAGCAAAATGCGGCTAAGCTTGAGGTCGAATATGATCCCCTTTTGGGATTTCCCACTTTAGTTGATATCGATTTTGCAATTATAGTTGCCGACGACGAAATCACTATTCGCAGCAGCAACCTGCAGCCGCAATAAACAGTGCGCCAAGTTGTCTTACTGGACTCTAGGTACTACTCCCTCCCACTATTGCCAAAAAGTTGGCATCAGGAACTTGAGCAAGAAAAGTTGCACTACGACGATTAGAATAAAACCGGGAAGAAAGGTCCTGTCTCGCGTCTTGTGCCGAAAAAGCAACATTGCCGCGAGAATCCCAAAACTGCCGCCAAGCACAGCAAGCATGAGGATACTAGCTTCCGGCACCCGAGTAGAGCCTGAACGCGCCGCGCCTTTGTCATAGCCAAACAGAATAAAGGCCGGTGTGTTAATCGCTAAAACTAAAGTGGGTATCACCTCGAGCTCGAGAATGAAATACATGCCGAGCCCGGTCGCTGCAAACATTCCCGCAGCAGCGAAATAACAAAGAGATTTTTGCCTCATGCAAATGCCTAAATTTCAGTTTCAACTCTTTGAGCCATACCGTACTACAATTGCACACGGTCTAAATTAGCGACAGAGGCAGAGCCCTTACATTAGGCGAAACTTGATCTTCGATAGATCTTCGACTAGTACCTAGGAAATTGAGCACGTGAAACTTCACTCTGAAGTTCCTTCTTAACTGGTTTGGGTAGATGACAATACTTCTTCTCTACTCAATTCTCGTTCCTTCTTGAATCCACATCTTACCACACCTACCGCAGTACCGCGGGCATCGAGCAGAGAAGAGGCAGTTTGTTCTACATACTGCAAAATCAATTTCCCTACTCGTAACCGGAGAAACCGAATGACGGAGCCCACTATTTTTTCAGATCCGCTGCGCCTCGGGGTGTGGTCGGGTGCGCGGCATATGTCGACGTGCTTGCGATACTGTTTCGCCAAGCCACGTTCGAACTTGCCCTACACTCCTGTCGCACTGGATGAGCCGTTTTACGGTTGTTGGCTGGATGCAAATCCGGGGATCAATCGTATTGAACGCGTCGAAGTGACTGGTGGCTGTCAGACGGACCCGGCCAAGGTCATCGAACGTCTGACAGCACGACTTCCTGGTAAGGTCGACCTGGATTATCAGAAGCATTTCGCTTACATGATGGATGGAATCGACATGGGTTGGCTCCACAGCATTACGAATGCGTTCTTGATCCGAGAACCGAGCGAAGTGATAACGTCCTTGCTCAACATTCTCGATCCAGAGGATGTGACTGAGGCGGAGATCGGAGTCAAGGCGCAGTTCGATATTTTTGAACAGGTGTCTGCTGCTCTGGGTAAGACCCCACCGGTTATCGACCAGCGTGACATCTTGACCGCGCCGGGCAAAGTGCTCAGCGCGTTTTGCGAGGAAATCGGCCTTCCCTACTCCGATGGGTTGCTCAGTTGGCCGGCCGGCCCTTGTCCTTTCGATGGACCTTGGGCTCGCCACTGGTACGATGCTGTTTGGCAAAGCACCGGCTTTCGACCCTATCGCAGGAAGCAAGAAGTCGTTCCCTCTTCTCATCGAAGTCTACAGGAGGCGGCAGAAGAGCTTTACGCCAAGATGGCTAAAGGCCGAATCACCGGGTGATGAAGCGACACCACTGTTCCAACGCGCAGTGGTGCTACGAGGCAGTTAAACCGAGCGTTGGTCCCTTTGGTTTTCCAACGTTCGGTTTAGCTGCCTCTTTTCGCTTCTATACTATTTTGATTTCTTAACAGAACTACGGAAGATCGGTAGACAAAAAACTCGCAAAAGGCTCAAGCCCATTGCGAGCTTTCCGCCGTATCAAAACTCCCGCAGCGTTGTCGATTGAGTAGTGCCTTGCCCCAGCCGTCGCTACGCAAAAATCGCGAAGCTCTGGCGCTCATCGAGCAGGGCTGCGGAATACCAATCATACAACTGCCGGGTGATAGGACCAATCTGGCCGTCTCCGACTGGGCGACCGTCGAGTTCCGTAACCGAAACCGGGCCGCTCATCGTTCCCATCACAATCAACTCGTCCGCATCTTCGACCTCTGCTTTTGGTATGTCTGCTTCAACTGCTTCCAATCCATTCGCTGCACAGAGTTCGAGAATCACCTTTCTGGTCACGCCCTCCGGACAGCACCGAACCTTCGGCATGAGCAACTTGCCGTCCTTGACGATTGCTGCATGTGATGCAAAGGCTTCCGCCAAACAACCGCTGAGATCGTACATCAGACCAGTCGTTGCTCCAGCCCGCTTGGCTTCGAGACAGGCTCGTGCCGAAGCGTTCTGGTTATTGTCGTGACTCCGCTGGTCAACCATTTCTGGACCTGGACGCAACAGAGTGCAGGTAATCGCCTTGATGCCATTTTGGCTGTCGTATACAGCTTTTCGGTACTCGGGCGCGACAATAATCCGTGGCGTGCTGGGGTTGCCGTCGGCATCGACGACTGTGCTGATATCCATACTTGCCGTCGACTGGTTGCCGGCGGTCAACATGATACGAACGTGAACGCCATCATGCATCTCGTTCGTCTCCAGAGTTTCGCGCACTGCCTGAAGAATTTCTTTGTCAGTCGGAATCACCGGCCAAAAGTTGATTTCAGCCGACAGTCGAATCTTGTCCAGATGGTCTTGATGCCGAAAGAGGCGGCCCTTGACCAGTCGTGGAGCTGACCAGACTTGCTTCCCATGCATGAACCCGGAATCGAATATTGGAATAGCTGGATCGTATCTACGAAAAAACTCTCCATTTACCCAGTTCAGAACATTTGCGTTTCGCTGATCAAGTGTTTGACCCATAGTACAGTCTCCCCAAATACGGTTATGAAAGTGTGTTTGGGCGACAAAGCCCCAACAATGATCTGCGAGGTGATCAACTGACCCTTTGGTGTTAGAGCTTCAAGCTCAAACTAACCTAATAGCCTACCATCTTCGCTGACTGCCCCAGGTGGTTGAAACACTAATCGAAGATGATTTCCCTACTTCTACCCACAGCATTCGAGTTGGCAGGATTTGCTACCTTCTGCGGCTATAAAACCTAGCAGTTTACCCTCGATTTGCAATGAGTCTGATTTGTCTAGCGGTAACAGTAGGTTAGCGTTCAGGGCAATACCATACAGGACGGTCTGTATGGTCTTTTTAGCTATACAGGGCGGTCTGTTTACCCTACCCTTTCTCTACAACTAGCCAGAACCTGCGTTTGCATCATGTCCAGCACTGCCAAGCCGAAGAAACTCCCCGCTCGAGAACGAATGCTGCTTACGGCGCATAGATTGTTCAATCGCTACGGTACCCATCGAACAGGTATTGATCGGATCATTAAGGAATCCGGCGTGGCTAAGATGTCGTTCTATTCGCATTTCCCCTCGAAGCGAGATCTCGTATTTGAGTACTATCAGCAAAAGGACTTTGAGTGGTTTGAGCTGTTGAGTCGGCACAGCCGGCGAAGTGATGATCCAAGAGAAAAGGCCTTGCGCTTGTTTGAGGCGCTAGAAGATTGGTTTGGCCAAGATAGCTTTCTCGGTTGTCCCTTTATTCGTGGACTGTCTGAATGTGACGAAGAGAGTGAGCCAGAGTTGTACGGGTATCTCCTAGAGCACTTTGACAAAACGAGATCGATGATTTCAGAGATATGCGAACCACTTCAGCACGAGGATCCAGAATCGATCTGTGAAAAGATTCTTGCTTTAATGATGGGCGCGATGCTTGCTGCTCAAACGAGTAAATCTCCAGATCCGGCGATTCGAGCAAGAGAGATGGCCTACCAATTGCTGATTGCGGCCTAACCCTTGGGCTCTGGTTTGCATGCTAGTAAACCGTTTCGAGCCCGTAGGGTGGGATCGTGGATCCACCAAAGTTCGCTATTCTTCTCCGGTCAAATCTCGATTTTCACAAACCAATACAATTTCTGCCTTGAGCTTCAGTACCAGCTCCCTTGTGCTCAGTGATTCGCCTGCTGGCGTAAGACTCAGCTCTGAAAGGATTGGGCCGTCAGGATCTGGAGTATCTGCGATCGACAGCAGCCCTGCTGTTTCGGCTGGAAGCTCGGTTGGATACCCTCCTGTTTGAAACCAGACGTCCACGGCATGGGCGAAAAGTTCG
>CBDUGV010000235.1:0-7193 GCA_965366815.1 uncultured Bdellovibrionales bacterium | reverse complement strand
GCATTAACTCCACGAGCTGAGCTCGAAGGTGAAATGGGTGACTCCCTACCAGGGCTACAAGCTCGATTGATGAGCCAAGCGCTGCGAAAGCTTACTGGAGCGGTTTCTAAGACGAACACCACGGTTGTGTTCATTAACCAAATCCGCATGAAGATTGGCGTAATGTTTGGCTCGCCAGAGACAACAGCCGGTGGAAACGCACTTAAGTTTTACTCTTCGCTACGCTTTGATATTCGTCGAATCGGCGCAATTAAAGAGCGCGACGAAGTGGTCGGTAACCGAACTCGAGTGAAGATCGTAAAGAATAAAGTTGCCCCACCGTTTCGAGAAGTTGAGTTCGATATTATGTATAACCAGGGCGTGAGCCAAACCGGTGAGATTATCGACCTTGGCGTGAAGTATGGCGTCGTTGATAAAGCTGGTGCTTGGTATGCCTATAACGGTGAGCGGATCGGACAAGGCCGAGAAAACGCCAAAGTATTTCTTTCAGAGAATCCAGAGCTCTGCGAAGAGATTAGAGCATTGGTGCTCGATAGTGCTGGTGTTCGTTCGGGTGACCCGGTGGAAGATGCTTCTGAGAAGAAGGCCACGGGAACTGATGGCACTGACCTTTCAGTTGTAGATGGTGGAAAGTAGTTAGAATCTTCTGATTACAGAACAGCAATCTATAAAAGACCTGCTCACTATAAAAGACCCTGCCCTGGTTGAACTTCGACCTCAATGAGCGAAGCTTCGGCTTGGGTAGGGTCACCGATCTTAGCCCTTAGATATTCCGGACCGACTTTCTCCACAGCCGTGCCAGGCTCCGCACCGGGAACTCCAACTAGCAAAAACGATTGAAAATGCTCTGGAAGAGTACCTGTTCCACCGAGCTTTCGAAATGCTTCTCCAAGCAACTCCTTGTCCACCAAATGAGAACCATCGGTTTTAACTGCCACCGCAACGATTGGCGGCACCCCTGCTTCGATTTTTGTGGCAGCCAAATCCAGAAAAGCGGCAATGCGCTGACTCTCAGCCGCAGAGACAAAGGTGTCGAAAAAAGCGGTATCGAGAATTTCCCCAGTCTTTCCACCAATCACTGCAATATTATAGCCACGATGGTTGTAGTCATAGCGCATGTTGTGAATGCGTATCGCAACGCCCCAACCATAGTCCTTGCCACCACTCTCAACCACCAAGGGCACCGCCGAGCTATGCCCAGTCGTACCGATCGGGAATCGTGGTGCAGTCGCATCTACAGACACATCGGCGCGAAAGCTTAAATCAATAATCGGCAAATCCTTTGGCAAGATTTCAACCGGAACTCTAAACTCACTCCACTCGGATCCAAGCCCCTGAAAGCGAAGGAGCTCTCCGGCTGGCCCGCTGAGTACCAACGCCGCGTTCGCATCCTTTCTCATCGGCGCTCTCGCTTTTAGCAAAATCTCTTTTGCTGGCAGACGATCTCTTGCGAACTGCTTGAAGGACTCACGGACGGCCAAGGGCTTAGTAACATCGACTCCATGCGAAGCGAAAAATTGCTTCGAGCGTTCAGTTGCTTGAGCAAAGAGCGATCGATAAATCGACTCAGCAACAATTGAATGGCCTTGCGGATTGGGATGAATGAAATCGTAATACAACCATTCCCTTCGATACTCACTCAGTGGAGTGAGTATATCGACGTAGGGAAGGTCATATTTCTCGGCAACATTCTTCATTTGCGCGAGATAGGCATTCCCGCGAAGTTCTTCAGATAGCGTGCGACTGCGATTGAGCGGTTCAGTAATAAATACTGGTAGAAAATTATGCTGCTCTCCGAGGAGTGCTATCTTCTCAAGCACTTTGCCGTACTCTTCTGGATTCATCCGCGCTCGATACGACGGAGCTGTCAACGACGCACGGTCTGCACTGCTCGATAACTGAGAGCGTGCCCCGGTGAGGTAATGACTCAAAAAGGCATATAGTCGAGTTCCTCGAATCTGTTTATAAACCGGAAGATCCTGAAGAATTCGTAAAAATCGAGCCCGCTGATAGCCTTCCATATCCGAGACTCCAGCCAAGCCGTACCAACCAGGTATTGGCGCGGTGTCGTTAAACCAAACATTAATCGCCACCACATCTGGTTTATACTTTAGCAGCTCTTCCTTGAGCGCCACATACACTTGAGTAATTCCATGCCCTGCAACACCCGCATTGAGCAGTTCGTAGTGCTCGCCAATCCGACGCTCGTCCAATAGACGCTGTAGCTCGGCCGAATACGTTCGATTGCCAAGCACCATGGGCACACCATTCGTGCTCGATCCACCCATAGTAAAAATGCGTAGGAACTTCTCCGGACAGCCATTCGTGCAGGGCCATTGCCCACGAAATCCCAACTGACGATAGACGTGATGCCCCTGATCAATTGGATCAAATAGATAAGGCACCTTATCGACTGATTTTAACAATACCTTGCTTGGAATAACTTCCAGCATCATGAATGTAACGAGGAATAGATCGAGTCCTAGCAGCAGTCCAGTTCCGTCAAGTGATACCGCCTGTCGCCGACACCCAAGAAGCATTCCGATTGAGAAGACGACAGCACCTAAGAGCACTGCAGCTATTTCAGTGGTCGGGCGAATGTCTTTCACAAAGTAACAGGCTACGACGTAGCAAAGTATCGCGGCTGGGGCATAAGAAAGGATCGCCGAAGAACTTCGACTCCGTTTGGCAAAGAAAAAGCCAACAATAGCAGCGCTTAACAACACATAGCCTGCGATGCAAAGATGAACGGCTGAGAGACCTCTTAGAAAATCGGCTGAAAATGGGCTTGGAGCCAATAGAAACACAAGCGGCAGACAGCACGCTCCGGCGAGGCCCAAAAGACCTCCAAGACCTACGCCCCGTCGATCCTTATTCGCGACAACTTGCTTAGTCAACATTGTGTAGTCCTGAGACCTCAAACGGCACCGTCTTTCCATCCACTTGCTTTGTGCCGCGCACCTGCAACGCGCTTACTCGCACGGGGTGCCAGCCAACTGTTAAGCTCAACAACCCTTGGTCGAGATTCTTGCCTTTGATTGTAGCAAACTCTTCACCATCAAGTGTCAGAGTAGCACTCTCAGAACCTATCGAGAGCTTGGCTTTGTAGTCGTGCGACACATGAAGCACCGGTTCTTTCCCGGCAGCGACAAACACTGACTTTTGATGGGATCGAAATAGAATGCCAGAATGAAATTCGAAATGTCCACTCAGTCGAGCTGCGTAACCCTGATCGAGTTGGAGTCGTCTTCCCGGCAGGCCAGGCACCAGTGCACCGGCGAAACCAATCTCCAATATAGGAGCATGGGTATGTGGTTGTATTTTCATTTGCTGATAATCAGCGTGGTCGAATGAGAACTCGAGCTCGACTTCCTCAATTCTGACACCGGGCTTCTCTGAGAGACGTAGATAATAAGGGCGAATTGAAACTAAGTAGCGGTTATCTAGCTTGTCGAAATAGCGGGCTCCCCAAATCCGTCGATCAAGTGGCGCCATTCGCAGACCATGCTTGTGAATTTCCCAGCGCTCAGAATCCTCCAGCAACTCAATCGGTTTCTGGTACAGTGCATGCAATTGAGGCTCGGACTGTAAGATCGAAGCATCTGCCAACAGGGCGCTGGGTGAGAAGTAGGCGCAGATAAGCTGTGAGAACAAAAACAATCCAAGTGTTTTCTGAGACATGATATATAGCTACTATAGTAATCGGGAATCTTTTATTACCTCAGGTCGTTCATAAAGAAAAGACGCATCTTCTGAGATAGCTTATGTCTGCGAATACCAAGAGAATCCTCTGCTATGGTGACTCCAACACCTGGGGCTATGTGCCTGGAAGCGGTGCTCGTTATGTCTTCGCCGATCGATGGCCGGGAGTGTTGCAAAAATTGTTTGGCGATCGAATAGAAGTAGTAGAAGCCGGTCTCAATGGCCGAACGACCTGTTTTGACGATGGACTGTTTGCGGCAAAGAATGGCTTAAAAACCCTCCCGGGAGTTTTGCAAAACCATCAGCCACTCGACGTGGTGATTATTTCGCTTGGGATCAACGACTTAAAAGCACATCTCCGCAATACTGCGAACACAGTCGCAGAGGGTGCGGGGAAGCTCATTGCGCATATACAACAAAGCAGATGCGGCAGAAATGGCGCAACTCCCGAGGTGCTTCTTGTCTCACCACCTTCCCTTGCAGCGAGTCGGCAACTCTCCCCGGCTTTTTCGAATGCGCTGGATGAGTCAAAAAAGCTCAGTGAGGCGTATCGAATCGTTTGTGAGAAGTCAGAGATTATTTTTCTTTCTGGCGATACGGCAATAAAAGCAAGCGCGACTGATGGTATTCATTACGACCAAGATCAGCATCGCCGCCTCGCCGAATCAATAGCCTCAACCCTGTCACAAGCTGGTTGTATTTAATAGAGAGTGGTCACAGACAGCAGGGAATCCCTTCCAATTAACCCATCCCGGTGAGGGATGAGTTAACGCTGACCAAAACCACAGACCTTCGTCAGATCTACATTAAGTTGAGAATCTTCATCCGTTGGTGTCACGTGAAACGCTGAACGTGCTGGGCACAATTCCGGGATTCCCCACAACGAGCCAACACAAGATCGAAAAGCTTGCACATCAGTGTTTTGTGCGCGTTCACCTTTCTTCGTCAGCTCCATCGGAATCGGAACCGCAAAGGCAAACGAATATTCGAACACGAAAATCTCGACTTCCTCTTCCCGAACTGCCTCCAACAGAGCGGAGACGCCTGGGCTAAGCGAAGACGCGTCGTCGAGGCCAGCATACGCGTCAAAAAATGGCTGGCGAACATAATCTCTGGCCTGTCGGAGCTGCTCGTACATCGAGCAGATGCGAGTCAGCCGTCCGTGGGCAGTTGAATCGAGGTCGAGCATCTTTGCCCAAATCAATTCATCCCCGAGTCCGGATGCTCGGAACTCTGATCGATAGACTTGGTGCATAGTTGCCATGAGAAACTCTCCTCTGGGTTGGGACAAAGACTGGACAGTCGATAGTGCACTATCGACTGTCCAGTCTCTGAAAAACCTAGCAATCCCTGCTATCTGTCCATTGAAACGCATTCGTCTCAACGGACAACACAGCCTGTACTCTATTACTCAGTAATTGATATATAGGAGAGAATCGCGCTAGAAACCGCGGTTACGTTGGCAAAATAACCCAAGTACCGTCCTTAAACTAGTCAAAACACCAATTTAAATGAAGGAATCTAAAAAATTACCTAAGCTTCTGGGCTAGAAGCCGCTGCATCGGGACGCGGTGGCTTCAAATTGGGCATTTTGGGCATTGCTGAGCCTGGAGGAGATGCCGCTGTATTCCCAGCCTCCTCAGGTGGCGAAGCATCCTTCTTGGTAAATAATGCAGATCGGCTATAGCGAAACTTGCTAGCCTGATACTCCGGCAATTCATACAACCAGGGACCGAATCGTTCCATGAGTTGTGCGGCTTCTTCAGCTGATGAGAGGGTGAGCACATCTGGCTTTGCCACACTGTCCTCAGTTTTGTCCACGGTACCGCTTTCCTTCTCGGTCGCTTCTTGCTTTGCGGCTTCGTCGTCTTTGGTATCGCCAGACGCTACTTCCTCCACTCCTTCACCGCTCGCAGCTTCCTCTTCAGCGGACTCTTCTTTTTCAGCCTTTTCCGCTTCAGCTTCTTTCGCCTCTTTTTCTGCTTTCTCTTTCGCAGCTTCGTCCTTTGCCGCCTTGGCTTTCTTCAATTCAAGCGATCGAGCATGAAGCTCCTTTAGTTCCTTGGCTAACTCTTCATCAAAGGCAACTTTAATGACCGCAGGATACTTCTCATCCTGCTTTCGAGTCTCAATAGTATAGACTAGACCACTTCGCAGCTGGAACACGGTCTTTCGATCAAACCCGAGCTTTGCGTCTTCATCGGTGAACTTCCGCACATCTGCCAACTTTCCGTTTTCAAGCCCGGCCTGAACCTGGGATACAACAGACTCTTGAATTTCCTCACCTTCGGCAGGTTGTTGAGACAATTTCATCTCGCTGAACTCACCATCCTCTCCCAGCGTCTTCTTCATCGAAAACTCTTCTTTGAACTGATCTCCTTCTTTAGAGAATTGTTGTACTGAGTAGACAGACGCCTCACGAACATTTATCAATTCAGTATCTAGCCAATTCGTTGGACTAAGATTCAGGTTCACTGGCAATCCAGTCAGATATACCTCATCCTCTCCACCTCTCATCACATATTGTCCAGAAGCTGCGGCAGGCGCACTCCCTTGGGCCTTATCCATGCGCTTCTCACCAAGCAGCAGGGATGCCAGCTCATTTCCTTCTTTATCGAGAAATCGAACCTGACCGCTGCCCGACTGCACGGCATCTGGAACCAAGCCAAGTTTCTTCTTACCCTCTTCAGTCGTTGGAACTGCTTGCGAGCTGGATAAATCCAGGAGCTTGAGCATCAGCGAACGAACCTTATTCGTATCAGCCGGGTATCCTCCACGCTCAGGAACAGTCCAGACATCATTCTGTAACTCTAGTTCAGCTGTCTCTTCCCCTTTTGCCAACTCCACTCGTGCAATCTTCTCACTCGAGACATCCGAAAATAGATAGCGCGTCGAGGTTGAGGTCGAGGTTGAAGAACTTCCACCAGAAGACATCAGATACGAAATCCCACCCAGCAACAGTACTGCTACGATCAAAATCTTAATATGCGTTGCATTCATTCTGCAGCTCCCCCTCTCTTCTCTTCCGCAATTTCTGGCGATTCGGCATCTTGTTGCGTTGATTCGGAATCGGACGCACTTGGCTCAGAAGCGCCTCCCGTCAATTTTTCTTTCGGCTTTCGCCAGGCGTAGTAGAGCGTGCCAAAAATCAGCAACAATGGAATTCCAAAGGTGTTTAACAAAAACAATCGAGTCCCGAGTGCTTCCTTCTCTTGGCGCAAGTTCCGACGAACCTCGCGAAGCTTTCTTTGAGCTTCTTGTCGGTCGTTTCGAAAACGCTTGATCTCTTCCAACACAGCACTGTTAAATACCGCTTCTCCTTCCTGAGAACCTCCTCCACCTTGGAGTTGCGTCAGACGGGTGTTGGCCTCATTGAGCTTCGCCGCCAAGGACAAAGAAAAAGACTCAGGCAAAAAAAAGGAGCATCCGGTGTTCAGCCAAGAGATGAAATCGCTCACAGGCAAAAAAGTCGACCTGTCTAAGTACAAGGG
>CBDUGV010000234.1:0-7200 GCA_965366815.1 uncultured Bdellovibrionales bacterium | reverse complement strand
TAATGACGGTGAGCTGGCGTTCAGCGGCAAAGCGAATGGCGCGTTGCTGTTCTTCAGACAATCGAATCATCTTCGCATCATTTCCGCCGTGAGCGGCATAGGATTCCCCGCAGGCCCGAGAGACTACTGCTGCTTCAATTGGCGGCGTTGGCGTTGCAAGCGGGTCGACACGCATCGCGATTCTTCGGCAAAGCTGCTGTTCTGCAAGATGGAGGCTCGGAAGGTACATCTGCCCTTGCTCTTCGACAAGCTCGCTTCGCAGATTCGCTTCGGCCAGCGCCTCTTCTAGAGCAGTCGTATCTTCGAGTTCGAGCAGTCGCGCGGCGCGCTGCACTAACTCCTCTGTCGGGAGGTAGCAGTGCCCATCGTCGGCCGATGATTTGAGTGTGAAGGCAATTCCTGCGATGAGGCGTTCTTTTGAGTTAGGGTCTATTCCCAGTGAGCGGGCAATTCGATCTGCGGTGCGAAATCCGACTCCCCATACATCACGGGCTAGGATATAGGGGTTCTCCGTGACTTTCTCAATAGCTCGATCGCCGTATGCCTGGTGAATTCGTGTTGCCAGTCCAAGCGAGACATTTTGTTGTTGAAAGAAGAGAATAATCTCTCGCAAGTTTTTCTTCTCGCCCCAGGAACTCTTGATCTCCAGAAGTTTTTTCGCGCCTATACCTGAAACTTCTCGAAGACGATCTGGGTCCTCGTCTAAAATACTAATAGTTTGTTCGCCGAAGTGTCGAACAACACGTTCTGCAAGTACTCGGCCAAAACCTTTAATGTTCCCCGAGCCGAGATAGCGAATTATCGCTTCGTCGCTTGTAGGCTCTGCTTCAGTGAAAGAATAGGCTCGAAATTGCTTGCCAAACTTCGGGTGTGATTTCCAAGTGCCGCGCGCGATAAACGATACGCCCGGTCCGACGTCACTCGGTATCTCACCGACCACCGTAGTCGTTTGCAACTGAGCGCCAAAGTTTTGATTATCAGAATCTGGTTCAACCTTTAGCACGGTAAAGCCGCTGTCCTCGCTACGAAAGGTTACGCGAACGACGGTGCCACGAAGAAACTCAGCGTCACTTCCTTGTTTCCCATCAGGTTCTGTTTGCGGTTCTTCAGGCACTTCTAAGTATTCTTATGTTCGACCCAAGGCCGATTTCAATCTAATAATTGTCGTAAATCTAAAGCGATTGACCCTTTTGAACTTGCTGTTTCGAGGGGGCCTAGATATCCTGCATGGAAATGCTCATGTAAACGCTTGTAGTTCCATAATATCGGGTTTAATTCAGTGTTATCTATTGTAGCGGTCGAGGTCACGCCATTTTTACAGAATAGTCGAGTTGTGTTTGACGCATCGACTGCCAAAGGAACCGTGGTGGATCCCGGCGGAGAGGCTCAGGTCATCTTAGATGCCTTAAATGCTCTAGGAGTCGAAGAGCTCGATATTCTGCTCACTCATGCTCATATTGACCATGCGGGTGGGGTAAAAGAGTTGATGCGCCTTTGGGAGAGCAAGAGCGGTACGAGGCCCCAGATGTCGGCCCATCGAGCCGAGGCAGAGATGCGCAGCACTATTACCCAGCAAGCCGCGATTTTCGGGCTTTCCTCTTCGATGTTTGAAAATGCCCCTGAGCCCGACACCTATATTGATGATGGAGATGGGGTGTTAATTGCGACGAGGCAGGGTAAGGTGTTGTATACTCCAGGGCACGCTCCGGGGCATGTCTCCGTGTACCTTGAATCGGAACCGTTGAAATTCGGGATCTGGGATAGGCGAGCGGGTGCAGTGGCTCGCTGGATTGACAAGGAAGCTCCGCTGCTGATTGCGGGAGATACTCTGTTTGCGGGTTCAATAGGCAGGACGGATTTGCCCGGCGGGAATCACAAGACGCTGCTGGATAGTATTCGTAAGAAGATATTCACACTACCCGAAGAGACCATAGTTCTCCCGGGTCACGGTTTAGATACGACCGTTGGGGTTGAGAAAGCGACAAATCCTTTTTTTCAGTAGGAGCAACAATGCTATCGGGTTCATTAGTTACACTCATCGTTGGCGGGTCAATTGCGGCCTACAAGAGCGCTGAGCTCGTCCGTGAATTGACCAAACGCGGAGCAAAAGTACATGTGGTCATGACAGCAGCTGCCTGCGAATTTATTTCTCCTTTAACCATGCAGACGTTGTCGGGGAATCCGGTGACAACTGATTTGTTCAATGAGCAGTCGGAAGCCGAGATCGGACATATTTCGCTTGCTGACAAAGCACACCTCATAGTCTGTGCTCCTGCATCGGCCGATCTTATGGCAAAAGCGGCAAACGGGATATGCGATGATATTGCGTCGACGGTACTTCTTGCGGCAACAGGCCCAATTCTGTTTGCACCGGCGATGAACGTGAATATGTGGTTTAACGCTGCGACGCAAGAGAATGTGGCGAAGTTGCGTAGTCGTGGAGCCGCAGTTGTTGATCCCGATGAGGGTGATCTGGCCTGTGGCTGGGTCGGCGCCGGTCGTCTGGCAGAACTCAACGCCATTGTAGAAGAGATGGAATACCTGCTTTCGCCAAAGGATCTGGTGGGGAGTCACGTTGTCGTTACCGCTGGGCCTACGCGCGAAGCGATGGATCCGATTCGTTTTATTAGCAACTTGTCGTCCGGGAAGATGGGGTATGCCCTAGCTCGTGTCTCGAGATTCCGTGGTGCCCGAGTTTCATTAGTCACTGGTCCTACTTCAATTGAACCCCCCTCTGGGGTAGAAGTATATCCTGTGGTTACTGCGGTAGAAATGCGCGACCAAGTGATTTCTTTGGTAGAGGCAGAGCAGCCATGTGATGGCAAAGATGAATTGTGCAGTACGCAGTTTGTCTTTATGGCAGCCGCGATAGCAGACCACCGCCCAGCTGAGGTTGCAGAGCTAAAGCTCAAGCGTGATAAATCAAAAGGATACTCTGTCGAAATGGTGCCAAATCCAGATGTGCTTTTAGAGTTGAGCGAACGAAGGGCCGAGCTGGAGAAAAGCTCCGGCCGCAATTTAAAGTTGATCGGTTTTGCGGCTGAGACCACGCAAGATGAAGAAGAGCTGATGGAATGGGCTAAAGAGAAGTTGGCCAAGAAAGACGCTGATCTGATGGTAGGAAACTTCGCCGACTACATGAATAAAGATACCAACAGGGTTTGGCTTATTGATCGAGATGGTCGGGAAGAGCAGGTCGCCACTGCCGATAAGCAATTTATTGCTGGAAAAATAGTTCGTGCTGCGCTGAAGGCGTAGGGGGGAGCGCTGTAGGTGTCAGAGAATCCGCAACAAGAGCTTTCCGAGATTGCGTTACAATTCGCCGCGCATCTCAAGCAGAGCCACCTGCAAGGGTTACCAGAGGATTGGTTTGCCAAGAGCGAGGCATCAGAACTCGAGCAACTGCGTCAAACTGCATTGCAGTGCCGCAAATGTCGGCTGTGCGAAGGTCGGACAAAAGTTGTTTTTGGAACAGGGGCAACGAATTCCCCTCTCGTAGCGTTTGTCGGGGAAGGTCCCGGTGCTGACGAGGATCGCCTGGGAGAGCCCTTTGTCGGGAAGGCAGGGCAGTTGCTTAACGCGGCGATTACCAAAGGCATGGGGTTGGGACGTTCGGATGTGTATATCTGCAATGTCGTAAAATGCCGTCCTCCAGAGAATCGAGCACCGCAGCCTGATGAGGTTGAGGCCTGCATACCCTATTTGTATAAGCAGCTTGAGCTCGTCTCCCCGCAAGTGATTGTGACGCTCGGCGGCCCAGCGCAGCAAGCGTTGAGTGGGAAGTCCGGAGGTATCACCCGACTGAGGGGGCAATGGTTGGAGTGGCGTGGAATTAAGTTGATGCCGACTTTTCATCCTGCGTATATCCTTAGGAACCAATCGGCCAAACGGCCGTTTTGGGAGGATTTGCAGGCAGTGATGAAAGAGATTGGTTTAGCAGCGGGTGAGGTGTAGTTCGCTATGCGATTTTGGAAACGGAGAAGGGGTAGCTTGCGAAACATCTCTCAGATACGACGCGTTGCTATCTTCGTTTTATTGGCCACCTGTGTCTGGTCATTATGTCTGGTGGTGCAGGCTCAATCTTCAGGTGGGATTGTCGTCATCCGAATAAACGGTCCGATTAACCCGGCGGCAGATGACTATCTGAGATCATCCTTACAAAAAGCCAAGGAGCAGAACGCGCAGCTGTTTGTACTTGAGCTCAATACACCGGGTGGATTGTTGACCTCGATGCAAACAATGGTTGAGAGTTTGCTCGATTCGCCGATACCGACGGTAGTGTATGTTTCTCCCAGCGGCGCTGGCGCGATTTCTGCCGGTGTGTTTATCACGATGGCTGGTAATTTTGCGGTAATGGCGCCGGGCACGAATATCGGTGCGGCACATCCGGTGCTAAGTGGTGGTGAAGATGTGAAGGGCCACATGGGCGAAAAGGTTGAGAACTTCGCCGTATCTCTAATCAAAGCGATTGCTGAGCAACGAGGCCGGAATGTGGCCTGGGCGGAGCAGGCCGTGCGCGAGAGCGTGGCAATTACTGATCGCGAAGCCTTGCAAGAGAAAGTGATCGATTTTGTCGCAAGCGATTTAGATCGGGTGCTAGAGCAGATAGAAGGGAAGACGGTCACAGTAAAAGGTGCCAGCATTACCCTAAAAGATCTTCAGCATGCGCCGCGGCGACATATTGAGATGAATCTCAAGCAGAAGGTCGTCAACATACTATCCGATCCGAACATTGCTATTTTGCTCGGGTTAGGGGCGATGCTGGGCATTGGCATCGAACTCTATCATCCCGGGGCAATCCTCCCAGGTGTGGTGGGAGTGGTCTGTTTGATATTGTCGCTCACCGCTGGGCAAGTGTTGCCGATAAGCCAAGGAGGGTTGGCGCTTCTACTTCTCGGCGCTACATTTTTCGTGGTAGAACTTTTTATTCCATCGTTTGGTATCTGGGGCGCAGCGGGGATTATTTGCCTTGTGCTTGGCTCGATTTATTTTATCGATACAGACCAAGTGTGGAGTGCGTCTGGATTTGCCGTCGATAAACTGATGGTTGGTACGGTGGCCGCATGTGTCGGTTCTTTGCTAATGGTAGTCTGTTACCTGGCGCTTAAATCTAGTACGCGTAAGGTGTCGACAGGGCAAGAAGGACTTATTGGAAAGGTTGCCAAAGCGCATAACGATTTTACCCCCGGAAAACAGGATGGTTGGTTTGAGGGAAGAGTATTTGTCATGGGAGAAATTTGGCGTGCCCGAATGAAACAATCGGGCGCCGGAGAAACTCCTCCCATGGTAGACGAAAAGCTTGAGATTTTAATTGTGGATGGACTCACCTTAGAGGTGAGCCGACGGACTGAAACCTAGGAAGAGATGCCATGCACCCCTTAATTATTGTTGCCGTTCTTGGATTAATTCTTGTTTTTAACATTTTTAAAATTGTTAACGAATATGAGCGGGGAGTTGTTTTTCGCCTCGGCCGTTTGGTGGCTCCTCGAGGCCCCGGAATCGTCTGGTTGATCCCGGGCATTGAGCGGATGCGTCGAGTTGATCTGCGAACGATTACTATGGACGTGCCCTCGCAAGATATCATTACGCGTGACAACGTCTCGGTAAAAGTGAATGCGGTGGTGTATTTTCGAGTAATTGACGTGAACAAAGCAGTTGTAGAGGTTGAGAACTATCTTTACGCAACGAGTCAGCTTGCTCAAACAACACTGCGCAGTGTGTGTGGTGAGGGAGAGATGGACGACTTGTTGGTAAGCCGTGAGACATTAAATATCCGCTTGCAGGAAATTCTCGACGCAGCAACGGACCCTTGGGGCATTAAGGTTTCCATGGTTGAGATTAAGCACATTGATTTACCTCCGGAGATGCAACGCGCGATGGCTCGACAAGCAGAAGCCGAGCGTGAGCGTCGGGCCAAGGTAATTGCGGCCGAGGGTGAACAGCAAGCAGCAACAAAGTTGGCAGAGGCAGCCGAAATCATTGGTCGTCAGCCCCAGGCCTTGCAGCTACGGTATCTGCAAACTTTAAAAGAGATTGCCGGGGAAAATAACTCTACCACCTTGTTCCCCATACCTATTGATTTTCTGAAGGCCTTTATTCCCAAGCAGTAGTATTTGAAGGCGTGAGTACTTCCTTGTTGTTTGAGTACGTTCTTCCCGAGGAGCGCATCGCTCAGCGCCCGGCGCCGGGCCGGGCCTCTCGCTTGCTACACGTGGTGCGCGATCCTGCTGATGGCGTTGTGTTGCGTGACCGCATGTTCGGAGACCTGCCCGATATACTTCAATCGGACGATTTGTTGGTCCTCAATAACAGTCGAGTGATTCCCTCTCGATTTTTTGTAGAGCTCGCAGAAGGAGGCACTGAGGCCGAGGTGCTGCTCGTTGAGCAGGAGACGGTGGACTCAGTCCACTGGCAGGCGCTTGCAAAACCGATGCGGCGCTTGAAAGAAGGCTTACAGTTCCCTTTGAGTGCACATTTATCAGCGTTGGTGTTGGGAAGGACTGCAGATCAATCTCGCGTTCGCCTCGAGCTGAGCGCGCGTAATTCTAATGAGACGGTTGCGAGCCTAATAGAGTCGGAAGGGAATATGCCCATACCGCCCTATATCAGGAAAGGACGCTCTGATGAGATTGATAAGGAGCAGTATCAAACCTGCTTTTCCGAAGTTCGTGGTTCCGTTGCCGCGCCTACGGCAGGCTTGCATTTTACCGATAGCCTACTCGAGCAGGTCTCAGACAGAGGTGTGGATATCTGTTTTTTGACCCACCATGTAGGCCCCGCAAGTTTTTTACCGGTGCGCGATGATGATTGGCAAACACATAAAATGTCTACCGAACATTATTGTCTTCCTAAAGAATCTTTAGAGAAGATAGAAAAAGCACGACGCGAACAACGCAGAGTGGTTGTTGTAGGCACAACCGCAGTGAGAGCCCTAGAAGCTGCCTGGCAAAACATCGATCCGGTGGCCGACAAGTGGCAGTCGACAGAATTATTTATCACGCCGGGGTTTCAGTTTAAGGTGGTAGATTCCTTAGTAACAAACTTCCACCAGCCGTGCTCAACACACCTACTACTAGTCGCTGCGATTCTGGGGGTCGATAACCTAGCGACCGCGTACCGCCACGCCCTTGCAGGGGAATACCGATTTTTGAGCTACGGCGATTCTATGTTTGTAGATATATCCCGGTGATATATCCCGGT
>CBDUGV010000233.1:0-7243 GCA_965366815.1 uncultured Bdellovibrionales bacterium | reverse complement strand
AGGACCGGGTTGCGGTAAAACGACCGTCCTCCGTGCAATCGCCGCCTTGTTTCGTAGAGCCGGGCTCAACACCAAACTCACCGCCCCTACCGGTCGAGCCGCTCAGCGCCTCGCAGAGGTTTGCTCCATGGAGGCATCGACCATACATCGGCTGCTTCGCTATGATCCAAGCAGCCGTGGATTTGTGCACGACCAACAAGACCCGCTCGAACTTGACGCCCTCATAGTTGATGAAAGCTCGATGATAGATTTGCCGCTCGCCACCGCGTTGTTTAATGCAATACCGGCGGGCACCCGCATTGTAATAGTTGGCGATGCAGATCAACTTCCAAGTGTCGGACCAGGCCGGTTTCTAGCAGACCTCTTGAGAATCTCGGCCGTTCCTCGAGTAGAGTTAACAGCATTGTTTCGCCGGGCAGAAGAATCCCTGATAACTGGCATTGCCCATAAAATTAACGCTGGAGAGATACCATCCATTCCCGAACCAGATGGACAAACAAGATCTGATGCCTATCTGCTCGAAGCAAGAGAGCTCGAGACCGCAGCCAACCTTGTCGAGCGAGTTGTGGTCGAGCAGATACCCAAGAAATTTGGGTTTACCGGAGCAGACATCACTGTTTTGACACCAATGAACCAAGGCGACATCGGTGTAATTACTCTCAACCAGCGCTTGCAAGATCGCCTCGTACCTCTGAGACCCGGACTTCCCTTCGTTCGATGGGGTAATATAGAATTTCGTTTAGGGGACAGAGTTTGCCAGAGAGTGAACAACTATAACATCCATGCCAATGGCGTCTTTAACGGCGATCAAGGAGAAATTGTCGGGATAGACGCGGAGTCTCGGAGCGTATTTGTTCAGCTCTGGGATGGACGAGAAATCGAGTATCCAAGCGATACTCTTCACCAGCTTGACCTCGCGTATGCACTGACCATTCATCGCTCTCAGGGCTCTGAGGTTCCCGCTGTGGTGCTACTGGTGCACCAAAGCCACACAATCATGCTCGAGCGGCAGCTCATTTACACCGCGGTTACTCGTGCAAAACAACTGTTAATTGTTATAGGAACTAAAAAAGCGCTCGCCCTGTCGGCGAAGCGCAATCGAAGTACGAATCGCTTTACATCGTTGGTTGAACGAACAGAGGAACTACTACTATGAAGCTCGGCATAGCACTTGGCGGTGGCGGAGCAAAGGGCTTTGCTCATCTGGGATTCTTAAAAGCTCTGCGAAATGCGGGCATTGAATTCGATGTCGTTGCCGGCACCAGCATCGGCGCCTTGGTTGGTGCTGTCTACGCAGCTGGAAGTCTGGATCAACTTGAGCAGATGGCGGTCAAAATCTCGCTTAAGGACATTCCCCTCCTAATGAGCCCTGCTTGGTCAAAGAAAGGGATATTTAGCGGCAAGAGCGCATTGGACCTTCTCAACGACTTTATTGTCGTTGAGAATATCGAAGAGCTCCCCAAAAAATTCGCTGCAGTCAGCGCCGACCTCATGGATGGGACTCCTGTCATTTTCACCTCCGGCGATGTACGACAGGCTGTCCGGGCAAGCATTAGTATTCCGGCAGTCTTTACTCCGGTCATGGCTGATAACCGCGTCCTGGTAGACGGAGGGCTCGTAGAGCCAGTGCCAGTTGAAATATGTCGAGAGATGGGAGCGGATTTAGTAGTCGCGGTAGATCTGTTCGGAGACGCGGTCGAGTGTGAGCCTACACCAGATGTTATTGAAGAACCCGAGGAGACTACGCGACCAGGCGGCTTCTCTTCCTCACTCAACTATCTAAACTCCATTTCGAGTAAATTGCAGTTAACCGAGTGGTTTCGTGGCGACCCCAATGATCCCCATAGGTCAATCAATATCATCGATGTCGTCGAAGGAACTTTAGCGGTCAGTCAGCGATTGCTCACGGCATACCGCCTTTGTGAGCACCCTCCAGATATCCTTATCCAACCAGCAGTTAAAGAAATCGGATTGCTCGATTTCCATCGTGGCGCCCCGGCAATTACAATTGGAGAAAAAGCAGCGGTAGCCGCGATTCCCGCAATCAGGGCGCAACTCACGCTATAATCGCGCGTTCCAAAGAAGTTGAAAAATCGTTCGCAGATTGGATGCGAGAATTTCGTCCTTCATCTGTACGGCGTAGTGCGGTTTATTTCGCGTAATCCCCATTATAATATAGTCACCGTATATCCAAATACTACTTCGAAATTGAACCCCTTCTGGGAGCGGCCTTACCTCTCTTCGCTGAATACGATGTTGCAGCTCTTTCTCAACATTTGCTTGGTTGGAGAATAGGCGAATCTTTTCATCTTCCCCCATACTGCTCCACAGGTGCTGATGCCAGCGAAGATAACTCTCTACAAAGACCGGATCTTGAAAGCCCCATTGTGTATAATCGGCCACCTCGGCGTAGCTCCGCCGCCACAGCGGTAGGTAGTCATAGAGCATATTTTCAATATTCTGCTTTCCTTCAAAGACCTGAACCTTGGGAAGCGAATAATGGCTTGTCGCGAGAAAAGGAGAAACCATTTCAATAATGTCCTGCGCCGCTTTGTCTTTGTCCGAGAGAACGTTCTTTTCCCGGTCGACAATGCGAACGAACGCTTCAGGATTATTGATCAGAAAAAGCGCAGAACCTCGCGTCTGCTCCCGGGAGACCACGCCCCGTTCAATAAGTGAATCGAGAATCGCATACAGAGTTGCCCGAGGTACGTTGGTTCGCTTACTGAGCTCAGTACAGGTGACCTTGCCGGCTTCTGCTAAAGCGATGTACACCCTCTGCTGTTTCTCATTAAATCCGAATTTCTCAAGTGCCGAATGGAGCATATCAGATACCCTTTTGTGATGAGTTGTCGGTATTGACCGACAGAATGCCAGTTGTCGGGAATCACCGACACTATAACTATAAGGAATTTCTTGTGAAATTCAAGTAGTAAGAATTTTCTTTTGGTGTGACTAGAATAGCTTTTCTCCACCGACTAGCATCGCACTGGTAGAGACGACCCCAGTGAACGGAGGAAATTCAGATGGCAATAGCACACTTAGAAGCTCCAAGCGCCCAAATCCCAGTTCCACTACTACTAAACCGCATGAACGGGGTTAGGACGAACGCCGTACCGGAATACGTATATGTGAAAGTGAGAATCAGCACTGCGATTCTCGCATTTGACACTGAAGAGCGATTGATGAGCTGCGGACTCGAATGCATTTCGCCCGGCGAACCAAGCGTGGTCTACGGCATCATACCAAATAGCCGCGAGCCGATTGACGATCTTCTAAACGATCCAGACGTTTTGACGGTTGAACTGAGTGAACCGGCAGCTGGGAAATGAGTGAAAACCGCACCAAGCAAGGTGCCTCTCGTAGCATAGGCATCATAACAACTACGGAGTGCTTCTCGAACATTCCCCCGACACGCAGCGAACAGCCGGTCTAGCTCTCCGGCTGCTTCCTGCGCGACTTCTTCTCCGACTAACTCCTGAACAAGTTCACGAAACAACAAATTGTTCGTCGCAGTTTCAATCAAGGTAGGCATTCGGCCCTTCGCATGCAAGGTCACAATACATCCAGCAAACCTTTCAGTCGATCTCTGAAAACGCATCCAAGCGAACCGGTTCAGCGACTCCGTTCCATCAACGAGCAATATGGTATGGGGAGGAAGCGTGGGAAACAGATCATTCAGAAGAAATGCATTCCCGCAGTCGAGCCCAACTCGAACATACTTAGGTGCAAACCCGATCGTCTCGAGTCGAGGTGCAAGATGATCTAAAAACGTAGTTTTCCCGGTTCCTTCCGCTCCGACCACCGCAGCTCGATACTCAAAACCCTTCAAACGACACAATATATCGCTCCAAGAAAACCCTTGTGGTCGAAACGACAGTCGATGAATCTGCTCAACTCGAAAGGGATTATCACGGGCTCGCATTCGGCAACTGCACCTCTTTCCCTTCTGGGCCTAAGGCAAACTCCGCTCGAGCCACCTCTCCATTTGGCTCGAACACCGCTTCAACTGCCCATATCAACGATATCAACTTTCCTGAAAACGAATAGGGTTGATGCGGTAGCGTAAAAGAAAACTCCTGATCCCCCGTCGTAGCAATGCGCTGATACCGTTTGGTGTCAATCAACTCAGTGTCCTGATCGCCCTTTCCGCTCGTATACCAAAAGAGACGAATCTCCATCGCCTCAGGCTGTAAATTGAGCTGCCAAACAGCTCGCCCACTCATTTCGTCACCGGGCGAAAATTCACTTTTCTGTAAATCGATTCTTAGGTCTTTCATAGACTACACTACTCTTGGAGGATCGATGGTAATCACAAAATCTTCATTCACGTCTGGCCATCGGGGGATATCTCCCCGCAGTCCAATTCTCCATGTGATCTTATTATTGCTCGCATCGAAAGAATGCATTGTGTCTTGTGGGATAGTAAATTCGGCAGAGCCTTTCTTGATATTGGGATGAAACCGCTCGCGAGCGAACGTGTCCTTATAAAACGTCTCTTTATCAGTATAGGTACTTGTACCCCGTCGATACGTTGCGACTTCCATTCCTTCGAGCAATACCGTTAATTCTTTTATTCTCTTTACATTGCCACGAAACTCCCAACGGACTTTGTAGCTTTCACCTAGTTTCAAATCTCTTCGCTCAAGCACGAGTCGTGGTCGAGGATTAAAAATCGCCAAAAACGAATACGCACAAAACACCAAAAGCCCCAAGCCAACTGCCACAAACGGAATAACAAAAAGTGTCAAGAACCACGACGGATCACCTTTCTGCCAACTCTCAACTGCCTCGCTTAGAGGAAACAGAGTAATGCCATTCCAAAAGGCTGCAATACACAAGACAGCCAAAAAGCGCCCCAAACCCGAAGCCGAAGTTTCTAAAACCGTCTCTCCAGTAGAGACGGTTTTCTCTCGAACCCGTGTACGAGTGCCTGCATCATCATACCTCCCAGAAAGGTCGGATTTTTTTCGCGACGAGTTCCACACACCATACATACCTCCAGCACCAACTACGACAAAAATGAGCATTGCTAATCCCCAAAACGCGTGGGCAGTAATTTCCCGCTGCAAAACGGCTTCTATAGGGTCATCTGGATTAACGTAGGCGGTGACTCGCTTACCTTTCACATGGTTAGAGACGATTTCATTCTTCGAACGATAGCCGCTCGAAGAAAAATCAAAGAAGGAGTATTGATTCGATTTATACGCTTTTCCATTGAACTCATAGGCATATAAGATATCGACACTGTAGGTAGTGCTGTCATCACCCTTGTGGGATCGGACCTTACTATATTCAACAACCGCTGGAGTCTCGACCCAGTTCTTCGAACTGAGATACAAGGAAAAGGGTGACAGAAAGGTGGCGTATACCCCAGCCACTCCGGCAAAAAAGAATATTGAGAAGAAACCAACACCAAGAACCAAGCCCCACCGTCCCAATGCGGAATTCTTCTTCGCAGCTTCAGAGATCGATTCTTGCCGCGCAGATTCTTCCGGCTCGCCACTCGAAAAACTGGCGAAGATAACGAAAAGTCCGATTACTACAAAAGTCAGTGGAAACAAGATGAGCGGCACAAGCCATAAACGTCCGCGAACCAGAACTGCCTGTGTTGGTTTATCTGGATTCACATATGCTGGGGGGCCAGATCCTCGGCGAAAAGCATCGAGCTGTCGTTGTGCCTCAGCGTACTCGGTGAACCTCGAATCCCCTAATGTGTAGCCCGATGTCTGATAGGTTTGTCCCTCGTACTGATAGGAAAACCGGACGGAAAGCTCGAAGGGAGAATCTTTATTTTCATCAATGATAATCGAACTATGACTTATCTGACTGGGTACCTCGATCCAGCTATAACTATCGACCGCCTCCCATGCGGAGATCGCTATGAAGTAAGTAAATACCCCACCTATGCCGGCAAATAATAAGCCAAAGATCAGCCCGAATATCTTCCCACCGAGACCACTCCCTCCAGTCTGATTTGACTGCTCACCGCGATGCACCGTACGCTTCATTCAATGCCCTACATAGCCAACAGCAAGATTTGCGATTCCTCTACTTGCTCAATATAGTGCCATGCAGAGCGCTATTTAGCCTCTACAAATTAACCTAGTTGTTTCAGCTGTTTGCATTCTGTTGGACCTATCCAACTCCATAGGGGAAGACCACTTCCTTTTCAATTGGTTTACAAGGTGCCCATGCGGCAACTTGATCTTGGATACATGAGTTTCTTTACATCACGAGTCTCGAGAAGGAGAAATCCGAATGACTGCGAATCCGTTTTCTAGTTTGCTGGGAGCAGTAATCCCAGCTCTGTACACCTGCTTTCGACAAGCACCTGGGCAGGAACAGAACACAGCAACTCTGGCGGTGTCCCACATGACTAAGCTGGTCAAAGGGTTGCTCCAAGCGGGCACTACCACGTTCTACGTCCTGGGCAGCACCGGGCAGGGAATGCACCTTGCAGAAGAGTTTCGCAAGGAGCTGGCCACGCGACTGATCACCGGCTTCAAGGCCGCGAGATTTATCATTCACGTCGGTGCCAACACTCTTGAAGAAGCGGTACGCTTGGCAGAGCATGTTGCGAACCTGGCGAAGGTCAACGACAACGTCGTCGGTATCTCTGCAAAGCCGCCCGCACACCTCAGCGGTGAAGAAGTCTTTGCGTATCACCAAGCGATCGCCAAGGCCTGCGGCAAGGTGCCGTATATGGCCTATTTCATCGGCGAGAAAATCGAAGGTTCGGTTCCTGAATACGCTGAGAAGCTGATTTCCGCGGGCGCCACAGCGGTGAAGTTCACTAGCTCGGACATGCTGCAACTGAGCGAACTCGTTCAGTACGGAAAAGCTGGAAATCGCTTGCTCGTGTTCTCTGGCGATGATCCGAATGTCCTCAACGCCGCGAAGCTTGGTGCCGCCGGTGCAATTGGCAGCACCTATAACTACCTGGCAGACATTATTCTGCAGGCTCGAACTCGCGTGGT
The DNA here is from genome assembly GCA_965366815.1 of uncultured Bdellovibrionales bacterium. GTDB lineage: Bacteria > Bdellovibrionota_C > UBA2361 > SZUA-149 > SZUA-149 > CBDUGV01. The sequence continues at coordinate 263 of CBDUGV010000233.1, read as the reverse complement.
CGAAGAAGACGCCAACTTCGATGCTGAGGCGTTCACCGCAGCCTATTTCAGCTTCGTCGAAACCGCCTTGAATCACAGCGGATCACAACCCCATCTCTACGCAACAGCGAGAGAAGGTGTGCTCCAACGCTTCGATGCGGAAATTGGCGAATCGGTGGATCCTGTCAACCTGCCAGCAGTGAGCGTGTCATCGGATCAAGTTCGGCAGGGAATTGCTACACTTCGAGGTTTGGCTGCAGCCTAGTGCGATGAGTTCTGTGTGA
>CBDUGV010000232.1:0-7253 GCA_965366815.1 uncultured Bdellovibrionales bacterium | reverse complement strand
TACTAGCTGTAGCTAAAGACTCCTGTGCCTAATAGGATTCCAGTAGCGAACACCTGAGTGCTTCCCTCTACCTTTCCACTTAGGGTGAAGGTGATATTGCTGATAATGTCATCCTTATCTACGGTTTGACCTCGAGAGTTGAAGATAACGGTGCCAGAAGCAGCGACCGTAACGTCGCCATCAAGATTTCTTGTGTATTCGATACTGTCAGGAACTGGCGGGTCGGCTGTGTCGTAGGAAAGGTAGTCACAACCAAAGGTATAGCTTTTCGCATCGGGTGCAATGGTAATAATTCCACGACATCCTTGAGCCAGTGAAAAAGCCTGTGCGGTCTTGATATCTTCAAGTAGGTGCGCCCGAGCGTTGAAACGATCGTAGCTGTCAGACATGAGAGAGTATTGCGGGATCGCGTAGGCGGCAAGGATCGAAGTTAGGAACAAGACAACTACGAGTTCAAACGCAGTAAAACCTCTGCTGTCAACCCCCGATGCTGATTGTCGGAGTATGGTTGTCGGTGAAAATTTTGACACAGCGCTCTCCGTACGGCCAAAAGCCACTTCGTTTTGTTATCCAAATGTTCAATCATTCTTGCCTCGCGGAAGGAGTCTGCCTTTTTGCGAAACGTTTTTAAGAATAGATTGCTCGCCTACATAGGGGATCGACTACAAAGTTGGCTTGCTTGAGTACTCGACATCCATTTTGAGTATAATCCGCAGGCTGCGATATGCGATCGAATCGCTAAGAATGGGTCCTTATCTAGCCACATTATTTGGGTAGATATACTTATTTTTACTCTGTTGGCTTGGTGAGGCCGAGAGTTATGGCGATCCGTACCAATTCTGCAGTACTGTTTGCATGTAGCTTTTTTCCAAGTCGATGGCGGTGGTTTTCTACGGTGCGAATCGATCGTTTCAAGATATGAGCTATCTCTTTATTCGATCTCCCATCTGCAACGTAATACAGAACTCGCTTCTCTGCGAGAGTCAAGCGAGATGCCGGATCGTTCTGGTCTTGCGGCTCTCCCCGTAAATTCAAGGCTTTGCTTACCGCTGGAAGAAATGTGTTTTCATCAAGTGGTTTTTCAATGAACTCAAGCGCACCGGCTTTTATTGCAGAAACAGCCATCGGGATATCGCCATACCCGGTGATTGCAATAACCGGCATGACTGGAGCTATTTTGCGGACTTCTCTAATGAGTTCTACACCATTCATTTCCGGCATGTTGATATCGGTGATCAGCAGGTCGCATGGAACACCGGCTTCTAAGGCTTGTAGGCAACTTTTGCCACTTGGAAAGCAGCGCACATCGCAACTAAATTCAGTCAGAGTTTGCTCTACAGCTGTGCGAACCACAGGTTCGTCATCAACGAAAAATACGGTTTTCGTCATAGTAGGATAGGGGAATTTCGGAGAAGCCTCCATTTAACCTCTGCTAAGTATTGGTTGGTAATGTAACATAGAAACAAGAGCCTACCCCTTGAGTAGTTTCCACAGTAAGCGACCCGCCAATCCGCTGGATGACTTGTTGCACTATCGGCAAACCCAATCCGGTTCCTCTCCCTTCGGGTTTAGTGGTGAAAAACATTTCAAAAATCTTGTCGATATTGTCCTCAGCAATACCGCCGCAGGTATCGCGAAAACTGAGTCGAATACCTTCTGTCGATTGGTCACCTTGTATCTCAAGCTCAGCTGAGACCGATTGTTCTTGTGCCGCATGAATCGCGTTCTGAATGAGGAAAAAAAAGACCGCATCTAACTCCCCTGGTTGGGCCAAAATGTCTGGTAACTCACTCAGCCCGCTATACCGCACTTGCAGTTTTGCTCGGCTCAGCTGCTCATTGAGTGCCCGGATGACCTTCTCTGCAACGGTAGCAATCGAGAATCGGTCATCGGGAGTTTGCTTTGGTTGCCGCACGACGTAGAGAATGTCTTTAATCGTCTCGTCTGCTCTTTCCAGTTCAGACAGGCTCTCATGGAGGTTGTTCTCCAAAAGGTCTGAGTTGTAGTTTCGCTCATTCTCCTTGAGGCATTGTTGAAGGAAGAGTCTAATCGATGTGAGTGGTTGATTGAGCTTGTGGGCAATAATGGCTGAAATTGTTCCGAGCGATGCCAATTGCTCGGAGCGGTGGAGTTGCTCTTTGTAGTTCTCAAGTTCGGATTCCAGCCTACGCTGCTCCCTGATATCTTTGATGATACAGAGGGTACCGTCCTCGGTCCCAAGTCTTCTAGTTAGGGAGGATTCGGTGATTTGAACTTGAATGTTCTCGCCAAGTTTGTTTTGCACTACTGCGAACCTGCGCCTTGTATCAACTGCGTTGTCGGCATCATTGGGGCTCATTTGTTCGGAGCGCTCGACTTGATGCACTAGGTCGGTGAGTTTCTGTCCGAGGAGTTCTTCTTCTGAACACCCAAGGAGCGCCATTGCTTGATTGTTGAGTGTCGTAATCCTTCCATCGAAGTCATAGACGAAGACTGCATCGGGAATGGATTGAAACACTCGATTCAGAAATTTCTTGGAAATCGTAGTTGAGGAGAGATTCTCCGCCATCAGATTTATTTCGTTTGCGAGTTCCCCGATCTCATCTGCTGAATCGTGGTCTATGCGAGCTGATAGATCGCCTTCCCCGATCAGGCCGACTGTCTTTCTCATCTTAAGAATGGGCGAAGCCAAGCGAGAGGCGAAAAGCACACCAAGAGAGCAGGCTACTAACATGCTTATAATAGCAATCATATAGTAGAGAGAACTCATTCGCTCAACGTAGCCTTCTTTCGTCTTACCCCGCTGAATGGTCAGATCTACTTCGGTTTGAATGGCTAAATCGACTACTCGAATGAGTCGATCACTCGATTCCTTAAATTTGTGAATAAGTGCTTCTCTGTCTTTGATCAGTTTGCTGTCAGATTCTGTGAGGTCGAGCTGATGCAGTTCAGTATGCAGGAGCAATAGTTGCTCGCTAGAGCGATTGAGCTCAGATGCAGGGGCGGAGGAGAGTGAGCCAGCAGCAGATAGCCTGCTGTATTCGTTGACCGAGTGTCTCAGTTCGGCGATTTCTTTTGCACCGCCTTGGAAGTTCACGACCAACGCACTATCTGGGCTTTGGTGCCGTAGTCGAGCAATGAAAATGCTGTGGTGTTCTAAATGAGTAATCGCGGCACGTACATTATTTAACGCTGTCAATGCAGCACTCACATCTTTAGTAACGAAACTACTTGTTTCCCGTAGCTGAGAGGTCACATAGGTGCCAACGCCCACGGACAACAACAGGAAAATCGTGGTAAGTAGGAAGGTACCTATAAATTTCGCTCTTAATTTCATCTGACGATTGCGACCTTGGCCTCTGCTATTCGAATAAACGGGTAAATGTTTCCTGGCGAAGCTGTACGACATTTGGTGTCAGCGGTGGCAGGCTGCTTCGATTGAGGAGATCAGAATCGAACGAGAATTGCCAGTCTGGGGTTTCAATTCGAGTCTCGTCGTAGCGGCCCTCATAGTGCTTCGGCGTTATGTGGCTGACCAATGATCCTGTAATCGACAACTTTATTCGCTCACATGAGTCACACGTCCTCCACGCTTCATAGAGACGGGTAAAGTCTTGAATTCCGCCTGAAAATGCCCCTGTATCTCTACCGGTTTCGCCTTCTGAGAATCCAGTAGTGTCAGTGCCCGCAAGTATGGCGGCATTTATTGAAGTACTTGTTGCAATTCTATTCCACTTATTCGAATCCTGACTGTTTGCGTCGTCCCAATTGTCGGAGAGTACGTTATACGTATCCGCAACGATCGATGCGGGAATTTTATCAATCGTGTTAAAATCTCCTAGAGTATAGAGTGCTTGATCGGATACGAGCGTCAGTCCGCGAAGTGTCTTTGCCGGAGGCCGTGAGGATTGGAGTTCAGCCGCGTTACGAATTCGCACGCCGTAGGAGTTGATCTGGTCTGAATCAGGACCCAGCACGCTAAGATGAAAGACCAACCCTCCGTCGCTTTCATCGTCGAGGTTTCTTCCGCCAATAATATTGAGATTTCGCGAGAGACAATCCAGCGTACTTTGGAGGTCGACTTCCAATAATCGAATGAATTTGGCTTCCCGGAGGTTATAAAAGTTCGCATGTGTTGCTACTACCGAGCCATCATTAGCTCCAGTCGAAGTTTCGAATAGAGAACCACGACAAGAGAGTAGGTCGGTCGTGCCGGAGGTATTGATGCTGCCGTTTGAGTCGACAACAGTTATCCCGGTACTACTCACCGTGGTGTCCGGACTACCATTGTTGTCAAGACGTAATACAATACGTAAGTCAGCATTTTGCCAATACACCGAGTTGGAGAAAGCGGAGGAAAGAGATTCAGCGGGAGGAGTAACTGGATCTATCCCGGTAAGTACATTTCCATTCCAGCTAGCGACTTCTTGATTTGTAAAGACTTTCCGTCTGGATTGACATTCGGGAGCAGCAATCGGTTCGATTGGATCAACTATTTCTATCGCTCCAGTACAGTTGTCCTCTTGCTTTACGCCATGTATCAGATTGCCCACGAGACTTATCTGACCATGCATCGTGAGCAGGTCTTCTGAATCGAGAAAGATGTCGTTATTGCTGTGAACTGCTCCATCAATGGTGAGTGCTGTCTTCGGAGAAATCTCTAAGTCTTTATTGTAGAAGATTGCAAACTGAAAGAGCGGCAGTAATTGATTTCTCACCACCATTTCGAGGAGCGCACCAGTTTGTCCAAGCTTGTTCTGGCCTCGACCAACCACAGTAAAGCGATATTCCTCCGCTTGAAAACCTTCAAACATTTCTCCAATGGGAATTCTTGTAAGCGTTGGGTTATTCGGCTCTTCCTCAATATAAGAAGTCCCGGAATGGAGTTGGCCAAGCTCTATCGTTTTACAAAGAAAATCCCCATCGCCCATAGCTCCATCGATACAGCGATTCTCGGGACTTGTCCCTTGAGGTATCTGCCCCGCGTCAAAGAGTTGCTTGAGTTGAATCGCCCGCAAATTGACAGCTGCTTCAGCTGCGAAGTATGTGCCGACTTGGTCCTTGGAGCTTGCCGAACTCTTGAGGTTGAGACGCGTCAGCATTGAATATCCAGCGATGAGCGCGCCGATGAGTGCGCTCAGCAATAGAACTGCTGTGAGTGCAAACCCCGTAGCATCTTGCCTGATTCGGTTTCGCGTATGTTTACAGTTATCCATAGTGTTGTACCCGATACTCCTTGCTAATTTGACAAGTTGTTCCTTGGGAAGAATCTCCCCTTTACGGTTCTCGAAATTGATGTGCCGTGCACATCCGCTGTCCCAGAAATTGAAATCGTGATCGCTATAATGTCTGACCATTGATAAGGGCTTGAAGTTGGATCGTAGGCATCCAAGGTCGACCCGTCAGCCATTTCAAACTGGACTTGAAAGTTGGTCACGCCAAACATTAGTTTATCAGTGCGAGAACCAGAGGTTCCATCTTTGTACACTAAGAGTTCCTCTAGCAGGTTATCGAGCGCAATCTTCTCTTCTTCTGCTGCATAGACCCGCGAGCCTATCGGATAGGTAGTGCTTGGCGAGTCTCGAAGCTTGAATCGCCGTTGGGTCGCAAATACCGCTGGATTATGCCAAGTGAGAAACTCGCCCTTTTTCGTACTGGGGTTGTATACGTAGATACGGACATCTGGGCCCCCTTGTTTATTGAAGTACTGAATCCAGGTATCGGTCGGCTCGTCGGGATTTGAGCGTACACAGCTCGATAAGGGGGGAGGAGTATCTACCGTATAAATCATGATGCTCGTGGTGAGCAGTTCTTTACATACTGGCAAGACAGAGCCCAAGCCGTTTCTACGTAAAATGAGCGTATCAGAGGCGCCGCTCGCACCGTCTTCTAGAGCAAGTGCAGGAACAGTGCCGGGGAGTTGTTCGCCAGCTCTTCGGATGTGGAGTGAAACGACTTCGAGTGCCGACCGAAGGTTTTCCGTGAGCTGGATTCTCTTTTGGTCTTCAATTATCAGTCGACGTTGATTTAGAACGAGCGATACTACCATCCCAAGCACGAGCAAACCGATTGACGAAGCAACCAGAAATTCGAGAAGGGTTACTCCTCTATCGCAACTTTGTATAGATCGTCTGTACAGAGTATCGCCTTTCGTTTTTATAATCGCTATGCACCGTCAAGTGGCGCACATCGTTAGTTGGACAAAATGCACTTTGTTCGCAGTAGCTCACGACAACCGTGAATGTTCGGTTTTCAATATCGATAGTTCTTGGACCATCAGTGCCTGAACTTGGCATAGTTGTCGGATCTTTAGTTCGTAGTTCGTCAAGCACCTGTTGTGCGGCTTGCATGGCTGCGGAGCGAACCTCGCTTTGATAGTTCAAACGAGTTTGATATCTCAGTGAGGAGAGGTAAGCGCCGATGACTATCGCCAGAATTGTAAGGGCGACAAGTACTTCGAGCATACTAAACGCCTGATCATTGTTGCGAAGGTATTGGGTCATTCGACCTTAATTGCACCTCCGGTAAATACTGTTAGGGTCTTAGTCTTCTGAGAATCGCTTCTCAATCGAAACGTTGGTGAATTATCAGCGACTCCAAGCGGTGAGAAACAGATCTGCCAGGCTGAATCTTCTAATGTGACACTTTTGGCGAGTATGAGACTCAGACTCTGTACGAGATTCGGAGCGAGGTCGTCGCAGGAGGTTGCTTCGAATACGTCGACGATTTGAGAGCTTGTCGGCTTGATTATGTAGAATTTGGTAGTTGCTATGGCTTTGGTTCGAGCCAAGCGGATGGTCATGGCAAGTCGATCCGAGGAATTGGCGAGATGGTTGTCAAACGACTGGAGGCTCGTCGTTGCTATTGCCGCGACAATCGATATCAACGCAAGAGTTGTAACGAGCTCAATGATCGAGAACCCATCACTCGCAATTTCTCGAGTTACACAATTTGGGCAACGCTTGGAATCGCTGCAAAAGCTGGTAGCTTGCTTCATTGTTGATTAGGGGCGCAAGACAACGACGCCAATTACTATTTCGAATCTATTTTCGGAAGAGTTCGGATTCATCTTTGATGGGACCCCGCACGGCGTTGGGCTCCTCTAGGCAAAATCCTTGCTCGCCAGTAATGGGTAAAGTCGACTGATCAGGAGTGCGGCTTGAGAAATCAGCGCTCAGTGTTAGACAGATTCGATCTCATGCGCACAAATACTGTGCTTTTAGATCTTCGGTATACACTCAATTACGGCTGCGGAAAGTACTCAAGCTGAGTAG
>CBDUGV010000231.1:0-7314 GCA_965366815.1 uncultured Bdellovibrionales bacterium | reverse complement strand
TCATATGCCCGCTATCTACCTGTAAATACTAGTGAAGAAGGGGAAGAAGAAGAAGAAGAAGTGGAGAGCTAAACTCCCAAAAAAGAAAAGCGTGACTGACATCTGCATCCCTAGCAATTCGGCAATTGTCTTGTACCGTCGGGATGCAGATGTCAGAGAAGCGACCTACTGAGATTCTACCTGGGGAATCTGCTCGGTCTATGAAACGGAAAGATCCTGTTGCGAGCTTACACTCTCGCAAATTTCGGATCAGCAATGCTGTCACACATCGCTCCTTTTCATTCCCTATTCTCAAGTAGTGTTCATTCGGCAGGAGTTCGGTCAGTTACAATTCCAGGAGCAACTGACTAAGCCGAAATACTAACAACCACTGCAATTGTTGATGCAACAGAGTGACCTCTCACAAAAACGGTTTATGCCTTTACTGCTGGTTGAACGACGCAGAAACTGCGACTTAGACCAACAAGACATAAGCAATGGTGAGGCGAGCCTCTACAAAGGAAAAACTTCCAACGAAACAACCTGTCCTTACCAGGTTCGAAACGTTTCGCTTCACGCAATGAAACAGCACAAAAAAGCGGTGCGACCTCAGGACGATCTACTGCTGCGGAACTCACTAGCAAACGAGGAGTCCACTAATGAACAGCTCAGACAATACAGCGTCCTGAAGCCGCAAAACGATACGAATCTAGCTCTCGCTCCTATTGTGAGGAAAATACTGGAGTTAAGCAAATCTGTAGAAACTGCACTAATAATACAGTAGATCTTCCTCTTCCACTTGTGGTCGAGGTTTCGTCTTGGGACTCGTTTTCTTTTGCGGACTTCGTTTCTTGACCCTTTGAGCCGTGGTCTTCGACTTGTTTTTTGAAGCTGCAAGCTCACCACCAATGATGCCACCAGCCGCGGCGCCACCCATAGCTCCGAAAATCAACCCAGCTCCGGCATTCCCGCCAATAGCGCCAAGCACGAGACCGACAAAACCACCAACGGCTCCACCAACAACTGCTCCTTTCTCGGCCGGTGGGACGACCTCCGGATTCGGCAGCTGAATGTTACGCACATAGGTGCAAGAGGACAAAAACGCCACACAGGTAATGGCAACAGCACATAGTCTCAACTTCGCATACCAACTCATACTCACCTCAGATCGCAATTCGTGTAAGCCCTACAATGAACAGATGTCTTCCAGTAGTTCTGGAAACTCTGTAAATCCGGCTTCTGCATTTAGATGCCCACCTTCATCAAAGACAACCGCCGTCTGTCCAAGATTGTGCGCGAATTCCTGGCCCATAGCCAGAGGAACATAGGGGTCATTCGCACCGTGATAGCAAAAAGTTCTACCGGCCCTGGCGCGTATCGCGCTCCAGTCAAACGGCTCTACGAAAAATGATTCGATGAGAGGGTCAAAATCTGGCAGTCCAAGCAGCCCGCTCCAGCCAGCGACGAAAAAACTCGCCTGGATCGACTCAGTCGACTGTTCGAGGAGTCGCGCCAAGAGCCCACATCCCATGCTATGCCCAACAAGTACCATATCGCTATGGAGTTCTCCGACTTGTGACTCAAATGCAGCCAGCCAATTCTCTTGTGATTGCCCTTCGGGGGTAGGAAATGTTGGCACCTGCACATGTTTATCCAGCGCTAGGAGACGAGAGCGAAGCCAAGGCAGCCAATTACTATCGGGACTTCCTCCAGTTCCGTGCAAGAGTACAAACCTACTCATCAGATACCTCTCATTCCTATAGGATAATCTCTGCGCCTTGGCAGACGAGCCAGGAATCGTCCAAGACCAACGCGAGCAGCGAATCATGAGGCACCGCGTCCTCTTTCGGAGGGTCAGGAAGAACAACATACTCGGCTGCCTGAACATCCAACAACTCCGTGGCTGCTTCAGCGATGGCAGCGGGGGCACTCAGCAGTTGATACGAGCGAGAATAGACAAACTCAAGCCACTCGCTGAGATGCGTGTTCCAATTTAGATAGCGGACCGGGTCTCGAGCCACCCCAAGCTCACTGCGTACCAACTGATAGAACTCGTGAAAGAATCGAGGTGGGTCTGGTAAGGGGGCATTGCCTACAATACTCGAGTATCCCCCATAGTCCCAGAGAAGCGGGTGTGTTCGGCTCGCAGAAAGATACACCGCCTTCCCTCCTGTAAAGTTCAGCTGTGATTCAGTAACGCCAGTTGCTCGAATTTGAAACTCGCGACTGCTCTGGGAAGAAGTTCCATCAACCGAACAATCAAAAGTGAGCGTTGCGTCCTCGACAGCAGCCATCGCAGACCAGGTGATAGCCACGTCCGACTTGCCCTTGAGAAACTCAATCAGATCCATTACCCACGCGCCAGTCGATTGAGAACTTCCGCACCTTGCTCGAGTTGGGCAATAGGTGCTGAAAACGAAATTCGAAAATGAGTATCGACCTCTGAGAAAGCTCCACCCGGCACAACGAGTAAATTATTCTCGATACAGCGCTCAACAAACTGCATGCCATTCCCACCAGGAGCTTCAGGAAAAACGTAAAACGCCCCGCTTGGCCGAACAAAATTGTAGTTATCCTCAAGAGCCGAACAAATGAAATCGCGTTTCTCGACGTATTCCTGCTTAGAAGCTGTAAAATCTAAATCCATTGCCTCGAGCATAGCCCACTGACCAATCGAATTTGCACATACGAAGCTATACTGCTGGAGCTTGTACATCTGTGCGATCACCTCAGCAGGACCCACGGCAAAGCCCAAGCGCCACCCCGGCACGCCGGCTGACTTGGAAAAACCATTAAGCAGTATCACCTTGTCATATGATCCAAAACATTGTGCATGGGGTCCATCGAAGCAGAAATAGTCGTAAATTTCATCGTAGATCAAATAAAGGTCGTGGGCTCGCGCAAGCTCAACCACTTGATCAAGTTCTTCTTGAGAGCATGCGTAGCCAGTTGGATTGCCCGGGCTATTGACTATAATCGCCCTCGTCTTTGGAGTAATCGCGGCTTCAATAGCAGCGACCTTCAAACTGAAGTCAGGATATATCGAATAATAGGTAGGCGTAGCGCTAAGCATCTTCGCCAGATCTCGATAGACCACAAAAAATGGATCGGGAATGAGAATCTCATCACCAGGATCGAGAAGCGTCAAATAACTCAAGGCAAGTCCACCGGTAACTCCTGAGGTAATGAACACATCGACGTCACTCGCATCCTTGGCTATCCCATACTTCTCGCGAACCTTGGCCCGCAATTCTGGAATGCCCTGCGTCACGACATATTTGTTTTTACCGTCATCGATCGCCTGCTTCGCCGCGGCAAGCACGCTTGGGGCCGGGCCAAAATCCGGTTGCCCCATGCTCAAATTAATCGGGTTCTTTAACTTGGTTGCCAGGTCGAATACGCGGCGAATGCCGGATGCATCAATTGATTGGGCACGTCTGGATATCATAGCCTTCCCTGCGAGTAGTCTACCGCCAAGCGGCACTCCTCAAATTAATTCACGCAGCAAAATGTGCGGTTTCCGAGTGATTATAACAACTTAGTATGTGATTTGATAAGTCCCCGAAATAGGGCAATCAAAGCCATTGGATTATACGCTCATATGATGTATAATACGGAGATTATACGCATCTAATGTTAATTCTTGAGCATTGAGACATAGTGGGACGACAAGACCTCGATAATTCGCCAAAGCAATCAGCCAATGCTGATTTAGCAAACCTCAAGGGGCCTTCGATTGATAGAGGGCAGGATCTAGGTGGTTTGTCGGGACCATCCCTCGATAGCAACCAAGAAGTCTCCGGGCGTATCATGGCCCAGCGGGGAATGCTTCAAGTCGAAGCCAAGACCCTTCGCGAGAACTATCGCAAGCTCGAAAATGCCCAGAAGCAAGGACAACTGAGCGGACCACAAGCAGAGTTACTGCGCTTGGCCAAGGGTCAGTTGCCTCAAGTCGCCAGCGCAGTACGCTTTATGCAAACACGTGTTGACGATCCGAGCATGGAAGTAACTCCGGGGGATACGGCTAAAGCTGCCCAAACTCTGGTGAAGCTTCAAAAGCTCAACAGCAAGATGAAGAAGTTCGTTTGATTCGCGTCCTCGAGTGTATTCTCAAGAACCCTCTCCCAACTACCTAACGCTCCTAAGCGTCAAACCCCTGTTCCTGTAGCCAGGCAAAATTTTTGATCTCTGGATACTCTTCGGCAAATAGCTCTAAAAGTTGATCACGCTGCAGGCAGCGGGCTTCAATCATCTTGTGAAGCATTTGAAACTTCATTTTCCACTGCGTATCCCTTTGAGCCTCATCCACCCAGGCGTGGCGCAAGCGTTGCAGCGCAGTAATCTCGATCAGTAGCTCGAGGAACGTCGAAAGATCGGGCTCAGCGTTATTCGTTGTTTCAGCCATCGGTTGCCTAGTCCTTTGCGTAAAACCATCCAATTCTTTTGATGCAGCGCCGGGGAATTTTCTTCCCGAGAGGAGCTAAATTCCGCGCCTATTTCCTACTCTTTTACTCGCTTAACTTATTACACCAAATAACTTGATTGTTACATCGCTGTGACACTTGCCCTGAAATGATTCGCTACGCTCAGGAAATCAGTTGGCAGACAGATTTCAGTTGTTCGTTCAGATAATACTTTGTTCAGGGGCGTAAAGGATTTCAGCTATGAGTGTGGAGCAGAGCGACCAGCAGTTGGTAGAGCGTTTCTTCGAGGGATGTGAAGATAGTTTTCGATTGATTGTCGAGCGATATGAAAGCAAAGTTTTTCATACCGCGTTGTATCTAACCGATGACACATCGAACGCAGAACACGTGTTACAGAGCGTCTTTACCGAGCTCCATCACAAGTTGGATGCTGACTTCGGCAAAACACCACTTTTTGAATGGCTCACGCAATATACATTGGATCTCTCAGTACAGCGCTTAATCGAACAAAAACAAGAAGCGGTTCAACTGCCCAACCACTCGGCCGAAAAACAAACTACAACCGAGCATGTGCGCCGCTTTGAAGAAGCGAATACTTCCATCCGCAGTGCGCTATGTCGTGCTATCACCAAATTGCCGCACCATCTCAAATTTGTTTTTCTTCTAAGAGATGTTCAGGGGCTCGCCTTAACGAAAACGGCAAACATCTTGGGCCTCAATGTCTTCGAAACACGGGCTCGGCTGCATCAGGCTCGCTTGGTGATTCGCCGACAGCTTGCACCACTTGTCGATGCTCAAGAAGAGCAGGCCTCATAGCCGAGAAAAGTAGCCAAGTAATTTCAGTCCCATAGCACTCCCAGCTCGAGAAACCGTCGGCTCCGCTGGACTTTTCCATTCAAAGCGCTATAAAAAAAAGCAACGTTATTCACATCCCAGCGGAGCGCTGCTTTTCTGCACACATACCGCCAGAGGTACTTTATCCAGCAGGACTCGCTTACATGACACAAGCAACCGACACACCAGAGAAAAGCACTACTTCTTCTATTACCAGCGTGGACGAAGCCCAAAACGAAATCCAGGGTTTCAGCAGTAATATACAGAACTTTCTTGCGGCGATTGAGGATGAGCGGGCCCAGCTGCAGAAAGATGCTACTCGCAGCCAGGACCTCGAGAATCAGCTGCTGAGCAGCACCGAGAAACTCGAATCCTTGTCCCAAGAGCTAGAGCAGCAGAGACTTCAGAGTAGCGTGACAAGCAATGCCCTCTCAGAGCTTGAAGAAACCAGCAAACGACAGCGAGACGAGATTGCGAGTAAGCGTGATGCGCTTCTTAAAACGCGCAAGGAATTGAATGAGGCCCTTGAGCGCCTCTCCAGCCTCCAAGAGAAGATTGAAACTCTGCAAGCACAACGTGATGAGGCAGAGCGCAATCGCGACTTTTTCTCTGAAACTGCCACTGCTACAGAAAGCGAACTCAGTCAACAACGCGATCGCTTGTCAAAGCTCGAAGCAGAGTTTCTCGAGACCAAGGCTTCCCTGCACGAATACGAGGCGAAGCTGAAAGATACAGAAGCCGCGCTTGCGGAAAGCCAGACGAAGCAGCAAGAGCAAGCGCAAACACTGAAAGACACTCAGTGGGAACTTCATGAGCAGCGCGAGTTACTTCGAGCGACAAGTGGTGAGCTTGAGCGCAAACACAAGTCCTCCATTGAAATCGAAACGAAACTTCGGTCAAATGAGACCAAGCTCCGAGAGCTGAGCAAGGAGATTTCGGCCAAAAACGGTGAATGCCGTGAACTTGAGAAAGAGCTCGGCAATCGAAAGGAACTGCTAGCTCGTATAGAGCGCAAGCTTACTGAGCAAAGCGAAACAGTGAGTGCGCTGCGCAATGAGCGCACCTCATTGCAAGAAGATTTAGAGTTGCTACAAAAAAGCACCAATGAAATGGAGCATTCGCTTCGTCAACAGAGAGCAGAGCTTGAAACCGCTGGGAACCAACGAAACGAACTCGAACTTCGACTCGAACAAGAACGGACTCGAGCCTTAGATCGCCAAGCACAGCTCGAAACTGCTGCTGAGCAACTTCGAACTGAGACTACGGCTCGCTCAAGTGCTGAGCAGAAGGTCGAAAAACTGGAAGGCGATTTGGCAAGCCTCAAGGGACAGGTCAATCAGCTTTACACCGACCTGGAGACCGGGGACCTCGCACGGCGGCAGCTAGAGGACGAGTTGCAGACCAGCACTCAAGCACTCAATCGCCAGAAAGATCGAAATAGCGCCGCGACGCGCAGGAATGAAGAATTAGAGGCTAAGCTAGCTCGGTTACAAACCCAGCTTGAGGAAAAGACCACTAGTCTTCGAACCGCCCAGGCGCAAGCAGATTCTTACAATGAGAAGTATGAGTTGATCTCTATTAAATACGAGAACATGCGAGCGATGCTAAATGAGGCGCAGTACAAAAGCCGCAAGCAGCAAGAAACGATAGAGACACTCAAACGGCAGTTCAAGAATCCACCGAAGATTGCTCAGGTGCAGAACGAAGTTGAACAGCTGCAAAAGAGTCTGGATGCAAAAGAAGTGCGCCTCACCCAGCAGGCTGAACTAATTGCGCTTCTACAACAGCAGGCGGAGAACGCAACCGCCGAAAGCCCCGCGTCATCCTCAGCCAAGATTCAAAAATTGAGAGTTGCGACTTCCTAGAGCTCTCGCTGCTAGATATCAACCCAGCTCGGCTCGTCGCTTGAAGAACCTGCGCGCCAGACTGACTGTGTTGAAGTGCCGTCCCGAAGACGCTGCAGCGAACGATAACAACGCAACAAGCGAAGTTGAGCCGCTCGCTGTGGTATTTGCTCTATTTGAGAAATGTCTTTCAGGCTTTTTCGCGCAACGTGGCGAAGCACAAAAACAAAGCT
>CBDUGV010000230.1:0-7333 GCA_965366815.1 uncultured Bdellovibrionales bacterium | reverse complement strand
TTGATGTTGATCAATCGATCGGGCAGCTATGCTTCGGCGTATATGGGCTTCGGCGATGTTCGGCCGATCTATCGATCTAAAATGAACCCCACCCAAGCTTTTCGCTCGGGTGGGGGGTATTGTTGTGTGTGAGCAAGAGAGTTGTCGAATTATTCTTGTCGTTTTCGGCGCAGCCGTAAGCCTCCGATCAAACTGGAAGCCAAGAGCACCATGGTTGCTGGCTCTGGAACTGGCTCTGGATCCGGACCGGGGTTGCCTGGCCCAACCCGTTCGAAAAAGGTGAACGAACCACGATTTGCCCATAAGTCGGCATACTTGGGCTGCCAAACATAATCAAAGGCAATTTCGACATAGAGCGGGCCAGTCACAAGTCCGTTGGCAAACAAGCTACCTCCCGTTACCTCAAAAATTCCGTTTACATCTAGCTGTCCAGCGAATCCCCGTTGATAGATCGGATTCACAGATCCATTTGAAACAAATTGTGTCGTGAGGAGTTCTTCACCTCCACGACCGATTAGATTTACCACTCCGGAGTCGACTGGGCCCAAATCCCCATCGACAGTACCCATGACAAACACTTCTCGAAACTGGACTCCATCTAGATCATCGCTTCGAGAAGTTACTCGAGACACCGGGATTGATCTGATGTAGTTGTCGTTGCCGCGAAAGGTGTAAAACTTATCTTGGCTAGTCCAATACCCAAAATCCCTAGTTGTTGTAAAACTAAGAATCTCTTCGTATTCATCACCTGCGATAGTCACGGCACTCGCCGTACCCACCGCGAAGAGACCGACGAATAATACACTAGCGAGTATGCTCCTCACTGTACCAAATAGTTGTCGTCGCATTATTGATTCCACCTCGTTTTGCACCAGTCATTCCATACAGCTATGGAATACGCAGCGGCGCCTATTTCTAAACACACATTTCTAAATTTTCTCTATGAATTTGCTGTTGCTCTCATTCCAGCCGCAATTCTCAATCGTTATGAATAGAGAAAAAGCGAGAGTTGCCCGGCGAGAGTCGTCAGGAGCGGATGTTTGAAATTGTCACGAAACAATTGCGATGCTGTTGCGAATAAGCGGATGACGAATGGTTCTGCTATTGCTCTGGAGCCAACCCGTAACCAAATCCACGTTTGGTTATAATGTATGGCTTCTGTGTGCCAATTGATTCGAGCTTTAGGCGCAGTCGACTGACCGCAGTGCGAACATTCTGCTCATTGGAGTAATTCGAATAACTCCAAATTCCCGTGACTATTTCGTCGCGCGACAGGATTCTGTTCTTGTTGTTGAGAAATAGTAAGAAGAGGTCAAATTCGGTTACGGTGAGATCGAGCAAAGAATCTCCGCAATGGACCTGTCGTAGATTCAAATCAATTCGCAGGTCTTTAAAATGTAGGACTTTCTCGTCGTTTCTGGATTGCGCAGAAGCCTCATCCGGAGTTGAAGCTCGTCGCAGGAGCGCTCGTACCCGAGCTGAGAATTCAAGGGGTTTTATCGGTTTAGTGATATATTCGTCGGCACCTAGCTCCAGGTTGAGGACTGTGCTCGTCTCGCTCGACTCCGAAGTAAGTATTAGAATCGGTATGGCTTCTTTTTCGTTTCTCAGACGTCGACAGACCTCTGTGCCTCCAAGCTTGGGTAATCCTAGATCTAGAATAACGAGAGCAAAATCATCATTGAGCGCCCTCTGAAGCCCACTCTGGCCGTCTCGTTCATGGACAAATTGAAAGCCGAGGCTTTCGAGTTGACGAGAAACTATTTCAACTACTTGCGAGTCGTCTTCGATTATCAATATCTTTTTCGATTCCAAAGTACTAAACCTCTCTACGCATTAGTCTTCCAATGGCAACTGGAAACTGAAGCTGCTGCCTTTCTGATCCGAACTCTCGATTCGCAATGAGCTACCGTGTAATTCGAGCACACGACTGACTATCGCCAGTCCGAGTCCAGCACCGTCATGCGTGGTGTTCTCTTTAACGATATCCTGACCAAACAATTCGATCAATTCCTCGCGCTTCTCGGAGGCTATGCCACTGCCTCGATCCGCGATCAATACCAGCGCTTTTTGCTCTGCGTAGTGGATTGACACTCGAATCGCAGTCCCTTTTGGCGAGAATCGTAGAGAGTTCTCAATCAAATTGTTAATTGCACGTTTTACTAGAACCTGATCTCCGATGGCGTAGGCCTTTTCTCCGCTAGATTCGAAGAGTAATTCGACATCAGCTTGTTTGGCTTGCGGCTCAAACTGAGCCAAGACGTGTCCGACAAGTGCATCTAGGGAGAAGGCATCAAAGGAGGGATCTTTCTCTTGAGCATCGAGTTTCGAGAGTTCAAATAAATCGTCGATCAGTCGAGCCTGGAAGCGAGCGTTGTCTGCCGCAAGACGTACGTCTCTTCGAATTGATTGAGATGTATCGATATTCGGATCCTGAAGTGCTAGGTCGAGATACCCCTGTATGGATGTGAGCGGCGCGCGGAGGTCGTGGGTAATGAGGGCTATCAGTTGGCGGCGCTTCAGATCGCGTTCTTCAATCTCAGCTTTCGCCTCGATTAGACGCTGCGCCATATCGTTGAGCGCCGATGAAAGCACTCCTATCTCGTCTCTGGAACTGACTACCAGCGGCTTGGAATAATCTCCTTTCTCGTAGCGCTCGACTGCCCTTGTAATTCTCTGGAATCTGTGAGTAAGCAAACGAAACAGTAGATACGCCAGGGCGAGTGTACTGATCAGTACGAGGGTCCCGCCAACTGAGAACAGACGGGCCAAGAAGAATTGACCAATCTGACGAATTCTCATCTCAAACGGATTTCCCTCGATAATCACATAGAGGTATCCCGAGCCACCGTTAAAGCGGATTGGTGCAACTGAGAAAACTCTATTCGAATTCTCGTCTTTGAAAATTCCGCGAAGTTGCTTGCTGTTGTTGACTGGATTTTCTCCGTAGAGCGGTAGGTTCGGCAAGGTATCCTGGAGGGCTATCCGAATTGGTGACATGTCAATCTTGGTTCCGGCGACTACTTGGGTCGGTACAAAGTGGGCAAATATGCTCCCGTCGGACTCGAGTAGATAGAACTCGAGTTTTGGGTTTGCAATAGAGTAGGGATAGATAAGGTTTTCAAATCGGTCAGAATCAACTGGTTCCAGGAGTTCACTTTGAATCTGATTGGCGATCTCGCCGGCCACATTCCATTCGAGACTTTGATTTATCTCTGAGACAAGGGAACGAAATGCAATAGTCCCAAAGCGAACCTCGAGAAGAGAGAACGCAACTAAACTCAATAAAAACACAGCAGAGAGTTTAAAGTAGAGACTATTGTAGAAACGCAATGGGGTAATCTTGCTCGATGTCACAGCCCTTGCCTCACACAGGTCGGATTCGGACTTAGCAGATTTTCGATTGCGATACAGGGTGGAAAGATACGGATCGGCTCACCGGCCGGCGGGTCTCCCTTTTTCCCCCGAGAAAGAATCTGTCGAAAATAAAATCCACTGCAATATTTCGATTCTTTTCGATACAATACACTACCCCACTGAGTTGTAAGGCAGGAAGTGACCGACCATTTGGCTCTACCCAACCGACCAACGCCATATCGAAGACCTACCGGGATCGCATTTCGCGATATTTTCGGTTGAAACATTGTGCGGATACTACTCTCGTACCCAATTTTCATTCCAGGAATTGCTGGCCCGAGCGCAAATCTATCAGTATGTATCTTGGTGCAACGCAAGAATTGCGCGCGGGAATTGCGCCAGAAGTGCGGATGGTTTCGGTCCAGCGCCTCGAACCTCTCACGAGCGACTCGTTTCATCTGTTTGGCACCAGTCGCGATATGATTCTCTGGACAAGCGATTTGTTCGTAGACATGAGTCTCAGTGAGAACACCTGAGGGAAGCGGGCAGCAGGATGCATGAATACTGACCTTATCACCCGAGCGGCGCGGACCTCCGGGAGGAATCACTGAGACAATTGCTTGGCCCGGTGGGCAATTTTGCTCCATGGTATCACTGTCTGTCGTGCCAATGGGACTCCAGGGCTCCAGTTTTGACGCGGGGTTGTAGCCTGTGCAAATCGAGCGGTGTTCCTCGGCATAGCAATTGGCCCGAGCAACAGTGAGTGAGAGAACAATTGCAATGAAAAGAGTTCTGCAAGTCATCGAATGAACAGGGTGAAGTTGTCTCTCAAGTAAGCTTTTTTTTCGAATCAAAACGGTTCAATCAAGGCGAACAGCTAGCTTACTGCAAAGGCGTAATTTATTCCAAGCGCTTCAGACAATTCAATCTGTACTGGAGATTTGACCTGTGGTGGTGTCACGATCAGAAACGAGCAGTGAAGATGATCGATAACTCTCTCTGCCGTATTTCCAATTAGAATTCCTGAAAGGCCAGTCCTCCCGACTGAGCCGATAACCAAAGTATCAACTTCGTGCTTCTGACAATAATCCGCGATGCATGAACTTGCGTAGCCCCGAGGAAAATGCCGATGCTCCTCCGGCACCCGAACTCCTGAAGTGTTCAGCACGTTCTTCAAGCAGTCCTTTGCATGTGCCAATGCGTCGTTTCTCGCTTTCGAAAAAGTTGCGCTATCGACGCTGCCTTGCAGCGTGCCGCCCTTGTCAAAGCTCCAGGCATACACTACTTCGAGCGACGTCTTTCTCAGCTGTGCTGCTTTGGCTCCATACGAGAGCAAAAGCTGATTTAACTCTTTCTCTATTGGCTCATCGGTTCCAGCGTCGACAGCAACTACGACTGAGCCTCTGCGGGGTTCAGGAAGAACAATCCAAATCGGACAGGGGCAATGTCGAATAAGCTTACGATCGACAACGCCTAGTCGGTGCGCCTTTTGATGATAGTCCGTACTCGGATCTTTAATCAAAAAATCACAATCCTCTTTGAGGATTCTCCGAATCAACTTGTTTGCTTTCGCCCCTTTCTCAAGAACTACCTTAGTAGCAATTCCATCTGTTTCGATGGAATTGGCAATCGTCTTCAAATTTTCTCTGGCGTGCTTCTCCAGATTATTCTGAAGCTCGTTTCGCTTAGCCTCGTCTCGAAAAAAAGCGAATAGGTCTTCGTGGGAAGGGAGGACGTTTACCAAAGTGAGGCGGGCCTTCTCCTGTCTGGAAAGACCCACTGCTGAATCAAGACAACGCGGGGGATCCTCCGCCTCGTCAATATTCAAGAGAATATTTTTTATCCGCATCTAACCGTACCCTGAGGATCGTTCGGTGCACCAATTCGGCCCTCGCTAGATCCCAAACGGGTTCAACGAGGAATGGTAGATCCTATCATGTTAGCTTTAAATCCGTCATCAGATAACAAACGACCTTCGGAGCTGGGGGAGATGCCGCGCTTGGCTCATTCTCGTCGAATTCGCATTCTCACACGCAGTGGTATCGATTCTACCTCCAGACAAGGAGCCATTTTGATTGGATCCGGTCATAACAACCGGGTGTGTGAAAAATCGAGTAATTTGTGGAGAGTAGATACGATGCCTCAGGTAGCCCAGAGTCCTAAACCGCAGGATCCAACGACGAATCCCGAGATTGATGTTTCGAAAGTAGAAACTCCGCCTGTTGAGAAGGCAGCGATAGCAGAGCGGGCAAAGTTGGCAGAAGCGATTAAGAAAGACGGCCCAACTGCTGCGAACCTGGCAAAGCTTGGTCGAGCCCAGGCTGACTATAAGTGGGACACAGAATTTCTAAAAGAAGCCCCGAAAGGAACGAGTAAATTGCTTAACGCACTCACCAAGAAGGTGCGAACTGAAAAAATTCCCATAGGTCCAGATTACGCCGAAGAGATGGAACGTAGTCGAGAATTCATGAAACGAGATAATCACTTGACTCCAGAAGGGGTTGGTCCAACGACCGCGTGGCGCGGAGAGGCGATCAAGAAGTCGACTACTCTCGCGGAGGAAGGCAAGAAGCTACTCGACGCTGGTGACAAAGACGCTGCTACGAAGAAATATATTGAAGCGATTGAAGTGCTGGGTGAGCCGAAGAAACCCGCAGCCAAAGAAGCTGCGCCAAGCGATGGCTTGGGCGTATTGACCATGCCGAAATCAGCCGGTTTGGTTTAGAGTCTCGATGTATTCTCAGGAATACGGCCGCAAATGTACTTTAGGTAAGGTACAGACGTCCGCCGCTTGAACAGGTGGCCCTGGGGTAACCACCTGTTCACCAACACAAACCTCGAATTCCCAGTCTTGTGGTGGATGCCCGTCGCACACTACGCGAGCAGCTGAGCTTGGGTTGCTTCTGCATCCTCAAGCACACGCGAACGATGGGCGCCGACGCTCGCATCGAATTGTTCGGCGGGAATGACGTTCTTGAACCCGACGCGGGCACCGCCTTCTTGCCCGGGGCCGAACTTCTTGGCGCCATCACCGAGAACTTCCACCTCGTAGACGCCGGAGCTGATTGTCTGCGCGTTCTGGTCTCGCGGCACCTTGCAAGAGTGCCAGTGGTTCCAGTCCCGCTTGCCGTAGGCTTTGAAAGCCGTTTTGCCAGCACATACCGGCTCAGTCATACCGGATTCGTCCGTCGGCGTTGCCTCGAACTCCCAGTAGCACTTGCCGGTGGTGGAGTCGTACATGACCCACCAGATACCAAATTGTTTGGCCACGGAATCACCTCTTCCTTTCGAAAACACTTTGTTGGGGATTTTTACACATGGCGGACGCCTGCAACCCAGCGTCTTGGGATTCGAATACCCAACGACGATGTGCTACAGGCAACCGTACATCTACCCGACTATGCTAAGAGGCAAGGGCCTTTAAGGCTCTCGTTAGAATCCGCCGTCTTGTGGAATGCGGATTTTCTGACCAGGATAAATTTTATCTGGATGACCAATGACTTCTTTGTTGGCTTCGAAAATTTCGTTATACCGATTGCCGTCGCCGTAGAATTTTTTGGCAATCGCTGAGAGTGAATCACCAGACTTAATTTCGTAGAATTCGACTTCGATTTGCGAGGCAGTAGTTGCCGCAGCGGCTGGAGTATCTGTCGTCGGTGCGGCAGCAGTGTCTTTCACCGCAGTTGCCGTAGCAGCATCAGTTGATGCAGACGCCGGAGTGACGAGCTGAGCAATATCAAAATTGACCTGTTTGACGCCACGAACGTTGCCGATCATCAAAATTGCTTTTTCTGCCGCGGCTTGATCTTTTGCTGCGCCAGTGATGTTTGCGACACCATCTTTTACAGAGACTTGTAAGTTTTCGATGCCAGGGTTCTGCTTGTTGATATGCTCAACAATTTTCTGGCCAGCCTCTTCCTCGCTCGTAAAAAGTGAGGCTCCAATGTTAGATGCAAAATCTAGTAAACCCATGATG
>CBDUGV010000229.1:0-7333 GCA_965366815.1 uncultured Bdellovibrionales bacterium | reverse complement strand
CCTTTTCATAGAGTCGCTTGAGGACTCGACAATAGGCCAGAGGGGCAAAACCAGCAGACACGGTTTGAGAGATCCAATCGAAGTGACCAGTTTTGAGAATCTCCTCGGCGATTAATCCACCGAGCGGCTCGAACGCAGCAACTTTCCACTCAGTAGGGATGGTAAATACATCCGGATTCGATAGAACAAAATCGCTGCAGGCTTGTTTCACCTTCCCAGGATCACTAATACCAACTGGATGTATCAGTGAATTGTCACGTATCCAATCGGGTATAAGCCGCTCATTCTCCTGCGGGTAGAACCAAAACGTTTGTATGCCTAAACGCTCGCAATACAAGGCTCTCGCAAGCCCGGTGTTTCCGCCTGAAGCTAGAGCGCACTTGCGATACCCTTCCTTCTTCGCTTTTGCCGCAACCACACAAGCATCAATCGACTTAAATGTCCCTGTGGCGCTAAGGGAACTCGCATCAAGAATATCAATTTGAACATCTTTATATATGGTAAACGGCAGAACCCGAGCGCCTTCCCGTACGCTACTCTCTGACAGTTCTTCAGCACTCAACCCAAGTGAACTCAGCGAGTGATAGCGCAACACAAGACTGTGCAAAGCAGAATACTGAGCATCGATAAACGAGTTCTCGAATTCTGAGCTTATCTGCGAATTGGACTTAGTCTCTGACAATGAAAACGCCATTATGCCCTTTCCTTCTTTTTATACTTCGGTGGCTGGTCTCAACCGAGTACTCAGCCATTTTTCCTGACATAGATTTCGCGCGAGTGCCTTCTCGACACGAAACCTCCTAGAATCTACGCTTGCCAGTCGCGGGATCGTTCTGCGCGTGAATATACGCATGAAGCGACACAGCCCGCTCGTGAGTAGCGTTTTCGACCGAGTGAATGAGATTCGCAGTTAGTTCCAGGAACTCATCACTACGGACATCTTTTTCACCGCACAGAGTAAGCTCGCCGGTCTTCGAAAGGGTATAGAAGCAGTTTCGCTCTACGCCCTCGACTACCATCACCACTCCAACCACAGCATCTTCATCCTGATAGATACCGTGATCATGCGCCCCAATCTGCTGTCCAGGATGCAGAACTACCAACGCCAACTCTCCTCGATCGAAATCGAGTAGTTGCCGGCGCCCATAGCCACGACCTGCATCTACTTCAACAGATTGAACTAGTCCCTCAACATCTTCGCACCTAGCAAAATCCCGAAGGATCTGCTTGAGTGCCTCAACCGCTTGGGCATCAAGAGCTGCGGAAGGCAGCTCTGCAAGCCGCTCCCGATACTCGATATAGCCCATGAAAACCTTCCTCTGCTCGAGGTTGTGATACGTTTAAACAATCGCACGAAGCCGAATCGCCCACCCGATAGACAGTCTCCCACAGCCAAACGGCGCAACTGGACTGATTCTCGGAAACGAAATTTTTGATTAATTGCGAATACGGTTGCCCGCTCCTGCAAATACAGTCTGAAACTCTGAAACAACTGTTTTCAGGATTTCACACCACGCAGGGGAAGGTACTCCGGGAAGGCGACTCCCCGACTACTTCGCAGCTCGGATCGAAGTAAGGATCAGCAATACCGCGAGCGGATCGATGCCAATCAAAAGCAAAGGGATTAAAATGGGAATAAAAATGGTCGCTGGAGTCTCTAGACACTGGCTTCGCCATTCATCGAAACCAGTAAAGAAACAATCAGAATAGTCTCTACCAATATCAGCTTTTGAAATGAACTTCTGCTGAAAAACTCAGCTATTTGAATGGCTTACTCCAGTAGTTACAGAAAGTCAATGTAAGAAACTAACAATCCGAAATTGGGATGTTTCTGCGAGTCTTTGCCGCCAATTCGGCGAATTCGCTCTTTCCAGTCTGGGATACCGCCCATCCTATTGAGAGCCTAAGAGCCGAGGAACATAGCCGAGATCTGTCGCATCAGCCAAACCGTAGGAAGCCAATAGCACAACAACAAGAGATGAGAGCAAAGCAGGCTGACAACTCTGCGGTTTCTACATGCCAGTACTATCGCAGAAAGGCATCCAAGAGTTAGATATTGAAAGAGTATTCCCAAATAGAGTCGCGCTTGCTCAGAGGCGACGTTGCCCGTGATGTCGGCAGAGCTACTAAAAACCTGTGGTGGCCCATCAATAAGAAACCAAGTGTAGCTTGCATACACACCGGCGGCAGCTGGCACAAAGGGCGACAGAGCTGTCCAAAGTAGTTTTTGCGAAAGTGGAACTTGTAACGTGAAGAAACAAATAGCCATGAAGATCGCACTATGAAGAAGCAAGCTTATGACTATATGCTTTCTAGTGAGACCTCGAGTGCTATCTGTCCGCTCAGCTTTTCGAAACAGCTCGCCGCCTTCCCCCAACCACGCTGTTGCAAGTAATATCCCAGCAGCAAACAGCATCGCTGATACTCCAAACTCCTTGTTCACCGCATAGAGTTCGCCACTCGTGAGATAACTCCCACCAGCAATGCCTAGCAACATCAGGATACACAGTGCTACCTGACGCCAAGCGAAAATGCCCTTCCCTTGCGTCGTTTTGCTTCGCAGCACCAGCAGGTAGTACCCAACTCCCCCGAGGAGCAACATAGCTACTCCCCGGAGAAGGTAGCGCCATTCTTCTGGCACAAAGCGAGGGTCAAGTCGGTAGTAAGCGAAATAGCCTAGAACAGCGAGTAGCCAGAGCAACCGCGCCGGTCGCCAAAGAAAAGCCAAGCCAATTAATCCAACGACGGTAAGAAGCAAGGAGCCAAACAAGCAATGAAGCGCAACAAACACTCGAAGCCGAGAAACCGACTGCCAGGCTTGCTCCTGACCAGCGAGGCCACCGTAGGTCGCCAATCCAACTCGAGGATCAACGGACAAAAGCGCAACTGCAGTCGCAGCAAGAAAGACGACCAGCCAAAACCAGAGTTGATATTTGCGCATGAAAAATAAGTGACAGAGACGCAACTATCTGTAAAGCATTAGTTTTTTTGTGGTTTCCGGGGAACCACCTCGCTGCCACTCGATTAGAAGTAATACGAGAGGCGAAGGTAGGCACTGACGCCTTGAGAGAGGAACAGAGGTGCGGCAGTGGGATCGCTTGAAGGCAGGAGGATTCCACCAAATTCGCTGCTCCTCGGTCCATAGGGAATATTTGCACCCCAAGTCACCAGGCAATCTTCTGATGCATCATACTCGAATCGCTGCTGGATGACGCCGCTCTCATCGTGCAGATTGAAGATGGTCGAAGTGAACCAATTCAATAGGGGATGCATTTCAAGCTTCGTTCCGGCGGCGAGGTAGTCTCGCCCTAGAACAAACAACTCCCCTCTGCCTAGTCGATCGAGCGCGTCTTGAGAGATACTGTTGTACTCACCATCCCCCACTCCAACTCCGCTACGAAAATACTCGACATAGCCATATAAGTTCTTTTCAAAAAGTAGAAAGGAGCGATCAAAATTTGCATCGAAACTGACAGAGTTCGAGCCAGAGCGTAGCTCAGTAACACTGACATCGCTTCGCAGCACCCCACCCAAAAGGCTCATGCTGATGCCACCACCAAATAAATTCTCATCGAAGTGCCGAGCCGCTACCAGATCAAAGTCCAATTCGAGCGAATCGATACGGTGGTGAAACTTTCCCGCAAATGAACTTTGATCACTGGCAAGGCTGCCATCAGGCACTCGACGTGGAATGACAACTGTTTGCAGGTCTGCCCCCCAATCAAACAGCCATTGTGCATAAAAGGTATCATCGCCCGTTTTATAGTCCTTATCTATTTCGGTCGGAGAAAACGGGTTAAACACGTCAAGTACGGAGAATATCAGCGTATTCCCCCAGCTCACTACTTGACGACCAAGGCGAACGGCGAGTTGCTCTCCGGTATAGCCGACAGAGGCCCGATCGAGACGGAGCACAGAAACAAAGTCATCTTCATCGACCACCTCCAGCGTTAGATCAAATAGCCGTCGATCATCGTTGAGTAGGATATCGCGATCGCGAGCAAATGGATTGAGGTCGACAAACTGCTGCTGTGCCTCGATCCCACTCCCACCGACACTGAGTGATTCAACTGCAACCAATGCGTCCCATGAGTCGAGCGTATACTCAGCATTGAGTCGTGCGTCTATCTCATGTTGATGAGTCACATCTGGACCGAGACTTGAAAATACTGAGTCATCTTTGAAGAACTGAACGCCCGGTTGATACTTGAGGTGCCCTGCAAGCGAAACATCAGCCGCAAAGCTCAATTCGGGTAGCAATAAGGCAAGAACTACTGCCAATGTCGCGATGCGGTTCATTTCAGCTGCGCACCTCATCCGATTCAATCTGCCCATCTTTCAGACGCACGAGTCTCTTAGCGAAACTCATGACAAGCTGATCATGGGTCGAAAAAATAAACGAAACTTTCTTCTCTTCATTGAGCTGAAGCATCAATTCAAGCAAAGACTGAGAGGTGGCCGAATCCAGGTTTGCCGTTGGTTCGTCAGCCAAGACAAGGCTTGGCTGGCTGACAATCGCTCGCGCAACGGCGACTCGTTGCTGTTGCCCACCGGATAACTCCGAGGGCCGGCGATGTTCCATGCCCGCAAGACCCACCTCCGCAAGCATTGCATGTGCTCGCTCTCGACGCTCATCTGCCCCGACACCCTGAAGCTGCATGACAAACGAAACATTCTCCCAAGCTGAGAGCACGGGAATGAGATTGTAGGCCTGAAACACGAAACCCACATCACGCAAGCGCAACTCAGCGAGTTCTGCTTTCGACATCTTATCGACTCGCTTTCCTGCGACGACGATTTCGCCTTCGGTTGGAGAATCTAGGCCACCAATCAGATTCAAAAGTGTCGTCTTGCCGGAACCTGAAGGACCGGAAATACTGAGAAAGCTCTGTCCGGGGATCTCCAAACTCACGCGCTTCAACGCATGAACCACCACCTCACCTTGTCGATAGGTTTTGGAAACGTTGTTTATTTCTACGGAAGCATCCATTTCAAACCCTGAACTGCGTTTCTGTCACTTATCTTCGTTACGTTGATCTTATTTGAGTTCATCGTAGCTCCATGTACCGTCATTACCTCGTCAGTGCTTGGGCGGGGTTGAGTTTACCGGCTCGCCAGGCTGGGTAGAGGCTGCTCAGCATACCAATTACTAAGGCAAATACATTTACTACGAGTATGTCGAATTTCTTGGGTGTCGGGTAAATCATACTTGTCGCCCCAAACATTTCTACTCCTTGGGCGAAATCGGCCAGATCAATTCCTCCCTGGAGAACTATCAGTCCGAGGTAGGTGAGCACATTCCCCAACAGGGCTCCTACGAACAGCAATACGAATGATTCCAAGAGAATCTGCTTAAGTACCATTCTCTCTGTCATACCGAGAGCTTGATACATGCCAATTTCTCTTGTCCTTTCGAATATAGACATGAACAAGGTGTTCACCAATCCAAAAGAAATAGTGACGATAACAATCAAGTACCAAATATAGAGGAAGCCACTTTGCACCTTCACCAGAGCAGTTACTAAAGGTTCGAGGACAGTCCAATCGGCTACATCAAATCCACCCACTACGGCTCGCAGACGCCTTTGCACGTTGCTAAGCAGATCTCGGTCCTCAGCTCGAAGCGATATTTCAGAGATTTCCTCACCCATTCCCAACATGGTCTGAGCCGTCTTTCTACCGATAAACGCATAGGACTTTTCCGTTGCTTCCAGCTCAGTTCGATAGAGACCAATAATACGAAAGCCACGATCTGCGACACTGCCGTCTACGCCCTGGCTCATCAGGACCACTCTTCGACCAAGCTTGGTCCGCAGTTGCTCGACGAGTCGCTCACCAAGTACGATGCCCAGACTGTTTTCGGATTCTATATGTTCCCCTTCTATCGCGGTGTCGCCGATAAAAGACAGACCCAGCTCCGCTGCTTGTGTGGTACCGATAATAGTAACACCAGCCGACTCACGCTCGCTCATCACGACACCCGGGACTCGAACTCGAGCAGCCCATTTCTGAATGGGTGCTTGAGCCAGTACTTGTTTGAGCGCATCACTTGGTGGCGGCATGCGATGATCGACTACCGGATCATCTCGGTATGCTGAGGCGTGGATTTGCACATGCCCGGTTAAGGTGTTGATCGAGTCTTCAATTAACTGATCGCTGAGTCCGCGCGCTATCGAAGCGAGCAAACTCGAACTGAGAATTCCAATCGAGACTGCAAGTAGCGTCAACAACGAGCGCCTCGGGTTTCGAAACACGTTGCGCACCGCGAGTGTGAACAGCAATTTGAATCTTGAAGCCCACATACGCTAGCGACCTCCGATTGCTTCTACGGGCTTTAAGCCGAGTATTCGAAACGCCGGATAGAGCACGGAGAACAGCGCGGCGACCAAGAGCACTGTTGGGCCTCGAGTCACTGCAGCCCATGAAGCCTGTGTGTAGACGACCACAGGTAGATTCCACTGCTTCGCAACTTCCTCAGCTCCCGGAACTGCGAATCCGTACTTGCCAAAATAGAGAGTGAGACCGAGCCCAAGCACGACGCCAATTGCGATACCAACTATGGTCAACAAGCCGCACTCGAGAAGCACCATCATGCTGATGCGAAGCGGTTTGGTTCCAAGCGCGAGCATGATCCCAAACTCCTTAGTCCGCTCGAGCACCGACATCAGAAAAGTGTTTAAAATACTGAATGTCACAATCAGAATAAGCGAAATGTAGAACAACCACGCTGCGGCCATATCTAGTTCAATTGCTTCCTTCAAACCCGGCACTACTTCGTCCCAGCGCAGCACAACTGTTTCTTCCCGGTCAGCTAGCAGCGAACCGATTTCTCGTTGAATTCGATCCACCTCGCTCAATTGATCTGCCCGCACCACAAGCGTGTGTGCTTTATTGGGCATCGCAAAAACCTCTTGAAACGTAGCGAGGGGAATCTGTATCATTCCACGATCGATCTCGTTCGAACCAGTCTCGAAAATCCCAACAACTGGTATAACGGTCGCAGCGAGCGAGCCATCCCACCCCTGACCAAGCAAAGTCAATTCACTGCCCACGGTCACTTTTAAGTTTCGAGCAAGTAAGCTACCAAGAATCGCTTCGTGTGCACTGCTGTCCGTGAGGTACCGTCCACGACGAACGACACCGGCAATGGTAGAGACAGAGCTCTCAACGGCCGGGTCGACACCAACTATCTGGGTTCCATAACTACGCTCTTTGGAAGAGGCCAAGGCAAAGCCAATTCCACGGGCACTCACCGCATCAACCCCCGGAACAACTTCGATTACACTACGCAACTGCTCTGCGTCACTCAGGGTGTTTCGCATCTGCGGCTTGT
>CBDUGV010000228.1:0-7337 GCA_965366815.1 uncultured Bdellovibrionales bacterium | reverse complement strand
ACTTGCGCTTGGATTCAACTGGTCCGACTACGAGGCTCCTGAACCACAAGCCAATCAGCATTCTACTGCGCAATGCTGCCTCCGCTCTCGCAAGCAATTTCGGCTCACCAAGTTTGAGAAGGAATTCTACCGGACTCATGATATTCCCATCCCAGAACATCATCCAGATGAACGCCATGCACTGCGACTCGCACTGCGAAATCCCCGAAAACTGTGGGAGCGCAACTGCGATAAGTGCAAAACGAGCCTACAAAGCTCCTACGAACCGGGGCGTCCTGAACCGATTTTATGTGAGCCCTGCTTCCATGCTCAGCTCTGAAACAGCGGTTCCTCAATTCATGGAGGTACAATTCACAGATGGCTCACAACTCGTTTTTAGAACTCTCAGGCTATAGACTTGCGATGCGCTCGACGCTCAAATAGACGATATTTCGACTACATTCTCAGTGAGAGGGTAATCGTTGTTGTTTCCCTACTCCCTTGCCAAAAGGCGTTGCGAAGTACTCCGAGATTGAATTGAACTGGTCTGAGTTTTAGGCTCCATTTCAATCTCGGGAACACTCACTCCCCACCCTTTTTACAGTTCGAACAGGTTCACTCTATTTCGATCCACCCGTGTAATTGCGAGATGTCGGCAGTATCATAGTTCTGACACCTTAGAAGCAGCTACTACCCTCCAGCGATAGGAGAGTGTGGTAGAAATTAGGCTCTCGTGATTTGGGTGGTTGTGGACGGTTGAGGGAAGGGCGGTAAAATAAAGAGGGTTTTCCTTGGGTTCTTACATAGTACGGCGAACAATTTTCTCTTTCACTATTCTGCTTGCTTTCTGCGGCACATCACTCGCAGCGACAAGCGGTCAGACGACTGGCAATTTCAATACACATTTTGGCACTATCAATGTGGCAGAGTGTCTGAACCTCTCGGATCGAGCGGTCACGAGTGACTTCAGAGTATTCCGAGCAAATGGCGATTTCGTCAACAAGAGAGTACTTGAGTTCAAACCTCACGGTACGGTCCACATCATACTGAACGAGTTCATTGACTCCGCTGGGCGCGGAGTAAAAGCACAGTATGGTACGTATTCCCTGCAATCCGAGAACGGTATCAGGGCCATCTATTGTCAAACCATGACCTACAAACTGCGAAGCAATGGCGGTGTGGAATTCGTATTTGCTACACCAAACGCTACGTATCGCGGCAAAGCATATGGATTGTTTAATACCTACAGTCCATCTGCGAACGAATCTAGACTAACTGCAAACTGGCTTACCCTGCAGAACCTCGGCGAAAACCCAGAGCATTTCCGCGTCGAAATGCACTTCGCGAACCAGGTGGTAGAGCAAGAAGTCACCATTGCCCCAAATTCCCGATTCGACTTGGCACTTGGTCATCAGCTCGGTTTCCAATCCGCTGGTTACTATGTGGTGCGGCCGAGGTCGGACCAAGCCTACCGCGCCTACTTGTCACGTTTTGGAACGAGCAGCGCTGGAACATTTGCATTTCAGCAAGAACTCTCTGATCCATTGCGACAGCAAACGGTAGCTGTCTCGACAACGGCGAACGCGCTGAACTGGCTCAGCTTCGCCAACCCACACGATGAACCGGTCATGGTTGCTCTCAGCATTCGCGATGAAAGTGGCGTACCGGTCTACGAAAACCGTTCTCCTCAACCACTTGCAGCTGGAGAAACTCGCCATCTATTGGTCAATACTCACCTCGATCCAGGCGGTGTGGGGAAAGTTGGAACTGTCGAACTGAAGGTACTGCAACAGGGGAAAGGAGTCCTTGTAGAAAGTGGGTTCTATGGTCGCAGCTCGCAGAATCTATCTGCAATTCGTTGGGCCTATGCAACAAAAGGGATCGCACCTCGCTATGGTCGAAGTCGTGGGAAAAGTCGAATTGCCTTAGTGAATACTTTTCTAGATGCTGCGAACTGGCTAAAGATGAGTGCAAGTCGCTCTCTCCAACGCACGTTAGTTAACTATAGAGCTGATGGGGTGGCACTAAGAGAATCTAGCTACACCATGAGCCAAGGGGCGAGTCTTGACCTGCCCCTTCACGAGCAGTTTGGACCCCAACAAGTCGGTTTTGTCAAAGCTTCGGGATATCTCTACTCCGAAAGCACAAGCGACCATCTCCTCCGGGTGTACTACCAACAAGATGGGAGCATCGCCACCATCGCACCAGTGCAAATGCCGCTCGCGGACATCTCCTATGAACGTCGATTCGCGAAAGAGTTCCAAATTCCAACAACTCAGCTGTTTCAAAACTCTTTCTTGCTGCGAAACACCAATGGTCAGCTATTGACAGAAGAAGGCTCTGAAGCCGGGCGGTATATACAAAGGATGTCAACTCGAGAGTTTATGATCTTCCCGAAACGCGGTGTGGAGAACGGAACTCTTAGCCTGCGCTTTCCCCTACTCCTTGGAGACGATTTCACCTGGACGTTTAGCTCACACGTACATTTCAACGGAGGGGCAACGGGTTCAGTTCGAATCACTGGAACAGCCTACGAGAAGGATTCCCAAGGAAACACACTCCGCAGGAAATCACTCCCATCAATCGTCTTAGAAGATCTTGAAGATGGTTTCGTCAACTGGAGCGTTGGAAATGTCCTGCCTGAGACAAGAGCCGTTATTTTCTTTGTAACCATCAAATCACTGAGTGCGAGCAGGCAATTTGTAAACGGGGCAAGGGTCATATTCAAGAACCCTCTCCTCCTAAGAAAGCGCAAGGCACTTCAGCCTGGAGTTGTGTTAAACTATATCGATGGAGACACTATTTATGCGCTCAACAAGCACCATGAAGCTCAACTAGAACAATTGTTTAACGCGGGTCACCGCCTTTGGGTCATCGGCCATCGCTCACCAAATCAATACGGCTTGAGCTTTGAAGAAACTGCACAGCAGAACCTTCGGCTCATCGACAACAATCCCTCTCTGCGCGACTCCAAGTTCGTAGTAAGCGGACAGAGAATCTTTCCGATAACCGTATGTGACATCGCCTATTATCAGAACCGCAATGGAGCGACCTTCGACTATCCAGCGGTCTACCGCGATACTATTGGTGCTCGGCTCGGATTTAAGCCCGAAGGCTACGTGGTGGTACGAGAGAACTGCGTAGATCCTGAAGACACCAGCGATCCACGACATCCGGCGTTCGTGCGTGAGATGAACAAACTATTTACACTGATTGAAATGTATCAGCACAGAATAGGAGGCATTTATCTAATGGACGAAGCCTCCAGCCATGGTTTACCGGTCCCGTATCTGGAAAAAATCTATCAATACATATCGAGCCGCTATCCCAGCGTTCCTATTTTTCTAACTAATTCTTTCTACATAGGCTCAAACATTCGCGGAAACTTCTTCTCGGAAGAAATCTCAAAGCGGTACTTTTCTCCTACCGTCGCCGATGTGATGGTAGTTGATTACTATACAATACCAGCACTTCAACAAGGTGACACCCGTGGCCAGACTCAGTTCATAAGCTTCCTCGAAGAGCATTCAATCATGAGCAAACCCTTTGTCAGGCTGCTAGGAACAACACTGAACTCTCTCGCACCTTGCCTCAATGACAAAGATGCTTATACTGCAGTTCTTGATTTAGCGATGTCACTAAGGAACAAGGTGGCCAGAGAGAACACAGAGAACTGGCAGAATCTTGGTTTCTGGGCGTTCTTCAATAAGGAAGCTCGATCAGATGTGATCTTTGCCAATACGACCTGGGATGGAACTATGGCCTGGCAGGAGAATAACTACTGCGAATCTCAGTTTAACGCAGTCCTTAGCTATAGTAGACAGTTTCGCTTCTAAGGTTTTGCTGATTGATTGTGCGGTCGCATTGGTCGCAGTCCTATACATGCAATACATTTCATCGTTCTCCGTCTCAATAATGGAGATTTCCCTCCATTTGCAAATTGTATATATTCATCAGAGTCTTACTCTGGTTTTAGCAACCTCGCGTAACCTTTGTACCTTATGTTGAAAATTGACCCAGAACAGTTAGAGCACCTTGATAGAGAACGCTGGATCAGTGCCGGTTTCCTTTTTATCGTATTGGCTGTTGGACTATTTGGTCTTATCGAAGATGCTGTCCAGGGCGAACCGCCTAAACATTTGATAGTTGAGGGGAGCTTCATCGTACTTGCAATTCTTGGAGCCCTGTACCTCTGGAACGAATCTCGGAAATTGCGTTCGAGCAACGTCGAACTCAGTAGGGCGATGCTGACAGCTCATCGAGATGCCGATTACTGGAGAGAGGAAGCATCCACTGCTTTGGCTGGCTTAAGCGAAGCGATTGATAAGCAGTTCCTGAGGTGGACACTCACTGAAGCCGAAAGCGAAGTTGGTCTTTTGTTGCTAAAGGGTCTCAGCCTTAAGGAAATTTCTGAGGTTCGAAAGACTTCCGAGCGAACAGTTCGCCATCAAGCAGCGGCGCTTTATCGCAAATCTGGTTTGGATGGTCGAGCTGAGCTATCAGCTTTTTTCCTCGAAGACCTTCTTCTTCCTCGACCAGCGGAAAAGCGCGAAGCTTAGCTATAGGTCATTTAGCCGTTCCCCGAGCTAACCGTCTGTTACGCCTAAATATTTTCCATAACACGCATAGCCTATATCTGTAATTTCCTAGCACTGGTTTCCTTAAGACCCTACAGACATCCGGCGAATCACAGCTCGCCCAATTGATTGAGGACCAGTTTTCCTATGTCAGAGTCACGCGTTGAGCAGCATCGCTCATTTCCATTTATGCTTACCTACCAGCCCCTGTTCCGCTTCCTGTTCCTAGGGCTCTTTGTACTGACTGCAAGTAGACTAATTCTGACCGGCTTATGGTGGAATCGGGTCACTCTGCAACAACTAGGTCCAGTTCTGCTAGGAGGACTGCGAATCGACTTAACGCTGCTTGGAATGTTCGCCGTTGCCCCCGCTGTTTTGGTTTCCCTGTTCTCTGGCTCCGCTCGCCTAAGAACCTGGGAAGCTCGTTATTATCGTTTTGTTCTGGCGCTGTTTATTCTACTTGAACTGACGACACCAACTTTCATTAGTCAGTACGACACGAGACCCGATCGGCTGTTCTTTGAGTATCTTACCTACCCGCAGGAGGTAAGCAGCATGCTGGTCAAGGGGTTCGGAAACTCTGTTCTGTTTGTCCTGTTGGGGACAACCATAGGTCTATTCCTCGTCTTCAAAATTCTCCGCAGAGGCCCCACTACTAAATTGAGCTTACCTCATCGTGGAATTGCAGCGATGACCTGTGGCTTTGTTGGATTCGTAATGATCCGCGGGACTTTGAACCACAAACCGATTAACCCGGCGACGGTAGCATTCTCGTCCGATCGAATGGTAAACACGCTCCCGTTAAATTCGGCCTACAGTATTCTATATGCAGCATATCGTCTCAAAGATGAAAAGAACGCAGGGGCACTGTATGGGACCATGCCTGAAGAAGAAATGCACCGGCTCGTTCTCTCTCGTGCCGGCATTTCCGGGTCTAAACCCAACCCCAGAATACCCAGCCTGCATTACCAGAAGGCGAGC
This sequence comes from uncultured Bdellovibrionales bacterium, assembly GCA_965366815.1. Taxonomy (GTDB): domain Bacteria; phylum Bdellovibrionota_C; class UBA2361; order SZUA-149; family SZUA-149; genus CBDUGV01. The sequence goes on along the minus strand of CBDUGV010000228.1, from coordinate 1,800 downwards.
AAACTGCGTGCCACTGCCCCGCACATCGTCGTGATCTTAGAGGAGAGTCTCGGTGCCCGGTACGTGGGGCATCTCACCGGAGGAAATCTAACACCGGAGTTAGATACGTTGGCAGCAAAAGCCTGGACTTTCAAAAATCTCTACGCAACCGGCACTCGATCTGTACGGGGGAGTGAAGCTGTTATCACAGGATTTCTACCCACCCCGGCTCGCGCCGTAGTCAAGCTCGGCCTGGCGCAGGGCAACTTCTTCACTCTTGCGTCCTTGGTCAAACGCCACGGGTACACCTCCACTTTTATATATGGCGGAGAAAGTCATTTCGATAATATGAAAGGCTTTCTCCTCAATAACGGGTTTGATCGCACTATTGACCGCAGTGCATTCACAAATCCGGTACTTGCGGGAAGCTGGGGAGTCAGCGATGAGGACATGCTGAACCGCCTCCACGAAGAACTAACTGCAGCAGTTTCACCGCAACTATTTTTTGCGTTTAGTGTGACCAATCACTCTCCTTATGAATACCCAAAAAACAGAATCAAACCGACGCCGCCGTCGGATGCAACCGCCGAAAACGCTGTGCGATACGCAGACTGGGCGCTCGGAGATTTTTTTAAGAAAGCTCAATCAGCGAACTACTACAAGAATACGATTTTTCTCGTCGTCGCGGACCATGACTCTCGAGTCTATGGTGCAAATACAATTCCAGTCGAGCATTTCCACATACCGGCACTCATTCTCGGTGGCGGAATTCAGGCAAAATCTGACGAACGACTAGTTAGCCAAATCGACTTGGCACCCACCCTTCTTAGCCTTGCTGGAATTAGTGGTACTCATCCGATGCTTGGACACGATCTGACAACCATGGCGGAAGACTGGCAAGGCAGAGCAATCATGCAGTATGGAGAAAATTTTGGCTACCGGGAAGGTTCCCAACTCATGGTGTTTCGACCCCAACTTGGGGCAAGGCAGTATCGGGTTGTAAACGATCAAAAACTCGTTGAGGAGAAATACATTAATCAGGAATTTCGACGAGTAGCGCTAGCTCATGCACTTTGGCCGAGCTGGGCCTACGCTAATCGCCGTTACTCACTTGGCGATTCGCCAGCAGAGCTACCTGTTGTGCAAGCTCATTCAGACAAGGCAGAAACAGCAAAGAAGTTGTAGAAATTTGAAGCAACGCTGAGACGGTCGCACAGCAGTGCCTATAGGTCACCCCATAAACGTTCGACGGAAAGAGTTTCCTTCAAAAAAGCCGTGCTGCTACAAGCGAACGCCTCAAAAACTATAATTGTTTGCGACCACCGAGCATGATACCTTCGCAGTCTCCCCCTCTAAACTCTGGGAAGCGAAACGGTGAAATTTAGTTCAGAGCGTATCTTTCATTTTCTACCCGCCGCGACGCTCATTCTTCTAGCGATCACTGCACTCACCTCTCTTGCGACACCCTTCGTCTCGATGTTTTATCGAATTCCGATCAAATACAACGAAGGTTGGAACGCGGTTCATGCGATGGCAGCGCAAAGCGGCAAGAATATCTATATCCCCGGGGAGTATCTGTTCAACAACTATCCACCGCTTTCGTACTACGTTATCGGCTGGCTGGGTCGCCTCCATGGTGACTATATTTTTGCGGGACGCTATCTTTCGATGGTCTCGCTTCTAGTCGCTGCTTTTTGTATTTTTGCAATACTGAAAATCGTAACGCGAAGCAATTTCATCGCCTCCTTTGCAGCCTTATATTTTATATCTCTCATGAGTTTGGAGTTTCACCAGTATGTCGGCGTCAATTGCCCGCAACTG
>CBDUGV010000227.1:0-7412 GCA_965366815.1 uncultured Bdellovibrionales bacterium | reverse complement strand
TCACAGAGTTTTTATTGGCGGGTGGCTCGGCGCTCTCGTTTTCGCGCCTCACGCTGGGCCTTCACTAGTTTTCGGACATAGATATTGTGCTCGCGGAGCGTTTTTGAGAAGTGGTGGCGATTGCCCTGGGTCGGATCGAGGACATAGAAGTAAAATCCTTTCTTACTTGGAGTGAGAATGGCTTCCAGAGACGATACTGAAGGAGAGCAAATGGGAGTCGGTGGTAGACCCGGATGAACTCGCGAGTTGTAAGGATTGCTGCGATCTTGCAGATGTTTGCGAGTCAAGTTGCCGCGATAGTCTTCTATGCCGTAAATAATCGAAGCATCGATCGCCAAAGCTTCATTGTTGTTGAGGCGATTCCAAATAACTTCAGACACGAACGGCTTCTCATCTTCGTGAGCCGTCTCGAGCTCGATTAACGAGGCAAACGTCACAGCCTCGGTCAGTGTCAGATTCAACTCCGCAATCGCAGCTTCATATCCGTCGGGGAGTTTCTTCCAAAACGTTTGAACCGCATGGCGAATAACTTCCTCAATGCTTGGCATTTTCGAAAAACGATACGTCGCTGGATAAAAATATCCTTCTAGCGAATCTGCTTCGATTTTCAGCGAACGAAGAAACTCTTTGTTCTGAGCCAATGCAAAGAATTCCTCCTCAGTTCCGAGTTCGTTCCCAGCGAGACGAGCGGCTATTTGCTTCAGAGTAAATCCCTCTGGAATCGTCAGCTCTAAAACGACAGGGGTATAAATATCGCCGCGGGAAATGACATCAGCAATCTGCTGAGGACTCACACTTCCCTCTAATCGATAGAGACCAGCCTGGAACCGAGAATAATCTGCAAACAAACGCACCCAGACCCGAAAGAGTTCTTTATTTGTTAGGAGACCTTCTCTTTGTAGGGTAGCAGCCAGCGCTTGGAGGGAGGTTCCCCGCGGCACGTTAAATACCTTTGGCTCGCTCAGCTGTATCGGCTCTGTACCCCAACGCTCAATGCGCTGCCAGCCGTAGCGTCCGGCTAAAAGTAGAGCGGCAGACAGGATCAGGGAAAACAAAAAAAAGCGTAATCTCAAGAGCTTATTTCCAAACTTCTATTTAATAGAAATTTTATGCGGCAATATTTGACTAATTCGTAGTATTTGATAGAAATATACGGTGAATTTCCAGTGCCATCTTGTGTATCTATGGCACCACCACTAGCCGCTCCTGTCGCTGCGATCAACTACTTGATTGTCTGGCGAGTTCTTCAGTGTCGGTCACACGTGCGGGCAAATTCACGCTTGTAACTCTGCTGAACTAAAACGTACTCCTAATCTATTTGAGGGAAGAAGCCTAGGTGCTGCGAAATATGACCAAGTCAATCGCTCTACTTCACTATGCTGGACCACCTATCGTAGGTGGCGTAGAGAGCGTGATGCGCCAACATGCCAGCTTGCTACGAGATGGCGGGCATCGGGTGCGCATTATCGCCGGGCGAGGTGAAACCGTTGACCCACAGATTCCATTCTTCCCAGTCCCATTAGTCGATTCGCTCCACCCAGATATCCTGGCAGCCAAACAGCAGCTCGATTCCGGCAGCGTACCGGAAGATTTTGAAGCACTTTGCGAGAGAGTCGAAGTGTCTCTCAGAGAAGCCCTTCAAGGTGTTGAGGTATTGTTTATTCACAACGTCTGTACAATGAACAAGAACTTACCTCTCACTGCCGCGCTTCGTCGCATCGGTGCGAGCAGCGACTGTCCTCGACTTGTCGCATGGCACCACGACCTTGCTTGGAACGCCGATCGCTACCGTAGTGAAATGCATGAAGGCTGGCCCTGGAGTCTGGTGGGTGAAGTCTGGCCAGAAGTGCCGATGACGCATGTTGTAGTGTCTGAAACTCGCCGAAAGGAAGTCTGCGACGTTTTGGGAATGGAGCCTGCATCCATACACGTTGTTCCTTCTGGCATGGATACCAACCAATTCTATAAGTTTGAGAGCTTCACCGAGGAGATCCTTGAAAAACTTCCACTCCTGGAGGCAGATCCGCTCCTTTTACTTCCGGTTCGAATTACTCGCCGTAAGAATATCGAACAAGCGCTCCGCATTACCGCAGCGCTCGGGAAGTATATGCCGAAAGCCATGCTGATCGTGACCGGGCCGCCAGGTGCGCACAACACAACCAATCAAACCTATTTCGAGGAGCTCATCGCGCTGCGTGCCGAACTCGGACTGGACCCTGCAACCCACGATGATTCGGCATGTCCAAAGGCATATTTTCTCGCAGAGAGCTTTCAGGGATTCCTGCCAGACGAAGTAATCGCAGATCTGTATCGCATCACCGACGCGCTTTTGATTCCGAGCTTTGACGAAGGCTTTGGTATTCCGTTGATCGAGGCAGGCCTTTCTCGCATTCCAATCTACTGCTCTGATATTGGACCGTTTCGAGAAATTGCACGAGACTTTGCAACCTATTTTTCTCCTCAAGACGATCCGAACTCTATCGCAGAGAAAATCGCTAGATACTTCGAATCCAACCATCCGCATGCGCTTCGTCAACGGGTACGAAGTACCTACAGCTGGAATGCGCTCTACAAAAATAAGATTTCACCACTATTGGAGGATTCATAATGCCACTCACACAATCTACAGACCTACGAGCGAAGCGCCCACGAACGCTAATCCCAATCATGCCGGGAGATGACCATGAATCATTACTCCGCATGGCGAAGACTCTAACAAAATCTGGTCCTGTTCTTCTCCTTGGCGTGGTGCCGATTGCCGAAGGGGAAAGTTTGAGCACCGGTGCTCAGCCTGCTCGAGAATTGCGGCAGTTTATCCAAGAACAATGTGACCGGGTACATATCCGAGCCAAACCTCGAATACGTGTTACCTACAACCCATGGCAAGACATCAAAGCGGTATTGCGCAAGGAAACCAAAATACGTTTGATGGTTCTCGATTGGGAGAAAGGAATTAAGTCGCTCGGATTATCAGCTAACCAAATTATCACCGAGCCTCCCTGCGATATCGCATTAGTGCGCGGGCCGTTCCCTGAGGAGCCCAAAACTGTCTTGGTACCAATGCGCGGTGGACCGCACGCCGAACGAGCCTTTGAGGTCGGCCTAAGCCTTGCGAAGCCGAATAACGCTCAAGTAAAAGCTGTTCGAATTCGCCCGACGAGCGGACAAGACACCGACAGCGCTGGTTTTGCAAGCATGGCAAAGGTCTTAGCCGAAATGCCTGAGATCGAACATGAGACTGTACAGAGAGAAGACGGTATTTCTTATTTGCTAGAGAATGCTAAGAAAGCCGATGTGGTCGTCCTCGGAACGACTGCGCAAACGGAACCTGAATCGTCTTCGTTTGGAAGAATCCCAGACGCATTATTTGAAAAATGCGAATCAGCAATCGTTGCAGTTAAAACGAAACGCGAAGTGCCGTCTCGGCAGGAAAGTGTCCATTTTGGTGCGGGCGCTATTTCCGTGTTGGTTGACCAATGGTTTGCGGAGAACACATTCCACGCAGATGAGTTTACTGATTTTCAAAAACTCGCCCAGCTCAAGAAGGAGCGAAACACTACTGTCAGCCTGGCACTGCCCGCGCTGAATGAAGAGAAGACCATAGGTAAAATTCTCGAAACCGTTATCCGCGATATGGTAGATGATGTACCACTTATCGATGAGATAGTGTTAATCGACTCGAATTCGACCGACAAGACTCGGCAGATCGCTCGCGAATTTGGCATCCCGGTGTATATCCACCAGGATATCCTGTCACAACAGGGTGCTCGACCCGGCAAGGGTGAAGCCCTCTGGAAAAGTCTTCATGTGACCAATGGGGACATTGTTTTGTGGGCTGATACCGACGTGAGCAATTTCACTTCACGCTTTGTCTATGGCTTGCTTGGACCACTCCTGCATCGAAAAGACTTGATGCTCGTGAAAGGATTTTATAAGCGCCCTCTCAAGACAGGAACTCGCTTAGAAAATGGCCGTGGTGGAAGAGTAACCGAGCTATGTGCACGACCATTGTTTAACCTATTCTATCCGGAACTTTCGGGGGTGATACAACCGCTTTCTGGAGAGTATGGCGGTCGCCGAAAAGCCCTTGAACAACTCACTTTCACCTCTGGCTACGGAGTCGAGACCTGTGTATTGATCGAGATGTTCACTAAGTTTAAGCTCGCTTCAATTGCGCAAGTCGATATGATTGAGCGTGTGCATCATAATCAGTCATTGGCAAACCTGAGCAAGATGTCATTTGCGATCATTCAAACTATGATGGGTCGACTTGAGCAAAGGTATGGTAGACCTCTTTTGGAAGATGTAAACCGTACTATGAAAATTATTAAGCATGAGCCAGACCGCTTCTATTTAGACGTTGCAGAAATTGCCGAACTCGAACGACCACCAATGATTGAGATTCCGGAGTATCGTCTCGCACGTGGGTTAGATGAAGTTGAACCGGCTAAACCATTGAGAGCAAACGCTACCCATGACTCAGTTGTTACTTATCAGGCACGGACAAACTGATTGGAACGTCGAAGGCCGCTACACCGGACAAACCGACATTCCGATAAATGCGAAAGGTCACGCTGATGCCGCTCGCGTCGCTGAGGAACTAAAAGAGAATCCACCAACACTACTCTTTTCCTCTGATCTCCAGCGAGCATACGACACCGCGAGCTACATCGCTAAGGCCTGCGATCTCGATATCCAGACCGACGAGCGATTTCGAGAAATCAACCAAGGCATCTGGGAGGGAATGCTATTCCCGGACATCAAAGCGCAGTTCCAGAAAGAACTCGACAAGCGAGATTCAGACCCACTCCGTGTCGGCGCTCCTGATGGAGAGAATATGGGACAAGTTCGAGATCGCGTGCTTGCCGCATTGCGTGAGATTCTCGGAGCGCACGCCGGCGACGGGCAGCGTATCGCCCTCGTAGCTCATGGTTTCATCAATGCGATCATCCGAGTATACTTCGAGCGTATTCCACTGGAAAAGACTTGGGATTATTTTCCGGGCACAACGGAAGTCGTTGTGATTGAAAACCCTACGTTTCTGAAAGACTAACGGCATACTCTTACTTTGGATGATGCGCGGAATGAGTACCAGGCCTATACCACGACCCCTCAATATTGGATTTATCTCGACCCGATTTGCCGGCACTGATGGCGTGTCGCTTGAGACTGAGAAATGGGATGAAGTGCTACAACAAATGGGGCACAAGTGTTTCTATTTTGCAGGTCTCTGCGATCGACCGGCGGAGATATCTATGGTTGCCGAAGAAGCATTCTATCGGCATCCAGAAGTCGACAAGGTCCACCAGCGCTTTTTTAAAAGTGAGAGAAGAGACCCACAAGACACCGAGTGGGTGCATGAGCAAGTAGGCCATTTTCGCAAGAAACTACGAAGCTTCATTGAAACGTTTGAACTGGACCTGATTATTCCGGAAAACTGCTTAACTATTCCATTACAGATTCCTTTGGCAATTGCCATCACAGAAATTGTAGCGGAAACCGGCATTCAAACAATTGCGCACCATCACGATTTCGTATGGGAAAGAAAGAGGTTTTTCCTCAACAGTATCCAAGACTATCTCGCTATGGCATTCCCTCCCAATTTGCCTACAATTCAGCATGTCGTGATTAACTCTATTGCTCAAACTCAGCTCGCCTTGCGCTGTGGAATCGGCTCAACGATTATTCCGAATGTCATGAACTTTGACCAATGCGAGGTTGTGCTTGATTCCTATAGTTCAGACCTTAGAGAGAAGCTCGGCTTCAAGGATGAACTCTTCATCCTACAGCCTACAAGAATCGTCTCGAGAAAAGGCATTGAACATGCGATTGAGCTCGTGAGTCGATTAAAGCGCCCGGCGAAGATGGTAATCTCTCATGCCTCTGGCGACGAAGGTGATGAATACTCACAACGAGTCTGCCAATACGCCGAGCATCTCGGTGTTGAACTATTGTTCGCCTCTGACATTATTCACCCAGAACGAGGCACTGCAGAAGATGGCTCGAAGATTTACGGCCTCGCAGATGCCTATTACGAATGCGACCTCGTAACCTATCCTTCGATATACGAGGGTTTTGGCAATGGCTTCTTGGAAGGCGCTTATTTTCATAAACCGATGGTAGTGCAGAACTACACCGTCTACGCGGTCGACATTCGTCCGAAGGGATTTGATTGTATTGAGTTTGATGAGTTCATCACTGAGAAAACTATCAAGCAAACACTGGAAGTGCTCGACACAAAGCCTCTGCGCCAAGAGATGGTGGCAAAAAATTTCGACCTCGCGCGGCGGTATTTTTCCTACAGAACACTTCGCTACAAGCTCGCAGCCTTACTCTCGAATGCCTTTGGCCCAGAGTATGACTGGATTCCCGATCCGATCTAGCGCAACTGCTCGATCACTTCGCGGGTGATTCGTTCGCTGTAGCTATGTATCTTCCAGTGGCCTGGACTCCACCCCTTGATAAATCGATGAAAGTCGGCCCAGGCAACTGGATAGAGCGCACGCCACTCATCGCAGAGTTGCCCTACATCCACCCCAGTTTTCTTGGCCCTGAGTGTATTGCCGAGTACGGAGAAATAATATTCTAAGAGTTCGCTTTCATGTCTCTCGCAATCATCCTCCTCGAGACAGCTACCGATAAAATACGCAATATCCTTCATGCCACAACCACCGCCCACGTATTGAAAGTCGACTGCCGCAACCTTCTTGCCGTCTTTCGAAAAGCAAAAGTTCGCCAGCTTTGCATCACCATGCACAAAAGTTTGATAGCGGCACTCGCTCAACTTCCGATCAATTGCCGTAGCGGCAAATTTTAAATCTTTATCTTTAAGAGCTTGCAATTCATCGGGTCGCGTTTCTAAATGCCAATAGGTCCCCGTTTCCCAAAGACCATCGGCGCTCTGCCCCAGAAAGGTGGCGTGAAAATGCGCCAACCATTTGAGACAGGCTCTCATGTCGGCAATATCGACCGAGGTTTTGCGAACCTCAAAACCGACCGCATCGAGGTCTTCAAGCACAATGAAGAACTGATCATCAGAGCACTCCAGCGCAATGCAGTTCGGCACGCGGCATCGTTGATGACAAGAGACGCTATGCTGTGCATACCAATGCGACTCGACCTGATAGGAACGAAGTTTGCGCCTGTGCGAAAGTGCGGTGTCCCAACCGCGGGAATGAGACGTCTTCCGAGGGGGGGCCACATGTTTAACGATAATCGATGGGTATTGAGAACCCTTCAGCTCATAACGCTTGAGAGTGCCGTAGCCACTCCAGAGATCTTGGAGTTTTTGTTTCTCAACAAGCTCAGTTGCGCCTGTTGCGTTAAGAATTTTATCTCGAACTGACGTATTCATAGTGGGATTGCCAGATCCTATAAGCGCCAAGCAGCATTCGCAAGGTCAAAGCGCTATA
>CBDUGV010000226.1:0-7421 GCA_965366815.1 uncultured Bdellovibrionales bacterium | reverse complement strand
CCATAACTGAAGTCATATCAAGAAAACATGCGACTGTTTCGATGAGACAATCCTCTTGAGTTTCTTTGTCGCATTCTCATAAAAGACTAGATTTAGTCCGAAGAGCTTTGTCTATAGGACAATAGTTTTAGCTCATAGAGTTACTCTTGTGCTATGTTTTGAGCGATTAATTAGCGAAGGAGGATGCGTATGAATATTAGATTTAGTCAATATCCCAGGTCGGTATTCGCGTTGTTCGCCGTCGCCGTGTTCGGATTTGTATTGTCAGCTTGTGGGGGTGGCTCCGGGGGAGAAGGAGCAACTACTGCGAATGATTCTGGTTCAATTTCAGGTCAAGTTTTTGTTGATGATGGAGCAGTCACGGTAGCTATGAAATCTACGGCTCCAACCCCGACAGCGCTCTTCTCGTTTGAGTTGATAGAGAGTGCGCATGCGCAGGAAATTGTAGGGGAGCCCTTGGCTGGGGCGACAGTCGAATTGATTGATTCTAACGGAACTGTTGTCGGCAGTACGACAACTGATGAAAATGGGGATTTCTTGTTTTCTGGAATTGCCGCGGGAACCTATTTGATTCAGGTAAGCGAGCCGACAATTGTTACTTTAGTGGTAACTGATGTGGTGGTGCTCGCTGGTGATGTCGCAGTGATTGAAGGAACTGTCACCGCAGATGGCGGTGTCGCGAGTGTGGACTACGAACTTGAGACTTGCGGATTGGTTGCTGAAAGCCCAGGTCAATTGGGACATGCTGAAGCGCTGGCGAGTGCTGCAGAGATTTCGGTCGATGAAGTAATTGCCCTTCGCGAGGGGAACTGTCTCGGCTGGGGTGTCATTGCCCAGGAACTTGAAGTTTCACCGGGAGCCTTAGGGTTGGGCAATTCAGGAGTACGAGGTGGTGGCAGACCGGATGGAGTTGGCGGCGGTCGACCGGAGAATGCAGGCCCGCCGGATGGAGTTGGCGGCGGTCGACCAGAGGATGCAGGCCCACCGGATGGTCGGGGACCTCAGTAGGTTGGAGTTTCTAGCATGACACTAGGGAAGTTAGAATTTACTTCGCGCCGACTGTGGGCTACCGAGCTACAATAATAAGCTGTCTTCCGAACGCGTTTATTTTGGGACGATGGAAAGAGATGGACAGTCTATATCGTGAACGACCTTGAATCCTCACTTGGCATCTAACAAAATCTTGCCTGGCACTGAGGGTGAAGCTCCTAGCGCTTCAAACGGTCAACATGCGCCCTGGTCAAAAGACAGGGCGACGCTGTTCTCTGACCTAAATGTTAGTATTGAAGACGGTCTTTCAACCGCAGAGGCAATAGCTCGCCTTCAACAGTTTGGCCCAAATGCTATTCGAAAGTCTGCGAAGCGATCGGCGATCCAGATTCTTTTTGACCAATGTAAGAGCGTTATTGTTGCCCTCCTTGCGATTGCCGCTGTCGTATCCTTTTTGTTTGGTGATCACATCGAGGGTTTGGCAATCATTGCTGTGATTGTTGCCAACGCTTTCATTGGTTTTGTCATAGAGCTGCAAGCAACACGTTCTGTAGAGTCTTTGCGCCGGTTAGTGGAGACACATAGCGCAGTGCGTCGAGACGGTAAAGTCAAGAGCGTTCCCACTGAAGAACTAGTGCCTGGCGACATTGTGGTATTTGAAGCCGGAGATATGGTCGGTGCAGATATTCGTGTAGTTGCCTGTTCAAATCTTCAATCCAATGAATCAATTCTAACCGGAGAATCTGCCCCTGTAGGAAAACAGATGGAGTCAGTTGATCTGGATGCGCCTCTCTATGCACGAACCAACATGCTCTTTAAAGGCACGGTACTCACCAATGGCTCTGGTGAAGGCATAGTCACTGGAACAGGCATGCGGACTGAGTTCGGAAGTATTTCATCTCTTATCGAAGCAGCCAAAGACGAAACGACTCCACTCGAAAAGCGTCTAGACAAGTTGGGTCGAAAACTTGTCGGGGCGATGCTGCTGGTCGCATCTGTGACAGCAGTTTCTGGGATCCTTGCCGGTAAATCTGTGTACTTAATGCTTCAGACCGCTATCGCGCTTACCGTTGCAGCGATTCCAGAAGGCTTGCCGATTGTGGCAACTATAGCCTTGGCCCGCGGTATGCGGCGAATGGCTACCAAGAACGCCTTGGTCAACAAGCTTGCCGCAGTAGAAACCTTGGGTGCGACAACGGTCATTTGTACAGACAAGACGGGAACTCTAACTGAAAACCGAATGCTTGCGACGAGCTATGTTGTCGACGTAAGCGGTGCGCTTAGTGAGGTTCAGTTGAATGCCGAGGGGCGGTATGTCGTAGATGAAACTCAAGTAGATTTTCGCACAATAGATTCGTTCCGAACCGCATTGGAGATTGGTGTGTTGTGCAACAACGCATCATTGGAAACTGGGCAATCCGATGGCGAGGCGATTGGAGATCCCCTAGAAGTAGCTCTTCTAGTGGCAGCCGAGAATGCCGGATTAGATCGAGCAGAACTACTAGAGCGCTATCCTGAAGCGAACAAAGATGCATTTGACGCAGAACGGAAGATGATGGGCACAGTGCATCGTGCGAACGATAGCTTTCGCATCGTGGTGAAAGGAGCGCTAGAGGAAGTGCTTGATGCGTGTACTTCTGCTGTAATAAACGAGCAACAGACGATACTCCAGCACGAAACGAGGGAGGCGTGGCTTCAATACAATCTAAGTATGGCGGAGCGTGGATTGCGAATCATTGCTTTTGCCGAAAAATATTCCACGACTCCCGACGGTCCTCTGTATAGCGATTTGACCTTTGTTGGCCTAGTCGGACTTGCAGATCCTCCGAGAAAGGGAGTTCGAGAGGCGCTAGGTCAATGCCGTCGCGCAGGTATTCGTGCGGTAATGGTAACGGGGGATCAAGCACCTACGGCACTGAGTGTTGCGCGTTCGCTGGAGTTGCTTGAGGAGGCGCAACCGAGCGAGGTTTTGCAGGGTTCAGATATAGAATTGCTTCATGTGCCTGGAGAACCGCCTTTAGCAAGAATACATGAAGTTTCTATCTTCGCTCGTGTAAGCCCGAAACAGAAACTTGACTTAGTCACCCTCTATCAAGAGGCGGGCGAAATTGTTGCCATGACCGGTGATGGCGTAAACGATGCCCCCGCATTAAAGAAAGCGGATATTGGTGTGGCGATGGGCCTTCGAGGAACTGAAGCTGCACGCGAAGCATCTGACATGGTTCTCAAGGATGATGCGTTCTCAACTATCGTGGCAGCAATAGAGGAAGGAAGGATTATTTTTAACAATATTAGGAAGTTTGTCATATACTTGATGTCGTGTAATCTCAGTGAAATACTAGTTGTTGGAATTGCCTCTGCATTTCGAGCTCCTCTGCCGCTGTTACCGCTACAGATACTCTTCCTCAACTTAGTGACTGATGTATTTCCTGCACTTGCATTGGGTATGAGTCGAGGAACTCCCTCAATTATGGAACGACCTCCAAGAGATCCAAACGAAGCTGTTCTTGAGCCACGTCACTGGACTATGATTGTTGGATATTCGGTTCTTATAACCTGCTCAACGCTTGGGGCGTTTTGGTGGGCCCTCGATTACTACGAAGCTGAAATGTCCAAGGTTGTGACGGTTTCTTTTCTCGTGCTCGCGTTTGCGCAACTATGGCATGTATTCAACGTTCGAGATTCGAGCACCGAATTTTTTGAAAGCGGAGTTGTACGTAATTTCCATATCTGGGCGGCGCTTGCTTTTTGTACACTTCTCCTCCTTGGAGCCGTGTTTGTTACACCAGTTGCCCAGACTTTAAAGGTTGCACCAATTGATCTCTCAGGTTGGTTTGTGGTTGTGGGAGCGAGTCTACTGCCTTGCTTAATTGGCCAAGCGCTCTTGCTGATTCGCCGATTGAGGACTTCTCCTTACTCGAGCTCTAACGCAAATTGCAAAGTTTCGTAGAACTAAGGACTGACCACAGCGAGGACGTCAAAATCTAGACGGAGCATAGGATGAGACTGCGAGTTATTGCTGTAGACTATGATGGAACAATTGCACAGGACGGCATTATTGAGCCTGCCGTCCGTGCAGCGATATTGAAGGCTCGCAAACGAGGCGTGCTCGTTGTAATTGTAACCGGGCGGATACTTTCTGAACTCCGGAGCGTTGCAGGCTGTCTGGACTTTGTCGATGGCGTGGTTGCAGAAAATGGCGCGGTCGTTGCGCTGCCAAACGCTCACGGGACGCTCCTCGGTCGCCCTCCACCGCTGTCACTACTCACCCAATTGACTGAGAGAGGCATCGAATTTAAGGTGGGACGGTGTGTAGTCGAAATGGCCGCCGATTTCGCGGACGTGGCCATCTCACTCATTCAAGAGCTGGAGTTACCGCTGGCCATCACATTCAATCGTGGACGAATGATGCTACTGCCCGCGTCGATAAGCAAATCGAGTGGATTGCGCCATCTACTAGATACACTTGGTGTGTCTAGTCACAACGCCGTGGGCATTGGTGACGCAGAAAACGATCACGAACTCTTGAGTTGTTGTGAACATGGTGTAGCGGTTTCATGGGGATCTTCGCAACTGAAAGAGTCCGCCGATCACGTAATTCAAGGAGATGGACCTGCCGCTGTAGCCGAGTACATCGAACGAATCTCTGCTCACATACGACTGCCCGTCGACACGAGTAGCCACCGTAAAGTCACTTTGGAAGAAATCGAAGGGCAAGCGCCTTTTGAGATCGCTATTCGCGGTCGAAATGTGTTGGTTGCAGGTGATTCGAAAAGCGGAAAATCTTGGTTGGCAGGGCTTTTTATTGAGCAACAGGTACTACAAGGATACACCGTTTACGTATTTGATCCGGAAGGGGATTACAGTAGCCTTTCTTCGTTGCCCAACACGGTAGTACTTGGTGGCGGTCGTTTGTTGCCCCATGGTGACGATCTGAAACTGCTCTTACAGCAGGGAATCAGTGTTATATTGAACCTATCTCATCTCGAGCACGAAGAGAAATTTGAATATATTCTCCACCATTTACCACTGGTTGCCCAGAATCGCCGTGAGCGGGGTTTCCCACATCGAATCTTGTTAGATGAGTGCCACTATTTTCTGGGTGGTTCGCTTGGTAAGAAATTGCTTGATTTTGAACTCGACGGCTACACATTGGTGACGTATCGACCTTCGCAATTGCCGGCTGAAGTTCTGAAATCGGTTGGCGTCGTAATTGTCACACGGCTAGTAGAAGACAGAGAAGTCGATACGTTGCGACGTCTGCTGGATGACCGGAATGATAGTTATATTGATTCTGCTAGTTGGCAGCAGCAGCTTGCGAATCTCGAAATTGCCGAGGCCGCGCTGCTGCCTCCGACTGAAGAGGCGCAGGGGAAGCTACGCCGTTTTATCGTCGCGCCGCGGTTGACTACTCATGTGCGGCATCGCACGAAATACCTTGATACCCCAGTTTCGAAAGAGCACGAATTCGTGTTTACCGATAACGGCCACGCCGTGGGAGTCTCTGCAGCTCTGTTGCGTGACCTTCCATCTGCCGCCCAACGTGTGTCACCAAATGTCTTGAGCAATCACAGCCGACATCATGATTTGTCGCGCTGGATCGCAAATCTATTCTGCGATCCAGACCTCGCAAATGATGTCCGCAAAATTGAGTTGGCACTGAACTCTGGTGGTTCGGTGGGTAGTTTCGTAACCTCGTTGCACGAGGCTATTGAAAATCGCTATGAGAATCCGTGACTAGGAAATTCGAGCATTAAGAAGTTTTGCCCTTACGCTTTGCTGACGGCTTTCGCTTAGTTACTGATACCTGTTTGGAATCTGGTTCATTGGTCCCTAGTAGCTGTTTCTCGGCCTCACACCAATGGTCAAGCTCACGCCCAGCGGGGCAGCCTTCCTCCTCCCAAAGTTTATATGCTCGACGCCGAATCGCCTCACAAGATTCCTCTTGTGCGAGAGCTAGATTGCCTCTTGTTGAAGATCTCATACCAATTCTCCAGAAAAGTGAAACGATTGATTCTCGGGGATAACCCCCACTACCCCGATCATTAGATTCTACTCTACTCAACGGATTCCCCTAGGGAATATGACCGAGATCAGAAAGTGGACCGAACAATCTATGCATCAAAAAGGGAGCCGTTTCGCTTGGGACAGGAGTATTGCTGGGGAGTGTACGAAAAGGCCACCTGAAATCGATTATGACCTTGGTCATGTCTCTTAGGGGATGTCTGAGGGTATTGATGAGTTCAAATTCTCCTATGGGTTTTTACGCTCGGCGAGGGGACCAAACGTGCTAATGAGGAAACTACTAAGGATTAATATATGATGCGCAAATTCCTGTCTCGAACGAAGTCATCGCCCTATTTCGTGGGTGCGCTAATTGGTGTTCTCTCTTGGGGTACGTTTTTCTTCTCGGACAAAGCCTTGGGGGTGTCGACAACATTTGTTCGACTTGCTGGTGCGCTCGAAGCAGCAGTCGCACCGGAGCATGTGAAGAGCAGCGATTACTTTGCTAAGTACCTCGTGGGGAGCCCTGTTTTTGAGTGGCAGTTTGCGCTTGTGGTGATGCTATTTTTTGGAGCACTCTTTGCTGCAAAGCTGTCTAATTCAAAGCGAGTTGAGCATGTGCCTTCGATCTGGGAACAACGTTTTGGACCAAGTCGCCTTAAGCGATATCTAGGCGCATTCCTTGGGGGAATACTAGTGTTGTTTGGAGCCCGACTTGCCGGAGGTTGCACGTCGGGTCATGGGATATCTGGAGGCCTTCAGCTCGCAATATCCGGGTGGTTATTCCTGGTGGCTATTTTTGCCTCTGGCATAGCAACTGCATTTACACTTTATCGACCACGTACCTAAGGCTCGGAGGGAGACTCTATCATGTTTGACTCATCGTTTTTTGCAGCACCTTCAACACTTATTGCCGGGGCAGTGACGGGTCTCATTTTCGGATTTCTTTTGCAGAAGGGGCACGTAACGAGATTCGATACCATTGTAGGTCAGTTCTTGTTGAAAGACTTCACAGTCATTAAAGTAATGGGCACAGCCATAGTGGTTGGCGGTCTTGGAGTGTACACTTTGTTACAGTTTGGTCTCATTGATGCCTTGCACATTAAAGGGACTGCGGTGCTTGGGGTCGTCCTAGGAGGTGTTATTTTCGGTATTGGTATGGCAACACTTGGCTATTGTCCGGGAACGGGTGTGGCGGCGCTTGGTGATGGAGCTCGTGATGCACTATTTGGTGTGCTTGGCATGCTTGTTGGAGCAGCTCTGTATGCTGAAGTGTATCCCTGGTGTAAATCCAACATTCTCAGCGTGGGTGACTACGGCAAGGTCACTCTTTCGAGTGCTACAGGCGCCTCGCCTTGGTGGTTCCTGTTAGGGATGACCCTGTTGGCAGTTTTTGGGTTTCTTTGGCTCGAAAGATGGGAAAAACG
>CBDUGV010000225.1:0-7466 GCA_965366815.1 uncultured Bdellovibrionales bacterium | reverse complement strand
ATTCACCAATGCCTTGACTCGGTGCGCTCTCAAGATCTGGAGCTATTGCGTCCCAAAGGGACACCTCGCGAGCGACTCCGCGCTCATCCCGGGATCGTTGGTCGACGAAATCTCTGATGCCATCCCCGATGAAGGCGAGATCTGCCTGTGAAGCAGCAATCGACTCTGCGCCCAACTGTTGGGCGAGGATCTCTCGCTCTTTTGCATTCAGTTCATCATCGCCCAACGCACTCAGACGAAGCAAATCATGCTCAGACATACCGTTATTTCTATCTTTTCCTTTACCGCTTTTCATTTCTCACTACGCCGTTATACCCATTCTGGGTTTTTGTATCTGCGTTTTCGGCTCCGTCACGACATCCCTTTGACGTTCCGATCTCATATCTCTTCACTTTTTACCCGCTACTTTTCAGCGCCAGATAGCTCTGACACATCTGAAATAGCACTTGGCATTAAATCCGCTAGCATCGCCTGCATGCGTTTTCTCGCATGGTGAAGCCGACTCATGACTGTCCCCTTAGAGCACCCGACCACATCACTAATCTCGTTATAAGAGAGCCCCTCCACTTCTCTCAGCACAATCACGGTTCTATGCTCTGGGCTCAACTTCTCAAGTGCCTGGGTAAACCGCGCTCGGACCTCCTTTCGACGTAACCGTTGATCCGGCGTATCGACTTGAGAAAGATAGGTAGTGGGGTCCTTATCGCTTTGCTGTGCCAGCGCATCGATCGCTCCCGAGTCTTCGTATCCTCGTTCCGAGCGACGATAGGCCTTTCGTGACAGATCGATAGATAGATTGAAGATAATTCGATACAGCCAGGTGTAAAAACTCGATTGACCACGAAAAGAGCCAAGACTCTTGTACGCCTTTAAGAACGCCTGCTGCACCAGGTCTTCGGCGTCATGATGATTCCCGACGATACCAACTGCAATGGCATGGGCCCGCCGCTGATAGCGCTCAACTAACTGACGATAGGCGTCCTGGTTCCCGTCCCGAGCCTGATCGACGAGCAGACGATCCTGCTCCTTCGCTTCCGCGGCAGACATTTGGTCCGTAGATTGGTTCTTAGACGAGGCCATCGAAGGTTTCACCTTTTTTCTCCCAGCCAAACCAATCTCGGCGGCTAATACCGTGGGCCTAACTAAAAGTGTGCTCATTCAGTATCCCCCCAGGTTTGACCAACTCGGACATCCACCCGAAGTGGGACGCTTACATCTAACGCTGATTCCATCTCTTCCACAACCACGTCCTTTACCTCCGAAACTATCTCATCTGGAGCCTCTACGACCAACTCATCATGGACTTGAAGTACCATCTTTGCACTCGGGTATTCCTTTTCGAGTCGTCGATGGAGATTAACCATAGCGATTTTAATAATTTCGGCGGCCGTACCCTGGAGCGGGGCATTCATCATCGAGCGGTTTGCATAGCCTCGATCTCGGCCATCAGTATTGAGATCTTCAATATACCGACGGCGTCCAAACAATGTCTCCACATAGCCACGACTATCCGCCTGCTGCTGAATCTCATCAAAATACGTTCTTACTTTCGGATATCGAGCAAAATAGCCATCGATGTATTCCTGAGCTTGCTTGCGAGAGACGCCAAGATCCCCGGCCAGGCGAAAGGCGCTCATACCGTAAATAATTCCAAAGTTTACTGACTTTGCGATACGTCGAAATTCTTTCCGCTCCTCATCGGAGGTAACCAAGGCACCGAATAACTCTTTGGCCGTGCGCTCGTGAATGTCTTCTTGATTGACAAACGCATTCGTCAACTGCTCATCACCACTAAGCATTGCCAACACACGAAGTTCAATTTGTGAATAATCGGCTGAAATGAACGAATGTCCTTTCTCTGCGACAAAGGCCGAACGGATTCTTCTCCCGCGCGGGTTGCGAATTGGAATGTTCTGTAAGTTCGGATCGCTCGAAGAAAGTCGACCCGTAGCGGCTATCGCCTGATTAAACGACGCATGTATGCGACCCGACTTCGGATGCACCAAACGCTGCAGCGCTTCGACATAGGTCGACATGAGTTTGTGAAGCTCTCGATAGAGCAGCAGCTTCTCAGCTATCTCATGATTCGGGGCTAGTTTGCTCAACACGCTTGCGTCAGTTGAAAAACCAGTTTTGGTTTTCTTAACGCCGGTCGTTGGAATACCAAGTTTTTCGAACAAAACTTCGGCCAACTGTTTGGTGGAATTCAAATTGAATTCCTCTCCTGAAATCGCAAAAATCTCTTTTTTGACGCGCTCGGCTTCTTCTGAAAATTCATCTTCGAGCCCTTTGAGAAACTCCAGATCAATTTTTATGCCGCAAAGCTCCATATCTGCGAGGACATGCACCAGCGGTAACTCGATATCTTCAAATACCGCGCGCTGAGAGGCTCCGTTCTCAGCATCTCGCTCACCAAGCATGGGATCAAGGGTTTCATAGAGAAGCCAGGAAGACTCCGCATCATGGCATGCGTATTTTGCAACCTGCACAAGTGGAACAAGGCCCAGATGCTCCGCGTCTCCGACCAACTCTTTATAGGTTATCATTTCTTCGCCGAGATGCTTGCGAGCGAGGGCTTTGAGACCATGCTCTCGCACATCGGGACGCAGTACGTAGGAAGCGAGCATCGCATCGAAATGCACACCCCGAGTCGGCATCCCAGCTTCGGTCAAAACTTCGATATCGTATTTCAGATTAAGCCCTACTTTCTTTCGCTTCGGATCAGCAAAAATCGGCTTTAAACTCTCAAACGCCACCTCACGGCTAATGCAGAGCCCCGGCTCGATCTCACTGGCAAGCGGCAGGTAATAGGCTTTTCCCTTTTCCCAGCTAAAGGAGATACCCAAGAGTTCACAGTCGCGCACATCGAGCGAACTCGTCTCGGTATCAAAGGCAAAAGCATCGACGACGCTCAGTTCCTCAAAGAAAGTTGAAAATGTGTCCGGCGTAAGAGTGATGTATTGTTTCTCTTGTGCTTCGACAACTGGGTCACTTGGCGCTGCATGCACCGAGGCACCGGCAGCTCGCATTTCGTCGAGCATTGAGTCAAACTCAAGTTCGCCGAAAAGCTCGACGAGCTGACTCTCTTCTGGCCCTTTCCATTGTAGATCTTCGGGCACTGACATCTCGGTAAATGGCTCCACTTGCGTGTCTAATCGAACTAGTTCCTTGCTTAGACGGAGGCTCTCAACGTCCGATTCAATCTTACCTCGCATTGATTTAGCGCCCCGCAGGCCCTTAATCCCCTCAATTTCCTCGATTTTTTCCAACATCCCCTCAATTGTGCCGAAATGGGATAGAAGCGCCTGGGCTCCTTTGGGACCAATTCCTTTCACTCCCGGTATGTTGTCTGAGCTATCGCCGGTGATTGATAGGAAGTCGAGCATTTGGCTGGGCTCCACTCCAAACTTCTCTTTCACTTTCTCAGTATCGTAGACGATGTCTCGCATCGCGTCCCAAACCTGCACCTGCTCATCTACCAACTGTGTGAGATCTTTGTCGCCACTGACTATCGTCACCGGGAGCCCTGCGTCACGTGCCTTTACTGCAAGGGTGGCAATAATATCGTCAGCTTCGAAGCCATCGCGCTCTAAACAGGGAATTCCCAGTGCTTGCACAATTCTTCGAAAGTACGGCATCTGCGGCACTAGATCTCTTGGGCATTCGTCACGGTTCGCTTTGTACAAGTCGTACAAATCGTGGCGAAAGGTTGGTGCCGCCGTGTCAAACGTTACGACGAGGTGCTTTGCTTCAACGTCCCGCAACAATTTGCCAAGCATCTTTGTGAAACCAAATAACGCATTTGTTGGAAGACCGGCGGCAGTTGATAAGGGTCGAACCGCGTAAAAGGCTCGAAAGATATAGCCAGATCCATCAACCACATACACCCTTTCCATGCCTTCGTTCCTCTATCTACTTGTTTAGGATAAAATTTTCTGGAGCTTCGGAAGCGCTTTCCGATTGGCAAAAAATATAACTCTATCGCCAGGAGAAATTATCGTCTCCCCTTTTGGAATGCGAACGTGCTCATCCGACATCACGGCCAGAGCAATAACACCCGCTGGCAGCTTTAAATCCCGCAGCGGGACACCGACGATATTCGACCCGGGGTCTGCGACAATCTCCAATACTTCGGCATTATCATCTCTCGTCGAAACAGCCGTCGAAATATTCCCCCCGCGAACAAAGCGCAACATACTGGAGGCCGCAGCGATGTTCGGGCTGACAACCACGTCCACCCCTAGTTCCGGCACGAGATTCAAATAACTACTCTTCGTGACGACAACCGCACCTACCCGCGCACCCATGCGCTTCGCAAGCAGCACCGAAAGTATATTCTCCTCCTCATCAGCCCCCGCTCCGACAAACAAATCGACATCTGCAACACCTTCCTCCCGCAGTAATTCTTGATCTGTCCCATCTCCGTGCAAAATCAGCACGTCGTTGAGGCTCTGAGACAACACCTCACACTGCTTCGCATCACGCTCAATCAGCTTTACTTTCACCCCTCGTTGACTCAACTCATCAGCAAGCTTTCGACTCAGCTGTGTGCAGCCTGCAATCATCACCGAGGAAATTGGGTCTCGAGTTCGACCAAGAATGGCAAAAATCGAATCTACTCTGTCGGCACGAGCCGCTACGTAGACTTCATCCCCAGCCTGCAAGACATCGTCCCCTCGCGGAACAATGATTTGGCCGTCTCGAGCGATCGCCACAATCAACATATTAGAGGTTTCGTACTCTTGCGGAAGATCGCGCAATGCTCGGCCAATTACTTTCGTTTCATTGCCGAGCACAACCCCGACAACCCAGACGCGACCACCGCCGAACTCCATCACTTCAACCGCACCGGGCACCTCAACTAACCGAAGCAAAATCGCGACAGCTTCGGAGTCGGGGTTGATGAAATGGTCAAACACATTGGCGATGCGATTAGAAATACCGGTATGGTCGGTAACTATCTCCCGCACACGCGCAATCTTCTTGATGTTTTCGTTGATGCTGTCGGCCAGGAGACAGGAAATTAAATTCGTTTCATCGGAGTCGGTAGCGGCAATAATGATATCAGCGCTATGCACTTGAGCTTCTGATAGACTCTGCATCGCACTCGCACTTCCGTGGACTGTTTGAATGTCAAATGATTTGCCCAATATATCGAGGACCTCGTCGTCGTGATCAATCACCACGATATCGTGATTCTCGCCTGAGAGCCGCTCAACCAGATAGGTCCCCACACTTCCTGCACCGACGATTACAATTTTCAAATGTTTATTCATCTTTCACAATGCGCATCACTGCATGACAAGGCTTTCAAGCCAAAATATAGTAACATAGCTTCACTGCACGCATTGAACCACAATAGGACCAATCATTCATGTCTCAACTTTCGAAAAAGAATTGTGTACCCTGTCAGGGGGGAGTTCCACCACTCGAACCCGAGAAATCGGCAGAATTACTAACTCAACTAAACGGCTGGGAAATAATAGAGGGGCACCATCTGCGCAAAAGCTACTCGTTTTCGAACTTTGTATCAGCACTTACCTGGGTAAATTCGATCGCGGAGCTTGCTGAGCAGGAGAATCACCACCCAGATCTCGAACTTGGCTGGGGATACGTCCATATCTCGCTTTGGACTCATAAAATTGACGGTCTTACCGAAAGCGACTTCGTACTCGCAGCGAAAATCGATGCGATAGAAAGCAGTGATTAATGAGGCCAAAGCGCGACGAGATCGTCGCGTTGATAGACGCCAAGTTCATCGCCGTAGCGATTAAACCCGTAGCGAACAGCAGCGCCTTTACCTCGCAAGAAATCACGCGCCCCTTTGAAATCATCAGAGCGGCGCAGCGTACGATATTCTTCAAGCGCCTCCGCGTTGCTCAAAATACTTGCATCGGCGAGAACCAAACATCGGGTATCGACCAAAACGCTGGAGAGTGGCGTGGCGTCAGGTCCGAATTCATCGAACACCGAATCTAAGCCCTCAGCGTCTTCCCCGTCACCCACTTCGGCACCGTCAGCCACTTTTATCGCGATCAATTGCAGCTGTGAGTCTCGAAAGACACCATAGGTGCCAGAGGGTAAATCAACCAAACAACCGCCGAATCGCTGAGCAATAGACTGACGCTCACCTCCTTGCGCAGCGGATAGAGCAGACAAGAACTGCTCATTGGCCAACATAAATTGGTCAATAACTATGATCGAGTCGCTAGATACTACTAATTGTTCCAATGGGTTAGGTATTCCTATGCTTGGAGCTATGGTTCACCGACCTTGCCAGCATCTTCCGGGCGCGGTTCCCTCTAGCTGAATTAGACCATAAATGGCCGAATCACATTATTCTTACTACCACCTGAAGCTCTAAAGCTCTACGCCTGCTTCGTCGACCTATATAGATGAGGCAGCGGCAATCAGGCCGCAGGTATAGCATACGAAGCAAGAACATGTCAGTTGAATCAAATAACGACGTCCTTCAATACACCAAGTACAAAGAAGGTTTAATTTACGACGCAGAAAGCGTGATTCTCGCTGGAAAGTATTCTGATGAGATGTCCGCTCATCGAGCCAAGAAAACCTGGATCGACGTATTGGGCAGCTACTTCTTACTTGAATCCGAGCGCGATTACGAGCTCTGGGTCACAACCGACATCACCAAGGAATACTTCGTTGTTCACTGTTGCTTCATCTCTGCTTGTGGTCGTTATGCGTTCTGGCGGTTGGTGAACCAGCAAGCGCCGGAAGCGGAATCCAAATTGGGTGCCAGCTTAAAGAATGCCGATATCAAGCGTTTGCTCGCGACCAATCGATCTCTTGGTAAATTGAAGCGAGAGCCTTTCGTATTGAGTGCGCTTGGAGAGCAAATCGAAGGTATCGAAGAGAACAAGAATCTCATTAGCCGAATTCTAAAGCTATTCTCGTAAACCTATTCTTCTTCAACTTTATGAAAAAGTCTTAGCCGTAGACCTTCCTCGTCTACTTCTCCCTCTATCCGCGTTACGAGCCGATGCTCTTCATCGAACACCAAGGTTGTCGGCAAAATGCGAATCGAAAACAAATCTCGCACCTGCTTTGGCGCCATCAAAATAGGTAGACTTACGCTAAGCTTGGTGAGCAAGTCCATTAAGCGATCCTTCTTCGGCTCGAATAGATGGACGGTAAAGAGCTCAGTGTTGTTTGCGGCAAGGTCTTCACGCATTGCTTCGATTTGATCCATCGCCCCAACACAACCTCGGCAATAGACAGACCAGAAGTACAATGCGACTCGCTTTTTCTTGTGCTCCGCAGCAGAAAAGTTCTCTCCATTTACCCCCTCAAGGCTCAAATGGCCGAGCTCTATCTCGACAGCCGGTTTTTCCGCCACAGGCTGCTCTGGCGCCATTATCGAATCAAATGCGGGCTTAATAGAAGTGCTCGAAACCGCAAGCGGCCCTTGATCTGCCACTGCCGTAGAAACAAAGACAAGGAGT
>CBDUGV010000224.1:0-7499 GCA_965366815.1 uncultured Bdellovibrionales bacterium | reverse complement strand
GGGACCAAAAAGGCGATTAGCAAATTCGGCGAGGACCCCACAAGCCGCATACTACGCGTTTGCGACCCATTGCTCGAGCTCTTCTTCAGCCTCAGAGAATGTAACGCTCAATGCGGTAGAAACCCCGCGCTCCTGCATCGTTATTCCGAGCAGGCGGTTCATTGCAGCCATAGTTGCTTTATTGTGAGTTATCACAAGAAACTGCGTTCTATCGGCAATTTCTTGGATAAGAGAAATAAAGCGATCGAGATTTGCATCATCGAGCGGAGCATCAACTTCGTCGAGTACGCAAACTGGGCTTGGTCGATGGAGGAACATCGCAATCTGAACTGCGGTTGCGACGAGCGCTTTTTCACCGCCCGAAAGTAATTCCATACTACCCAGTCGCTTACCGGGAGGCCGCACCGAAATATGAACACCGCTTCCTAATGGATCATCTGGATCCACCAATTCCATATGTCCAGCACCACCTCCGAACAATCGCGGCACAAGTTCTTGGAACTTCTTTCGAACATCCTCAAATGTTGCAACGAATCTCGTTTTTGAAAGATCCTTGAGTCGTCGAATGGTACGCTCAAGTGTTTTCGTCGCTGAGGCAAGATCATCGTATTGTGTCTGAAGAGTTTCTAAGCGCGTGCTCTCCTCGTCGAAGCGCCCAATCGATTCCGGGTCCACCTCTCCTTCTCGCTCCAAACGACGACGAAGGGTATTCGACTGCTCCTGCAACTCTTCCACACGAGAATCGAGAGAACCGCCAGTTTCTTCCAGCAGTACTTCAATTTCTTGTTGGCTTGGAAACTGGCATGCATCACCGTAATAGCGCGACACATCTTCCAACAACATTGAAAGCTCCAAGTCTGATCTCTCAATCGCCAGGGCAGCCTTGCTATGCCGATCGCTTACCTTTTCCAACTCTCGGCGACCTTCGGAGAGTTCTTGCGCGGCTTCAGCTACCCGCAGGTTATGCTTGTTTCGTTCCTCTTCCAGCTCCCGGACTTCCCTATCAACTACGCCAAGCGCTGTTTCTAACTCGTCTCGACCGCTGTCCGCCCCTGAGACATTAAGCTCGCTTCCAATTCGTTCTTTGGTCGCACGCACTTCTTCAACACGCTGCTGGAGCGCGACACGGCTCTCGGCAACTTTCTCTTTCTCCGACTCCAATCGCTCCGTCGAGCGCAGCGAAAACTGGATTTGTGAGCCCAGCTTCTGCACTTCGCTGTTGATGCGGTTTACTTCTGCTTGGGCTTCACGCTCGCGAACAAGAGCTTGCTCACGCCGACGCCCTTCTTCGGCGCGGATTTCCCGTTGTTGAGCTTGTGCAACCCGGCGCTCCTCTTGTAGAGCATCGGAGAGTTGCTTGCGAGCCTCTGTGATTTGTCCTTGAATTCCCTTAGCTCGAGCTGCCTCATTCGCCAATGACTGCTCCTCAGCCTCAAGCGTGGCCACCTCTTGCTCAATCGATTCTATCTCAGACAGAATCTCCTCTTGGGCTACAGACAGTTCTTCGATTCGTCGAGCAAACGAATACCCAACTCCAGAGCTATCATTGGTATACCAACCCCAAGGAGTGACGACTTCGCCCGCTTCAGTGACAATCATTCGTCGGTAGACATTCTCCGCGAGCCCAGCTTCCTGAAAACTGAGCGCCGATTGAAAATCTGGCACTACCACAACATCAACCAACAAAGCTCGCAGCAAATCGGAGTAGTCATCTTGAACTTCAACCGCCTCTGCCAAAAAGCGAGCTGTGGGAACAGCTTGCTGCTCCGATGCGCTCAACGCGACCGCATCAGCGATCCCCTTTGGCCGACGCTGTATCACACCGACCCGTCCATCACCGGAGCGGGTTGTTGAAGCAAATCGCTTACCGAGCTCTATGGCGGTATCGCTGACAACAAAATTCCCCTTATCGCCAAGCGCCGCCTGCACCGCAGCTTGCATATCACTGGGCACGACCATGGCCGAAGAAAGGGTTCGAAGCACTTCATTCTCACTGAGCTGCGTTGCCGCATCCCCCATCGCCTTCCCGACATGTTCTGCAACAGCTTCTTGCTGCTCGTGCAGAGAGCGGGATTCACTTTCTATTGCCGCTTTCTTAACTAAACGCTGCTGGAGTGCTTCCTTGCGCTCACGCAACTTCATTCGCAGCGCACGCTGATCAACTTCAACTCCATCGAGACTCTCCAGTTGACCGCTCAGCATGAGAATCTGACGTTCAATTTCTTCGACAGAAACAGTAGATGCTGCACTTTCGAGCGATCGAACTTTCTCAGTCATTTCCGATTCAATCGAAGCCAACTCTTCTGCAACAGCCTCACGAACACTTGCAACGAGCTGTTCAGCCTGTTGCAGTTCTTCTTGTAGGACTGATTGCTGCTGCTGCAAATCATTTCGTTCCTGCTCACAGCGCAGTAACTCCTGATCAAGCTCATCTTCGCGCTGAACTAACTCATCTTCCCGCACATCAACTTCGGCAAGCTCGGTATCACAGCGAACCAAATCTTTCTCCAACTTCTGGAGTCGATCTCGCTCGGAATTCAATTTTGCAAAGAATTCATCGCGCTTGGAGCGAAGCGCGACCAAATCTATATCGAGCTTTTCTAACTGGGCTCGCAACTCTCCGTGTTCCGCATCTAACTTAGCCTGGGAACTCCTATGGGACTCAAGTTCAGTGGTAAGACCATCCTGTTCTAAGGCAGCTTTGTTCTTGCCAATAAGAATCTTTGCAGATTTCACAGCGAACAACCCAAGCTCAGCACTCTCTAACTTTTCTTTCAGCTCGTTTCTCGTACGGGCACGATTGGCCTGTCGCTTCAACACCCTCACCTGTTTTTCCACTTCGATGATGATGTCTTTTAATCGCGCCATATTATCGGCGGTACGATCCAATTTACGCTGCGCTGCTTCGAGCTTCGTACGGAAACCTGAAATACCGGCAGCATCTTCAATCAGTTCACGTCGCTCGATAGGCTTCTTTGAGATTATCTGACCGATTTGACCCTGCTGTACTATGTTCAGACCTCGTGCGCCCAGACCAATGAGACGGTAGATCTCGGTCATATCCCGCAGGCGACACGGTACGCGGTTAATGAAATACTCGCTCTCGCCTGAACGGTACAAGCGCCTCGTAAGCTGAATCTCCGATGCGTTGAACAGACCTGGTATCTCAGTGAGTCGAGAACGAAGAATGCTTTCAGCAGCATGTCCGTTGCTCGACTGTTCCTTGGTCGCTAAAGAGGCCGCGGTACTACTATCGCCTTCTTGGGCACCGTCTGAGATGGAATCGCCAGTGACAATGTCGATAGCGCCTGTTTCGATTTCAAGCGACTCCTCAACTACAAGAGGCTCTTCTTGAAGCGAAGACTCGTCTGTACCTCCTTCGGGCTCATCATCACGGAGCAATGCAGCCAATTCATCCTGCTGCTGGCGCGCTTGCTCGCCCCAATGTTCTGAAGGACGTATGGTAATTGAGACTTCCGCCATTCCAAGAGGGCGACGAGAATCGGAACCGTTGAAAATAAGGTCCTCTTGCTTCGTGCCCCGGAGCTGTCTGGCGTGCGTTTCGCCAAGGACCCAGCGAAGCGAATCGACGATATTCGATTTGCCACAACCGTTTGGACCGACAATTCCAATCAGGTTCTCATCGAAGGCTAATGAAAACCGTTCAACGAAGGACTTAAAGCCAAAAATCTCTAATCGCGTAACGCGCATGATACTTCCAACATAGCTAGGGGCCCTGCCTGATCAGTCACCATGACTACGCTCGCCATACCGACCACGAACGCCACAAGAACCCGTCGAAATACTTAGTAAGATACTATAGAATCACCGCAGAAATACCGCAAGGTGCTTACTTTAAGTAAGTAGTAGTAACCCGAGACAAGATCAAACACCAGACCCAAAAAAGAGCTCGAAATTAGTTCGAATTTCTAAAGACTTAGACCGTTGACTGAGCAGAATCTGCGGTTTCCATTCCGCTCGAAATTGTGATGTAATTCGCCGCATGCCGCTGAATGAACAAGATCAACTCCTGGCGCTCCCTGAGCTCGGGGCCAGACCAGTGTTACTCGCCGGAATCGTCGGCTGTTTCGTCGTCGCCACCGGAACACTTGGCTACATGCTGATCGAGGACTGGAGCGTACTCGACTCTTTTTACATGACGATCATTACTCTGACGACCGTCGGGTATGGAGAAGTTCAGCCATTGAGCAGCAGCGGCAGGCTATTTACGGCGGCACTGATTATTGCTGGCGTTGGTGGTGCTACCTATTTCTTTTCGACCCTCATGGGAGTGGTGGTCGAAGGTGAACTCCTACGGATGCGAGGATTTAAGAAGATGCGTAAAGAGCTATCGAATTTCAGCGACCATATCATTGTTTGTGGCTGCGGGCGCTTGGGACGCATCGTAGTTCGAGAACTACATGAGGCTGGCCAAGATGTCGTCGTGATAGACGTCAAGGACGATGCAGCTCAATGGCTCGCCTTAAACAATATTCACTATGTCGTGGGAACTGCCTATGAAGATGAAATTCTCAAAGCCGCTGGGATATCTCGCGCCAAGACGCTCTTATCCCTCCTTCCCCAGGAGTCTGACAACGTCTACGTCGCTTTGAGCGCACGTGACCTAAATCCGGAACTCCATATTATTGCTCGTACAGAAGATGAGTCGGGTGAGAATAAACTGTTGCGAGCCGGTGCGAATCAAGTCCTCGCTCCTTATCGAGTTACCGGCACGCGGATTGTCCAGAGGTTAATTCGACCGCATGTCAGCGATTTCCTTGAGATTGCGGGCGGTCGCTTCGGACATCAGCTCGCGATTGAAGAGGTGGTGGTCCCGAAGGACTCAGTGCTTAGTGGCAAAACGTTGGAGCAGTCTGACCTTCGGAACCGGACGGGAGCCGTCATCGCCGCGTTCATCCATGCGGATGGCGAGATGATTTTCAATCCAGGAGCAAAAAGTGTTATTGAACCAGAGTCAACGATGATCGTTATGGGCAAACGAGAGTCACTCGAACGACTCTCCGAACTTTTGTAAGAAACATGAGCTGTGAAATCAACGAGCAAGATCTGCTCTCAGTCGAACGTCCCGCCCAGTATATGGGGGGCGAAAAAAATGCGATTTACAAAAGTGAAAGCGCCGTTGATGTGCGCATCGCCCTTGCCTTCCCCGACACCTATGAAGTTGGCATGTCCCATGTAGGGATGCAGATTCTCTACGACATCATCAACCAAGATCCGCGAGCCTGGGGTGAGCGCGTCTACACGCCGCTCCCTGATATGGAAGAGATTTTGCGGGAGAAAAAAATTCCGCTGACTTCTCTGGAAGGGAAACGCCCCCTCAATGAATTTGATATCGTTGGTTTTAGTCTACAGTATGAACTCTGCGGAACTAACATTTTGGCAATGCTCGATCTCGGACAGATGGCGCTCTTGGCCAAAGATCGCGATGACCAAGACCCTCTGGTAATCGGAGGGGGCCCCTACTCTTATCACCCGGAAGCATTGGCACCGTTTTTCGATTTGTTTTTTCTCGGCGATGCAGAAGAGTTTATTCCAGAACTTATCTCTGTTGTACGGACGATTCGCGCAAGCGGCTCTTGGTCTCGACACAGAGCGCTCGAGGCACTTCGTTCAGTAGAAGGGATCTACATTTCTGCGGATTTCGAGCCGATCTACGACAAGCGAAGAACTCTCAGAGAAATCCGCCCAAAGAATCCTGAAAGAGCACAGGTAGTTCGTCGTCTGCTTCCGACGATGGAGGGCGCTCCATTCCCGAGAAAACCGGTCGTTCCCAACATTAATACTGTCCACAATAGACTCAGTTTGGAAGTAATGCGCGGTTGTGTCCGCGGCTGTCGTTTTTGCCAGGCGGGGTATCTGTATCGTCCGCAAAGAGAACGACCGCCAGAAGAAGTGTTTAAGATAATTCAAGATGTACTTCCCGAGACGGGCTTTGAGGAGGTCTCATTACTCAGCTTGAGCACTGCCGATTACTGTTCTGTGGTGCCTCTTCTGCGATCCCTCATGGATAAGTACGGCGAAGGGGATCGCCTATCGATCTCGTTCCCCTCCACTCGTGTGGATGCACTCACTCCAGAAGTACTTGAACAAGTGCAGCGAGTTCGACGAACTGGATTCACGGTGGCGCCAGAAGGCGGCTCGCAGCGACTTCGCGATGTTATCAATAAAGGAGTCACCGACGAACAAATTCTTGAAACCTGTAGCAATGTGTTTTCAATGGGTTGGTCAGGAATCAAACTCTATTTTATGCTCGGACTCCCGACAGAGACCGACGAGGATCTCCAAGGCATTGTCGATATTGCGCGTCGGGTAAAAGCACTCCCAGGGGGCACGGGAAAAGCTATCACAGTCAGTGTCTCAACCCATGTACCCAAGCCCCATACTCCCTTCCAATGGGCTGAACAAATTACTCCAAGTGAAACCATTCGCAAACAGCGTTTACTTGCCGACGGACTCAAGCGAGTCGGAGTCAATTTTCGGTATCACGATCACTTCTCAAGTT
Organism: uncultured Bdellovibrionales bacterium; assembly: GCA_965366815.1. GTDB lineage: Bacteria > Bdellovibrionota_C > UBA2361 > SZUA-149 > SZUA-149 > CBDUGV01. The sequence goes on along the minus strand of CBDUGV010000224.1, from coordinate 976 downwards.
TCCTCGAAGGCGTTTTTTGTCGTGGCGGTCGAGAAATCGCTGACGTGGTAGTTCGTGCCTATGAATTAGGGGGGCGACTTGACGCATGGAAGGAGCATCTTTCCGAAGAAATCTGGATGCAGGCATTCCAGGATTGCGATATTAATCCGTACTACTACCTTCGCGAACGCAGTGTTGAAGAGACTTTACCTTGGGATCATCTCAGCTGCGGCATCCCGAAGAGTTACTTTGCAAAAGAATGGCGACGCGCTATGCGCGATAAGCCAACCGCTGATTGCCTCACCACGAGTTGCTCGGTTTGTGGGGCTTGTGATTACGACACAAGTAAAAACGTACTCTGGCCACGTGATGAAACCGAAACATGGTACGAAGAGAATAAATCGGATGAAGCCCCGACAGATACAACAGCAGTGGAAGTCGCGCCCCGACAAGAAGTTGCAGCACAGCGTATCCGCGTCTGTTACCAGAAAAGTGATGCGTTTCGGTTTTTAGGACACCTCGAGTTAGTTTCGGTAATTCATCGAGCGGCCAGAAGAGCCGAGCTTCCGCTCTTCTATTCTCTTGGCTTCCATCCGATGCCGCGCTTAGCCTTTGGACCGCCACTCCAACTGGGGATCGGTAGCCAGGAGGAATTTGTCGATATCTACTTGGCTGAGAGAATTGACCCTGCGGACCTCATTGCACGACTCAACGACAAGATGCCAGACGCCTTGGTGGTTACAAAAGCAGTGGAGCTTGGTCTTAAGCACCCTTCTCTCAGTGAGGAGATGCGTGGGGTGCGCTACAAAGCGACATGGGTGACCTCACCTGATGGCGCGTTTGCTCAAGTTGGAACTGAAGTACTTGACGATCAGATCGTTACGTCAATTCTTTCAACTGAAGTCATTCGAGAGGCACCTCGAAAAAGGAAAAAGGGCCGAGGTCGAAAGAAGAACGAAAGAAAAGTATTTCATTTAGAAGAGTTTCTATCGGATGT
>CBDUGV010000223.1:0-7649 GCA_965366815.1 uncultured Bdellovibrionales bacterium | reverse complement strand
ATCCATGGCTACAGCTCTGTGGCCGCAGGAGAGAACTTCTCTTTCAGCAAGCGCTTCGAAGCTCTTATGCCCACATGCACATCGTCGTTGGGGGAAAAACGATGCTCGACCGAGCACTCATCCACTCCTGGCCAAAGGACATTCTAACTGCAACATCACGGGACAGTCCCTTTGAAGAGCAGCGCTCATTCCATTTTCATGTCGTCGACGACTATTTGCTGCTAACCCAACTCGACAAACAGACTGCGGCAGCAATTGACAAGCTTTTTGAGCTGCGAGCTACTCCCGAGGAAATCCCACCGTATCAGCTACGCGAAGTCATTCAGGCGAAAGCCGCGATATCGCTTACCCTGCTTCGGGACCCGATCGAAGCTCGCAAGCTACACGCACGATTTGAGAACTTCATTCATCGAAACTAAACGACCTGCACGCACCCTGCCGGGTTGAACTTTTCCCGGGTATCGCCAACAGAATACGCCTAGGAAAATAAACCAACCCGGTGGGGAATTTTCTTCATCTATACCCAGAGGTGATCCCGAGAAATTACTGACTAATTTAATCAGACAAAATGCCAACCACACTGCTTCGGCCATACTATTTGCAGTTTCGAAATCGCTTTCGACGAGATCGCGCTGCTAGGAACACAGCGAGACGAGACCTGCTGCTCGTATTCATTGCCATCGCTGTCATGGCCTGTGTCTTTTTCGGCTTTGTGATGATCCTTACCAGTCTAGAAGATGACCTCCTCTTTCGTGAACTCATTCCGGTAAAGCTGCTCGAGTTGCTCTTCTATGGATTCTTCGTACTTCAGTTGATCTCCACAACCATCGCCGCAATCGGAAACGTGTACAACGCCAGAAACATGAATTTGTTTCTTACGGTGCCAATATCGACTGGCCGCTTGTTCACCGCAAAGTTTCTCGAGACCTTGTTTGAAACGAGTTTAATGTTTGTCATTTTTGCGTTTCCAGTTGGCCTTGCCTATCTCTACTCGGTTCCTTTAGAGCCAGGTTTCATGCTCGCAGCAGTTGCGGTCACTATTCCTTTTCTCCTTATTCCAACCGGCATTGCATTCGTGCTTGGGACGATGTTTGTAAACATCGCGGCGCTTATCTGGAAACGGGGTCTCTTCCTAGTCGTCTGTCTGTTCTGCGTAGTTGCGTGGGGGCTCATAAGCCTATTTCAACTACTCGACCAAGTGAGGCTTGAGCGTGGCGGCGGAAACGCGATAGTGCAATTGATCGGTTTGTTCGACAATCCCAACCCAACCTGGATGCCATCTCGCTGGGCTGCTGATTTAGTGGCATATTTCGTTACAGGCACCGTCACAGCACCCGGGATAAAGATTCTCTTGCTGACCAGTTCTGCAGTGGGAAGCATCGCCCTTGCCTACCTCGTCTTCGATGGATGTATGTTGAGGGTCCGGTCTTCTTCGCAAACTCACGAGCCAGTATCAGATCCCGATGTTGGGTCTGAATCGAAGCGCAATGTCGACCCAGTTCGTCGAATGCTCGAAGCCGTGTATTTCCCCTTGCCGCTCGATGTGCAGATTCGCGCGGTCATTCTCAAAGATCTTACCGCGCTCGTGCGCGATCGGGCACAGTCCTTGCAGCTGCTGATGTATCTTGGAATCGCGTTGATATACTTGATTATTATTAAATTTATGAGCGCGGCGTTGAATCTTGCTCCGGAGGGGTTGCAGGTATGGTGGGCCTTTCTTGCCTCAATCAATGTCATGTTCGCTGGATTCATTATCACAGCAGTGATGACTCGCTTGGTCTATCCATCAATTAGTCTCGAAGGAAAGGCTTTCTGGATTCTAAACACTGCGCCGATTCGACTGCGCAAATTGATAGATGCAAAATTTTGGTGCTGGCTGCCCCTGACAATCTGCATTGCTGTTCCACTCTTGCTTGCCGGAGTATTCGTAGTAAGTCCGAAGTTGGTCATTGTGCTGATAACGATTTACATCGGTATTTCAATGAGCATCGGCTGCACAGGCCTCGCGATCGGTATTGGTTCGAGTTTCGCGACCTTCGAATGGGAATCTCCGAACCAAATCGCAGCGGGGCTTGGCACCTTAGTATTACTTCTCAGTAGCCTTATTCTCGTACTCGTTACGACGGTTCCAGCTGCGATAGTCACTTTCGTTTTGATGGTGCCAATGAGTTGGGCAAAATTCGGAATGCCAATGACTATCACCGCCTTGGTCTTGTCTATTGCGGCAATCCCGAGTATCAACCTGTTCGTCGCACGCACTGCCTGTAATCACGGCGCAGCTTCATTGGCAGCCCGTCGAAACGAGTAGGCTATAGCCGTTCCACGACCAATGCTGTTGCCTCGCCACCACCATTGCAGATACCGACTGCCCCGCGTTTAAGCCCCAATCGCTTCAGCGAATGCAAGAGCGTCGTCAAAATTTTCGCCCCAGAGGCACCAAGCGGATGACCTAAGGCAACCGCTCCCCCCTGTATATTAAGCTTCTCCCTGTCGATTCCAAGCTCCTGACTACAAGCCATTGCGACCGAGGAAAACGCCTCGTTAATTTCGAACAGATCGATATCGTCCACACCGAGTTCAGCTTTTGCAAGCGCTGTGCGCAAGGCGCCAACAGGTGCCGTGGTAAACCATTCTGGTGCTTGCGCATGCCATCCTTGGGAAACAATTTTTGCCAGTGGGGTAAGCTTGTGTTTCTCCTGGAACGCTTGAGAGCAGACGAGGAGTACTGCAGCACCGTCATTTAACGGGCTGGCATTCGCCGCGGTGACCGTCCCCTCTTTTTCAAAAACGGGCCGAAGCTGGGGAATCTTTTCGATGTTCCCGCGAGCTGGTTCTTCGTCAATATGTACTTTCAGCTCTTTCTTCTTCTGCTTCACAAGAATTGGAACAATTTCCTCTTGGAAAAATCCCTGCTTAATCGCGTTTGTCGCTCGAGTGTAGCTTTCTATCGCAAAGGCATCCTGCATCTCACGAGTAAATTTGTATTCCCGGGCGCAGAGTTCTCCCGCACAGCCCATGTGATAATCGTTATAGACATCCCACAATGCGTCGAGAATTATACTATCAACTGCCTCCACATGCCCCAGTCGAGCACCGGCACGCATCGATGGCAAGAGGTACGGAGCTTGGGACATATTCTCCATTCCCCCGGCGAGAACCGATTGAGCATGCCCTAGTTGAATCGCATCCGCCGCAAGCATTACTGCCTTCAGTCCGGAACTACAAACTTTGTTAATTGTGAGTGCTTGAACCGTATTCGCTAAGCCTGCCCCGAGTGCCGCTTGCCGGGCCGGTGCTTGCCCTACTCCTGCCGTGAGAATGCATCCCAAAATAACTTGATCAATTGTGTCATTCGATAAGCCGCATTGTTCCATCACCGCACGAATTACGTGAGCACCCAATTCTGTCGCGGAAACTGAAGCAAGCGATCCTTGGTAGCTGCCAACCGCAGTTCGCTTTGCCGCACAAATAAAAACCGGATCCATCGGACCTCCTTACTGTTTCAGGTTACTCGAAAATACTAACACGAAGCGCATCGAAGTTGTTCGCAATTGAGTGACAGAACTAGTTTCAAAAAGTCGGGGCTGTGTTTCACATCGCCTTTTTCTTGCATTAAAATAGTATGCATTAGAAGACTTATTCACTTATCCTCAGATTGTGGATGACGAGATCGGTAAAAATCAGAATTCGTTCTAGGCTCTTACTGAACTTACTCACAAACCGTTGAATAAGCTGTGAATAGATGAATTAGCGCTAGGTGGAAAGATTTTTTCACACTTTTTTTCTGATCCTATGTCATAAGCGCATAACAGCAGCTACAATTATCTCAGAGAAAGAGTTTTTCATTTAGCCGCTCCAGACAAACAATCAGCCGCCGAACAAACTGTAGGAATCACGCCATGTCAGCACTACCAGTAGCAGATGACGCACCAGCAGAGGTATCGAGCGCCTTACGGGACTTTGGACTGACCGATGTTGAAGTTTCAGTCTACCAAGCTGCGTTGGCACTCGGGTCTCGTCCCGCAAGTGTTATTGCCCACAAATCCGGCCTTAAGCGCGGGCACACGTACAACGTACTTCGAACCTTAATGGAAAAAGGAATTGTTCAGGAGTTTGTAAAGAATTCCGTACGACACTTCACCTGTAGCCCTCCAACCTCACTTTTATCTATTCTGGATCTACGCCAAGATGAACTCATGCGGCAAAAGGAGCGCCTCAGTCGAGTCGTCCCGGAATTGGAGAAAATCCGTAACCCGATCTCTTCGGAGCCAAAAGTTCGTTTTTTCAGGGGCCTCGATGGAATAAAAGAAATTTACGAAGACATGCTTCGTGTACCGGATCAAGACATTTACGCTGTACTTGACGTGCAGTATAGCTGGACGATCGCCGGTGGTGAGCCAGAGGAATGGCTGGATTCGTTCATTCGACGTAGGGCCGAAAAGAACATTGGGTGGAGAGCGATAATTAATCGCTCCGAAGCTTCTGACCAAGCTGTTCAGAACCGCAGAAATGTGAAGCGCGCTGTGCGAATGATCGAAGGAGTGGATCTACAAGTTGAGATAAGTATCTACGGACCGAAAGTAGCAATTCTCTCCACTGCAGATGAAATGGTTGGCGTGTTGATAGAAAATGATTCGATAGCTGAGACGCTGCGAAGTCTGCACAAGACTATTTGGCAATGTTTACCTGAATATCCGACTGAACAGAACGAGTAACCGCTAGGAGACGCGCACTTCAGAATCTTCAACCTGAGGCCGGGGATCTTTTCGTCGCTCATCTGAATGCGCATGTGCATCGTTAAGCAAGGCTTCCGTGGTTGGACTCACTTCTGCTTCACAATATATCTGATAGGAGAAAAGTGAGCGAGCAATGCGAATCATTGCTTGGTTGCAGGCAAGAAAGAAGTTGCTCAGACCACCTCGTCCAAACGCCAGTGGAAAAGGAGCGGGCACACCTTCGAGCCTATGGATCTTATAGCCATTCTGCTCGAGCATTCGCCGCAAGGATCCAAACGTAAACAAACGAGTGTGTGTCTTGTCGAGAATTCCTCGCTTTCCGTATTGAAAGAACCCGAGCATCAACATTAAGCGAATCGCGAAGAAGGCAATATTTGGGGTAGTCAATACTATCCTGCTTCCATGAAATCTTCGATCTTCCCGGAACTTCTGGAGAGTGTCTTCTGGATTGCGAAGGTGTTCAATAATATCAAGCGCTAAAATCTTATCGAAATCCGCTTCAGACCGAATGTCTTTTAAGGAGAACTCCTCCAAATCAGTCTCAAAACATTCCTCAGAATACGATTGCAGTTCATCATCGGTGTAGAGATCAACCGTAATGAGCGCACATCCTTTTTCAAAAAACGGTCGTATCAGCTCTGCTGCGCCACTACCGAGACTCAAGACTCGTTCTTTCTCTGAGACCGTTTCAAGTGCCATTGAATGAGACGAGGGAAAATCATACTTCGGCACGTACTGATCATTTTTCAAATCGAAATCAAACTTCGGATCGTAAAATATGCCGTATCTCTGCAACCGGCTCTTGAGACAGCTGCTTACTATCTTACAAGCGTATGACACCCCATTCACATGACATATTTCGTCACCATAGAACGTCGGGATAGGGAGTTCGGCAATCCTTTCGCCGGCTGAATGTATTTGAATAATAATGTCGGTGTCGAAATCGAAATCATTCGAGTTATATTCGAATGGAACTTTTGCCAAGGCATGAACTGAATAAAGTCGATAGCCGGAATGATATTCTGACAGTTCAGTGCCAACTACTGTGTTCTCAATCCAGGTAAGAATCTTGTTGCCGATATACTTATACATCGGCATACCCCCTTCAAGCGCAGCTCCGGGAGTCATCATGCGCGAGCCAAACACGGCTCCGCATTCTTCGTTCAACAAAGGTTCTAAGAGGTTGGGCAACTCCTCAGGAGCATACTGACCATCTCCGTGAATGAGAGCAACGCAGTCAAACCCTTGTTCAATCGCAAAACGATACCCAAGCTTTTGATTACCGCCGTAGCCGAGATTAACTGGGTTGACGAGCATCGTCAGGGGAATGTTTGTGTTGCGACGCTTGTAGGCCGTTCCCACTTCGAAGGTTCGATCTTGCGAGCAATCATCGATTACCAACACCTCCATATCGTAGCGCTCATCAGTGAAGACCTGATCGGGAATGCGGTCGAGTACCCACTCAATGGTGCGTTCAGCATTGTAGGCCACGATAAATATGAGAACTTTTTTCTTTTTCATCTGCGGTAGCTCCAACTGTTAGATGCGCAGCAAGAGCAGTCCTATGCTGAATTCAATGGTTTTACGGAACATAATTTCACTATTTTTCACAACTACTTACCTCTACGAGCGAATGTAGTGCTTTCTCGAGAATCTCGAGCTTGGCTTGCCTCGTCTTAATCGAATAGAAGGCTACCTTTAGTTTGGCCAGTAGTTTTATCAGAAATATCATCTTTGCAGGGGTTTCAGGAAGGATGTTCACCCTTCGTCTTTTTCTACGCGTAGCAACTCGCTCGTTTCTATCGATTCTGCTCCTCGGAATCATCGGGGCAAGTATCTGCCTTGTAGTGGAGATGTTCTCTGCTCGCTATTACTCAGCGACATCAGTCGTACGCATACGCGCAACTGAGGAGGTGGGCGACGACGTTCACTTACAATACCAATCGAGTATCCAAAACGTATCACTCGAATCGATCATTACGCAGGTGAGCGACGCCAACCAGGCTCATTTGCGAACGTGGTGGAAGGATTTCGGCCCACAGCTCAAGACGTACTTCCAATCAACTGTTGATTCGCTTCTACCTCAAGCCGTCTCTGACAAATCTGCGACGATTGAGAGAAGTCTAGATCTTGTTTCATTTTCTTACGACGAGAAACGCTCGACTATCACCACCACGGTTCGAAGCGAAAAGCCAGTGTTGTCAGCTCAACTTGCCAACGCAATGGCGAGAGAACTGCTCGCCGAAACGCAGACACAATTGGGAGAGCAAGAGACTTCTTCACAGAACTATCTCCAGGAAAAGCTCAACGAAGCGAATCAAAAAGTACAGCAGGCAGAAAGAGAACTCTCACAGCGATCGAAAGCCTATGCGGCATGGAGTGAACGAGAGAACGCCGAAGATCACCTCGCGACGCTTAACAACGCACTCTCAAATGTCATCGAACAACGCATCGAACTCGAAACGGCGATACGCGACAAGAGCACTCGTTCAGCACGCATCCTCAACAGTCCTATTACTGACCGTTTGCGGGAACGACATATCAACTCAGAATTTGAACTGGCATCGCTTGCGAAAGTACTCGGTCCAAAGCACCCACGGGTGCAAAGTCTCCGAGCTGAACAGCAGAAAATTGATTCTATCATCAGTTCTGAGTCAAGCTACTCGGAGGCCCAGCTACCAACGCTACTCGCCGCAGTTCAGTCGCAGGAAGCGGCCTTGCGCAGTGCAATTGAGGAACTCCGTAGTGAGCAGCAATCACTCGCTGAACAGGCGAGCGAATACGAAGCGGCACAAGCCGAATTGGCCTCGCTCAAAAAAGCGCAGCGATGGCTTACAGTTCAATCTGCCTATGCCCAAACGAATGTGGGTGGTTTAGCGTCTCCAGCAAGAATAACTTCACCAGCTCGAGTCC
>CBDUGV010000222.1:0-7681 GCA_965366815.1 uncultured Bdellovibrionales bacterium | reverse complement strand
CCAGAAGTTCGAAAGAGGCAAAAAGTTGGAACCCAAAAAGAAGGCGACCAATGCCGCCAGCGTTCCGGCAATGGTTGGCCCGATTTCAGGAATCATGCTTAACAAGCCCGTCAACAGGCCACAGCCAAGGGTGATATGCGTGGTGTCATCGTAGTGACCACGTTCCTTGTTGATAATGTGGTCAATTGCCGGACCAAAGAACCGACGCGTGGGAATGGCTCCCGTCAGTTCAGCGATCTCGGCATTTCCGCCAGGAACAAAGGTGGCGAACCGATCACAGGAAGCCTGGGTCGACGAGTTCTTCCAGATCGTCGCAAATGGGCGACCGAAAACCGAGCGGAGCTGTTCGGCAAACGTCTTCGCTGGGTCCAATGCAGCCAGCACACGCTCAAATGTTTCGTTGAGAAACACCTGCATATGCTGCTGAACGGAACCTGTCAGTCGCTTGATGTTGACCATCGTGAATCGCTTCGAGATCTGCATTTGGCGCAAGGCCTCGTCACAACCCAAGGCGATCAAGATTGGCGTGGTCACCACATCACCAGTACCACAGTCGAGCCAGCCGACTCCGACCATTTCCTCTGCGAAAGCGGCAAACTTTGCTTCGCCGCAATCGATCAGACCAGCGGTCGGGTGTGAGATTTGCCAGGCGACCTTGTGACTGCTGACCTCGATCGCAGCCACCAGATCATCATCCTTCTGGTTGGCACCGAGTGGACGCCGCCGAATAGCGGTTCGTGTTTTTGCGCTCATACGCATGATGAGTTTCCTCTCTCGTTAGTTGCGGACTCACGAGGAGTCCAGGGACTGTGATGGTGCCTGGAGCACCTCGTGAAAAGATCTGTTTGCTGTAATGGGTTCAACGACCCGCCCGCACTAATGGAGTTCAAGCTCATACAGAACCATGCAATCAAGCATATATTCCAATGAAAATTTGAGGCTCCGTTGCGACAACAGCACTTTACCTATGCAAGACAGAGGAAAGCGCTATTGTCACAACGACACTACTTCTATGAGCCAGAAAACTTCAAAGATCATCTAAATCTAGCAGATTAAAACTAGAAATACGCAACCAAACAGTAGTCGTGGGAAGGATAGATGTCAAAAGTGGTAGGTATTTGATCTTGCTAGACTATTGAGCAGATGGCGAGCTTGCCTCTAGCATCGCCGAGAAAATTCGAGTCTCGGCTTCCATATGCTCACGTTTATTGTACTCCGGCTGGGCACTGATGATTCGCACACAGTTCAGCTCCACTTGCTCAATGGAAATCTCTCCGATTTCTGCCAGGAGTTCAGCTCTCTGCTCAGGGGTGAGTGATGCATACAACAATGTAATATGCGGGCTAAAGACATAGGTCTCTGGATTGGAAAAACAGGCTGAGAGTCGTTCACTCAAGGAAAGCAGCTCCGAATTTGCTTCGATGCTGAGATGCAGCGCCTTAGTCCACACCTCAGATGCCACGACCTGTCCAACTCGAAGCTGGATCGGCCGCAATTCCGGCAGCAGCAACTGCAGCTGTTCGACCGCGTCAACCTCCTCTCGTTGCTTACCCCAGTAGAGCGTTAAATGCGGTTCAAAGGCGGGGCCATCAAACCTCTCTGCAAGCTTCTCTGAAAGCCCTTGTAGAACGTTCTTCTGCTCTTCGCTTGGTATCAGATGAAAAGCGATATACCTGCTCACTTCTCCTCCTTAGTCTGTCTCACCCCAGAGCTCTTGTAAACGGCGATCTCTACCACAGCCGCTGCGATACATTTTATAGCGAATCGGATTCTTCATGTAGTAATCCTGATGATATTCTTCAGCCGGATAGAAGGCATCTAACTTGGTCACTTCGGTCACTACATCAGCAGGAAGTACTTTCGAGTTCTGGAGTTTTGCCTTGCTCGCCGAGGCCAGCTTTTTCTGCTCCTCGTCATGATAGAAAATTTCCGAGCGATACTGCGAACCGCGATCGCAAAACTGCTGGTTCTTCACCGTCGGATCAATATTCTTCCAAAAGACATCCAATAGTCTTTCATAGCTCACTTTCTTCGGATCAAAGACAATCTGCACCACTTCGGTATGACCCGTTCGCCCAGAGGAAACTTGCCCATAGGTGGGATCCTTCACCTGCCCGCCTGCATACCCAGAGGTCGTTGATATCACCCCATCGATCTTGTCAAAGGGTCCTTCCATGCACCAGAAACATCCACCAGCAAAGGTCGCTTTTGCTGTGACCGTGCTCGCCGCCTGCTCTTCAGCCCGAAGCTCAGTTGGTATAAAAGTCGTGAACAGACTTGAGCAAAAAAAGGTCCATGTAAGAAGTGTAAAAAGCTGCCAGTTCTTCATAGTAATTCCTTAGACACACATTTGAGAGAATTATTCAGCGTACTGAAGCTACCCGAAAACAGCAAGCTACGCGGCGCATAAAACACAGCGTGTACTTTCAGGCCGGGCGAGCAGTCGAGCAGCGGGTATTTCCTCCCCGCATTCACTGCAAATGCCGAACTGCGGGTCGTCCAACTTGCTGAGGGCAGTATGAAGCTTATTTAACCGGGCCTTTGCCGATCGCAAATTCGCTTCATTAATGCTCTTGGCGTTTATTGCTTCCATCCGAGTCAGTCGACCAATCGCATTATCAGGCGCAACAGGTTTACAATGCTCCTTGAGTCGCTCAATTTCTTGTTCGACCGCAGGAATCTGCTGTTCAATCATTGCTCGTAGCTTATCTCGATCCGCTGGTTCCATATGAATCCTTAGGAAGATCTAGGGAGAGTCCACACTTTCCCCTTTCGAAATACTTTGAGCCGCGGCATGAGTTGCGCCTCTCTATCCTTCATTTCGAGATGTCCGTCCAACAACTGTATCCTATCGAGCTTGCTCAGCGATTTGTGAACGCTTTCTTTCGTAGCCGGGGTCGCGGCAGCGTCAACCGCTTGAATCGCGGCAGCTAAGGCAGCATAGCATGTATAGTTGATCGAAGCTGGAACTGCGTTCGGTTTTAATTTTCTCAGCTTGTGCGTAAAAAATGGCTTCTCGACATCGACATCGACAAATACAACACCTTCCACCACATGAAGACCAGCGGCATCTGCAACACCTTTCGATCTGATGCGCATGTTCGAGAACAGTCGAACGCTTCGCTGTTGCTCGCGAAACTTGCGCAAAATCGAGCCAACCTCCTGAACGCCGACGTTGACAAATACGCCAGAGGCCTTCGTCCGCATGATACGTGCCACCATAGATGAAACATCCGTCTCACCTGGCAACACTATTTCGGCCTGGACAACCTTTCCGCCGAGCTTCTCAAAATGAAACTTTGCATGCTCAGCAAGAGACAGGGGGTATTCGTCGTCAATGCTGAGAAACGCTACTTTCTTTCCGGGTAGCTTATTGAAGGCTTCGGCTAACACCTGCCCCTCAGCCCGAGTCGAAGTCCAAAACCGAAAAAGATAGGGGTTTTCATCCAAAAGTTCTGCATGACTCGAAAGACAGAGCAGCGGAATTTTTAATTGAGCCGCAATCGGCTTCAACGGCATACAGATATGCGTGCCCATGGCGATAGCCACGACCGCACCATCAACTTCCACTAGTTTTCGAAATTCTGAGAGAGCAGCTTTCGGCTTGCCTTGAGAATCGCCATACAGATAATCGATCTGAACGTTCTTGGGCGCAGTGGCGCGTGCGACGGCCAATCCTTCATCACACTCAGCACCGAAACTGGCCTGTCGACCACTGTGTTCGCTGAGAACTGCAACACGCACTGGAGTATCCGCGAAAGCGCTGCGAGGAATAACGATGAGAAAAAAGAGAATTAGTAGATTCTGCCAATGATTCATCACTGCGATTATGGCAGAGAATGTAAGAAGTGCAACAAAAGCGCTAGTTTGACTGAAACCGTGATTCGCTTCCAGGATACAAGAGAATATAGTCCCACGCTTCGTAGCGATGGGCTGAGCCTATCGACCAAGGGAGCCGACGAAGAAGGGGGGCTTCGGCCATACGTATCAGTACTGGTCGTTTCAGGCTTTCAATCACACCAGGGCCTTCTGTCAGAATCTTCAGCGGAGCATCCGGCAGTTGATGGCTCAGCGTCGCAACTGTGGCTACCTGTCGAATGCCAAATTGCTGTTTTAGCAGAGTGCCGACGCTCGGCCGTTGCTGCGCATTCCTCGCCAGATAGTGATTCTCAAGCCAAAGGAGCACTCGATTCTGCGCACCGGAGCTAAGAGTCCGCTCTATCCTCTTGACCATTTGGCACATATGATCAGGATGACAGGAGCCAACCGCAGTAACATTGAGACCAATATCATGGGCCCGCTGTAGCATCACGGTCCACTCTGAGCTCACAGTGATTTCAGCTCGTTGGGCCGCCCGTTCGAGCCAATATCGTCGCACATCTCGTTGATTTAACGCTTGTTGCAATCGAGGATTCTCCTCTTGGGGCAGGGGAATTGCGAAATGGGTGATACCGTTTTGCTGTAGTTTTCTCATCAGACGAAGAGCGCTTCGCCGATTGGGATCGCCAAATCCAAGGTGCGACTCTCCCATCGCAAGAACCCGTATTTCAGGATTGGAAACCAGTTTCAGAATGCCAATCTGCGAGTCTTCTCCGACCAGATTAATTTCTTCTCGGATCTTGTTGATCGCATGTTGATCAATACCCAATGCAGCAAACTCTTCTTCGGAGCGTTTTATCAACTGAATCAGCGAATCATTGGTGAGAGTATTGATAAAGGTTCGGGCTTCATACCCACCGTCAACATCGAGAATGGCAAGAGGATCAATTCGAAACTCAAGAACAAGGCGAAGAATGGGATTGTATATCAAACTGGCCACGACATTCCCGTCGTGCAGCAGCTGAAGCTGCCGCGCGCCGGGAAACGTGAGTGATTTTACTTCGATTTCAGTTTGGTTCGGTAATCCAAGAATATTCTTAAGTTCTAATAGGAGCGGCTCTTCTAACTCGAGAGTTCCGCTCTCGATTGAGGACTGGAGGGATGGTTGCTCTTCGATCAATCTCATCAAGCGCACCTGCGCGCATACTACGGCGAGCTTGTCCTCCCAACCACCGGGAACTAAGTTGTCTGGCGCTATACGGACTCGCAGAATCACTCGATCTAAAAGACAAATGTTTACTACACCATCTTCAGTGATGAGCTCTGTTCTATAGCCGTCAACCTCGGCCGCGGATAAGATCCGACGATATTGCAGCGGATGCGCTGAAAACTCAGCGCCAATAAGGTGTTTCAGTTGACGCTCCAGGAGCGTCTGACTACCCTCTTCAACCGACTGCGAACCTTCTAGTACCAACCCAACGGACGAGGAGCCATGCGAATGATCATAATCCATTGCCGCCCCTTAACCCATGATAGCCTCATCTAGATTTTACAACTGTTGCGAAAAGGTGTGCTAAATATTTTTCACTTCAGTGCAATTTTCTAGTTTGCTTGCTAGGTCGCTGCTTCTTCTTGCTTAAACCCCAACAAGAACTATGATGCAGTAAATTCCTGTGGGTTTCAAAGTTTCTTTCTAGCTCCAGATAATTTTTTTCATCACACCTTCCGAGCTGCTCACTACAATGGTTAATGAGGCAAGTGGATCGTGGTTGGGTGGAAACTCCAAATATATTGTATTGAGGGTTAATTGAGCGGCATTCGTGCTCTCAAACTCTGGCTGAGCTGCCTCAGGTAGCTGAGTTGGGGTCCTGACGCGAATGTAGCTCATTACGGGTTAAGGATCGTGGCTGGTTTTTTCAAAGCGGGGCTTTCTCTCGCCGTTGTACTTCTGTTGTTTACGACGGAGGCCAAGGCGCAGGGGCAAAGAGATTTTGGTGGCTATCAGCTGCCAAGCTATTGCAAGGAAGACGATCAACTTCCGCAGGCTAGTAAAAAGATCTGCCAGATTCTCAGGCAGGAACTTCCAAAATTCAATCAAGTCGCAAATGGCTACGGGAAGCAGGTTGCTCGAAGAGTTCATAGTAGCCAAGGTGATATCCCGACTCGCACGGTTACACTTCAGGGAAAGACCTTTGGTAAGATCGCGATTCGCTCAGAGAAAGACCTCAACGACGGGCATTATCCTCGCAGCAAGGCATGGCGTCACTACACAGGCGATAGCCGGACAATTCTGCATGTCCAGCGATTTATCGAATGCTTTGAACCACGCAAAGTCGAACAACATCCCAGTTACGAACCGCTCTGTGAGGCGAATTGCCCAAACCCAACCAGTCTAAAATGGCCATGTAAGCCAGAACTTACTTTGCCACCGTACTTCAATCAGAAAAAGTACGTCTGGGAATACTATGTTCCCGAGTTTGAAATTATTGTTGCCAAAGCAGGTTCGCATAGTGTGGACCCAACCATGTTCGACGGCAAAGACAACCGTCCAGAGTTCTTGCGATCTGCAACAATGCAGACACAAAAATCCACACATGATCCACAAGCATTAGCCGACCTAAAATCCGACCACGGTATTGCAACCGAAAAATGGAAGGACCCAGCTTGGCGGCAGGGTGAATTTCTCTTACAACAGGGCGAAGGGCCGATGGATGTGACCCAACCGGCTCAAGTATATGCCAAGGCGCTCCAACCTAACTTCGTTTGGCGTTTTGCCAGCCTGAGACCGGCGGCATGGTGGCAAGGATGGGGTCAAAACGACCTGAGTGCTGCCTGGTGCTGGCCAAAACGCAACCAGGAGATATTCTCCAACTCACAAGATCAACAGCTCCTTTGGAAAACCGCCAATATTGTCGAATACACCCGCTTGGTATCACCAGAAATGTGGCAAGCCACCGTCAATCTGCCGACGCAGATTCGCCAGGTCGGCAAAACGGAGCAAATGCCACAGGGACTCGCTCCTTCGTTTCGCCGAGCCCGCTACGGAAACCCGTACAACGACCTCGAGCGCTTAGATATCAACTCATCTGAGAGCGCAAATCAGGATAAATACATCTTTTATGGCGGCACCGTTGGCCCATTGACCAATACGCGGTTCAATATGTTCACCGATCCGCTCCGTCGAGACTTCTTTCTCGCAGTAACAGCCGCCTGGGAGTTTGGTTCAAAATCTGGAGCGCTCAGGGCTTATAATACTGAAACACGTCGACAGCCAATGCTTACCTATCATGCAAACCGCGAATCGAAAGCGGGCTACGAGGGAGACAAAAACAAAGATCATCAGATTCGAGTCATCGATAAATTCAGCAACGTCTGGCCGGGGAAAGAACGCAGCACCAGTGGAGCTCCTGGAGAACCACTTAAGTGCACACGACCAAATAACGCGCCAAATCTAGAAGTCGACGATAATTGGCCAAAAGACATGGCTACGAAGCTCGAATACGACGGGGAAACTCGATGGATATTCTGGAACAAACGAATCGCCTGTGCCTGTGAGCTCTGCGGGGTATTTCGCGGCTGCCTGACGATGAACAATGGGGATTTCGAAGAAGATACGTTCGAAGGGACTACGCCAGGAACGATTGAAGGAGGAGGCGGACTTCCACCCCCATTTGAACAAGCGCGGCCACATTGGTTGCGACTGTCATCTGCAACGTCGACTGGAAGAGATAGTGCAGGGCACTGGGATGGTTTTAACATCCCTGGCGGCACTGACATGGGGACACCTGGACCGCTGCACGGAATTCTTAACCAAAGTACTACACCGGTTCCGCAGCAACCTCCTTCCGAAGTTCAGGAACAG